>NZ_CP102280.1:1065000-1374160 GCF_025150085.1 Dorea longicatena
GCCCCAGTAAACGGCGGCCGTAACTATAACGGTCCTAAGGTAGCGAAATTCCTTGTCGGGTAAGTTCCGACCCGCACGAAAGGCGTAATGATTTGGGCACTGTCTCAACAATGCACCCGGTGAAATTGAAATACCAGTGAAGATGCTGGTTACCTGCGCCAGGACGGAAAGACCCCATGGAGCTTTACTCCAGCTTGATACTGGGATTCGGTATTGCATGTACAGGATAGGTGGGAGGCTAGGAAGTGATAACGCCAGTTGTCACGGAGCCGCTGTTGGGATACCACCCTTGCAGTATTGGATTTCTAACCAGCGACCATGAACTGGTCGGGGGACAATGTCAGGTGGGGAGTTTGACTGGGGCGGTCGCCTCCGAAAGGGTATCGGAGGCGCTCAAAGGTTCCCTCAGAATGGACGGAAACCATTCGAAGAGTGCAAAGGCAGAAGGGAGCTTGACTGCGACACCGACGGGTGGAGCAGGTACGAAAGTAGGACTTAGTGATCCGGTGGTATAAAGTGGGATTGCCATCGCTCAACGGATAAAAGCTACCCTGGGGATAACAGGCTTATCACTCCCAAGAGTTCACATCGACGGAGTGGTTTGGCACCTCGATGTCGGCTCATCGCATCCTGGGGCTGAAGTAGGTCCCAAGGGTTGGGCTGTTCGCCCATTAAAGCGGTACGCGAGCTGGGTTCAGAACGTCGTGAGACAGTTCGGTCCCTATCCGGCGTGGGCGTAGGATATTTGAGAGGAGCTGTCCTTAGTACGAGAGGACCGGGATGGACTGGCCGCTGGTGTATCTGTTGCATACCAAATGCATGGCAGAGTAGCCAAGCCGGGACGGGATAAACGCTGAAGGCATCTAAGCGTGAAGCCCCCCTCAAGATGAGATATCCCTACGTAAGTAGTAAGACCCCTTGAAGACGACGAGGTAGATAGGTCAGAGGTGGAAGTGTGGTAACACATGGAGCTGACTGATACTAATCGGTCGAGGGCATGACCAAGCAAGGTGATAGGTAGGATGAAAGAAATATTTCTTGTATGTAGTTTTGAAAGTATATGAAAGATAAGAAACAATCAACGATATGTTGGTTGTTTTTTGTTATATAAATATAATTTATGAATTAAAATAATATTAAGATTTATAATTTTCTTTTTTTAGTCAAGTAGTAAGAAGCAATCAACAATAGCCACATGTTGATTGCTTCTTTAGATACCAAAGTATACAAGAAAAGTTGCCGATGGCAAGTTTTGGATATAGCAGACTTAGTTACAGCAAGGCTTACGATCGAATTCAGGATTGAATGCGTAGAAGTTCTTACTGTCAAGTTTATCTTGAACAATTCTCAGACTTTCACCGAAACGCTGATAATGAACAATTTCACGTTCACGGAGGAAGCGGATTGGATCGCAGACTTCAGGATCTTTTACCAGACGCAGAATATTATCATACGTAGTGCGGGCTTTTTGTTCTGCAGCCATATCTTCATGCAGATCTGTAATCGGATCACCTTTGGACTGGAATGTTGTAGCACTCCAAGGAGTTCCGCTGGCAGCCTGAGGCCAGAGTGCGAGTGTGTGGTCTACATAATATTTGTCGAAGCCGGATTTTTCAATTTGTTCTGGTGTAAGATTACGGGTAAGCTGATGCACAATGGCACAGATGATTTCAAGGTGAGCCAGTTCTTCGGTGCCTATATCCGTAAGAATTCCGGTAACTTCCTTATAAGGCATAGTATATCTCTGGGCCAGATATCTCATAGATGCAGCGAGTTCTCCATCTGGTCCACCGAATTGAGTAAGGATAATCTGGGCAATTTTCGGGTTAGTCTGAGTAATCTTAACAGGATATTGTAATCGTTTCTCATAATTCCACATAAATTAGCATCCCCCTTCCTGCCATGGCCATGGATCATTAATCCATTTCCAATAATCCATCTGTGTAGTTGCCGTATCAAGCGTGAGAGGACCGTAATATTTGGCATATTCTTTTAAGGCCTGCACGCGTTGCTTTTTAAATTCATCAAAAAATTCCAGTGCTTCGGTACAATTTGGGTGAGTGTCGAGAAATAATTTTACATCGTCTACAGCAAAACTGACAATATTTATCCATTCCAGGAGCTCTTTTTTACAAGGTCGGTTTTCGTTCATCTGGCCGCACCACCTTTCCAACAGAATGGGAGATTTAATTCCGCAAAAATAGTTCCACATCGGAATCCTTTTTCGACTTCATAAAGAGAACGCCATTCCTGCCACGGAACATAGGCCATAGCAATTGGGAGCCCGCTTAATTTGTCGTGTTCATGAATATTGCAGCACGATCTGGAAGGAGTGGATGGCGATACAGAAGCCGGCATTGTTCGGCTCCCGCCTACATGACATCCGTTAGAATTGTTCTGGCGCATATAATCAGGTGTATTATAACGATAATTTGGCATTTAAAATACTCCTTTCGTTAATGTTATGCAATAATATTGTATGAAAATTAATGAAAGTTGTGAATCAGACAGTTGTTTTTAAGAACGTATCTGAGTATAATAGATACGATTGGAGAGTAGAAATATGGTAAAAGAAGTTAATAAAGAGCACAAAAATGTGAAAATGACAAGGAAAAAGAAAAGGAGTGGAATTGTTTACTTTGATTATAGTCTGCTGGCAATACTGATTTGTCTTGTATGTTTTGGATTGGTTATGCTATATAGTACAAGTTCTTATAGCGCAATGATGAAACAGAATGGGGACAGTCTGTTTTATTTTAAAAGACAATTATTATTTTGCATTGTTGGTTTTATAGGAATGTGGCTGGTAAGTAAGATTGACTACCATTGGTACATAAATAAATCGAAGTTATTTTATTTCTTTTCTATTTTTATGATGTTTTTAGTAAAGACACCACTGGGAAAGGAAGTAAATGGCGCAAAAAGGTGGATCAAACTTCCATTTGGACAGCAGCTTCAACCTGCAGAAATAGCCAAAATTGCTGTTATATTATTTATTCCGGCACTGATCTGTACGATGGGTAAGGAGATTAAACCCTGGAGGGGAGTAATAAGAGTACTGGCATGGGGAGGATTTTCGGCGGCAGTTGTTTATCTGATCACAGACAATTTGAGTACAGCGATTATCGTGATGGGAATAACCTGTATCACGATATTTGTAGTACATCCGAAGACGAAGATATTTGTCGGCATAGCAGGTGTGGGAATTGTTCTTGCGATTGCCGGTGCAAGAATTCTGGGAACAATGATGGAAACGAGCGGAAGCTTCCGTCTGCGCCGTATTCTTGTATGGCTGAATCCGGAAAAATATGCGTCGGAAGGTGGATATCAGATCATGCAGGCATTGTATGCGATAGGATCTGGTGGCTTTTTTGGTAAAGGTCTAGGAAACAGTGCACAGAAAATGATCATTCCGGAAGTACAGAATGATATGATCCTTTCTATTATATGTGAGGAACTTGGAGTGTTTGGTGCAATTATGGTTCTGATATTGTTCGGTATGTTATTGTACAGACTTTTGTTTATTGCACAGAATGCGCCGGATCTTTACGGATCATTGATCGTAACCGGAATATTTGCACATATTGCATTGCAGGTAATATTAAATGTAATGGTAGTAATTAACTGTATCCCGACAACGGGAATTACACTTCCGTTTATCAGTTACGGAGGAACTTCGGTGTTGTTTTTGATGGCTGAGATGGGACTGGCACTGGGGGTTTCAGCAAGGATAAAAATTGCGGAATAAAAGACTTTCTTTTCTTGTGTAAATATGCTATGATGAATAATGTAGTATTTAAAACTACTTCTAATAGAAATAAGCGACCGAAAAAGAGTTTTTGTATCAATTATATAAAACACTCATGTAAGGTCACATTAGGAGGAAGAACATGAGTTACAAAGTTATCATAGATAGTTGTGGAGAATTAACAGAAGAAATGAAGAAGTCGGGCCATTTTGAGACGGCGTCTCTGCAGATCGATGTAGATGGACATCATATTGTTGATGATGAGAGTTTTGACCAGGCGGACTTTTTAAGAAGAGTAAAAGCATCGGGTGAATGTCCGAAATCATCATGTCCGTCACCGGAAAGATATATGGAAGAATATCATTGTGATGCGGAACATGTATATGCAGTGACATTGTCGGCAGAACTTAGTGGATCATATAATAGTGCTGTTTTAGGAAAGAATCTGTATGAAGAAGAGTATGGAGAGAAAGACATTTACGTGTTTAATTCAAGATCGGCATCCGTAGGTGAGACATTGATCGGTCTGAAGATAGCAGAATGTGAAGAAAAGGGCATGAGTTTTCAGGAAGTGATCGAAACAGTTGAATCTTATATTGAAGAGCAACACACATATTTTGTACTGGAAACACTTGATACGCTTAAGAAAAATGGAAGATTGAAAGGACTAAAGGCTGTTGTCGCAACGGCACTTAATATTAAACCGGTTATGGGTTCAACTCCGGAAGGCAGTATACAGCAGCTTTCGCAGGCAAGAGGAATAAAAAAGGGACTGGCTAAGATGGTGGATGAAGTAGCAGCCAATATGAAGAATACACAGGAAAAGATTTTAGCAATTTCACATTGCAATTGTGAGGAAAGAGCAAAGGCTGTAAGAGATATGCTTCTTGAACGTGCATCGTTTAAAGATGTTATTATTCTGGATACGGCAGGAATCAGTAGTATGTATGCGGCTGATGGCGGAGTGATTGTAGTTGTATAATTTTATCAGATATGATAGAATGAATACATTGATTGGAAAAGGAGCAAAAAACTATGAGCCAGGCTAAAGTAGACAGATATAAAGATGAAAAGAAAAACCGTAAAAAGAACATGAAGAAAGAAAAGGTTCAGAACATTATCAGAAGATGTGCAGTATGTGTAATAGCAGTTGCTTTGATCGGATGTGCAGGCTATTCTGTACATAATATATATGAGTCGAAAAAGCCGACGGAAAAGGTAACGGTTGATTATTCGGCAATGACAACTTTGAGCCAGTCATTAGCTGGAAATAGTGACACAACAGCTGAATAGTATAAAATAAATCTAGAAAGAATAAGTGAACAGAAGCATTTTCTGTTCACTATTTTTTTGCCTTAAAATTATCTTAATTTCTTAAAAAGGGTTGAAAACAGCAAAAAAGTAGTTTACAATGGGTTCAAGTGGTAGAAAGTGGTGAAAAGTGGAACAAAGTGGTAGAAAAGTGGATGCTGCAGGATGAAAGCTAAAAACGTAGCTCTGAAAGCAAAGTCCGGTGTTATACCATTGGAAAAAGGAGAGTCCTATGTTGAAAGGAGAGTACAGTCATAATATTGATGCCAAAGGGCGTCTGATCATTCCGGCTAAGTTTCGTGACGATTTAGGGGAGCATTTCGTCATTACGAAGGGAATGGAGAATTGTCTGTATGTATACCCGGAAGCAGAATGGACCGCTTTTGAAGAAAAACTTAACGCATTACCAACCACCACTGATAAAAAAGCACGTGCGTTTGCGTATTTCTTTCAGGGAAGCGCAGCGGACGGTGACCTTGATAAGCAAGGCAGAACTCTAATCCCTTCTGTACTTCGTACATTTGCACATCTGGATAAGGAAGTTGTATTCATAGGCATGGGGAAGCGTGCTGAGATCTGGGATAAGGCAAGATGGGATGAAAAGAATGCTGAAGTGGAACTTAACATTGAAGATATTGCATCTGATATGGAAGAAAGCGGATTCAGTATCTAGAGGGAGAAGATATGGGATTCGAACACAAATCAGTATTACTGAATGAGACAATTGAAGGATTAAACATCAAGCCGGATGGCATCTATGTAGATGGAACGCTTGGTGGAGGCGGACATGCATATGAAGTATGCAGACGCCTTGGTGAAAAAGGGAGTATTATAGGAATAGACCAGGATGAGGCGGCAATAGAAGCTGCCAGTGTCCGATTAAAAGACTTCGGGGAGAAAGTCACAATAATCCGAAGCAATTATTGTGATATGAAGTCAAAGCTTCATGAACTGGGAATTGACAAGGTCGATGGAATTGTTCTTGATCTGGGCGTATCATCTTATCAGTTAGATACGGCAGAACGAGGATTTTCTTATCGTGAAGATGCACCTCTGGATATGAGAATGGACAGACGTCAGAAGATGACAGCCAGAGACATCGTCAATGACTACTCTGAGATGGATTTATACCGTGTGATCAGGGACTACGGGGAGGATAAGTTTGCAAAGAACATTGCCAAACATATCGTAGCAGCACGTGGTACAAATCCTATCGAGACTACGGGGCAGTTGACAGAGATTATCAGAGCCTCGATACCAATGAAATATCAGAAAAAGTCTGGGCATCCTGCAAAAAGGACGTTCCAGGCTATTCGAATTGAATTAAACAGGGAATTGGACGTATTAAAAAATTCTCTGGATGACATGATTGAAATATTGAACCCTGGTGGAAGGTTGTGTATTATCACATTCCATTCGCTGGAAGACCGGATTGTAAAGAGTGCATTTAAGAAAAATGAAAATCCATGTACGTGCCCTCCGGATTTTCCTGTGTGCGTATGTGGAAAAGTTTCCAAAGGGTGTGTTGTTACCAGAAAGCCGATTCTTCCAAGTGAGGAAGAATTAGAATATAACAGCCGTTCTAAAAGTGCAAAGCTCAGAATATTTGAGCGCCGTTAGAGATAGGACAGGATATATGAACAATTAGAAAGGAGTGGCGTAAATGGCAGCAAGAGAAAGTTATGCAAGCGATAGACGCCAGTCCGGCGGATATAGTTCTGCGCGTTCGAAAGCGGGACAGGCTTATATGTATGGCAATGTAGTTGCAAAACCGGAATATGAACCAAAAAAGAACCGATCATCCGTAAAAAGAAGAAAAAAAGTAAGCAGACAGGTACAGAAAAATAGAAATCGTGCACTTCATATGAATGCAGCGTACGTAGTGTTCCTTACAATTGCAGCAACAATTGTGTTGCTATTGTGCGTTAATTATGTACGATTACAGTCTGAATTAACAAAGCATTCAAAGAATGTAACTGCATTGCAGGAAGAGCTTGCAGATCTGAAAGAGGAGAATACGACAAAGTATAATGCGGTCGTAGATTCCGTAAATCTGGATGAGATCCGAGAAAAAGCAATTAATCAGTTGGGAATGACATATGCCACACCAGATCAGATCGTGGAATATGATAATCCGGCGTCTGATTATGTGAAACAGTATGAGAATATCCCGGAAAATGGTGTGCTTGCTCAGTCAGACAAGAATAAGAAATAGGTGGGATTATGGCAAGAAAGAAGACAAATTTCTTTAAGAAAAAAATTTCAGGCCTTATGCAGAAAAAGCTAGTAATGCTCTTTGGAGCGATTATACTAGCTTTTGTTTTCTTGATAGGGTGGATTACGTATATTAATGCTTCGAAGGGCGAAAAATATACGAAGGTTGTATTAGATCAGCAGCAGTATAATAATCGTACGATTCCATTTAAGCGTGGAGATATCGTAGACAGAAATGGCACAAAACTTGCAACGAGCGAAAGAGTATATAATGTAGTAGTAGATGCCAAGACAATTACCAGTAATAAAAAGTATATCAATCCGACGATAAAAGCCTTATCAAAATGTTTTGATTTAAAGAAAAAAGATGTAAGAAAGCAGATCAAAAAGAATCCGAACAGCAGATATCTTGTACTGAAAAAGGGAGTAAATTACGAAGCATATCAGAAGTTTGAGAAGATTACATCTGACACTGATAAAAATCCTAACGTACAGGGAGTCTGGATGGAAGAAGATTATACGAGAAAATATCCATATAAGACACTGGCAAGTGACGTGATCGGATTTACAACAAATGGAAATGTAGGAAGCAACGGAATAGAGGCTTCTTATAATTCGATTTTAAATGGTACGGATGGAAGAGAGTATGGATATCTGGATGAAGATTCGGGATATGAAAGAACGGTAAAAGAACCAGATAATGGAAGTACGGTTGTCTCAACGATCGACCTTCAGCTTCAGAGTATTGTAGAACAACATATACTTGAATTTAATGAAGAGCATAAAAATGAAGCAACACAGGGTGAAGGAAGTAAGAATACCGGTGTGATCGTTATGAATCCCCAGAATGGTGAGATACTGGCGGAAGCATCATATCCGAATTACGATCTGAACAATCCGAGAGATCTGACAAAATATTATACAGAAGAACAGCTGAAGAAAATGACGGATCAGGAAAAACTGGATACACTGAATGATCTCTGGAATAACTATTGTGTCAGCAATACGTATGAGCCGGGTTCGACATTCAAACCATTTACAATTTCCGCGGGACTTGAGACGGGGGTTCTTACAGGAAATGAAAATTATGTCTGTGGCGGTGTCATGCACGTCGGAGATCATGATATTCATTGCAGCAACCGTTCCGGACATGGACCGGAGACTTTGAAGCAGGCTCTGGAAAATTCATGTAATGTGGCGTTAATGCAGATTGGTGCAAGTATAGGAACCGAGGAATTCTGCAGATATCAGAGGCTGTTCGGATTTGGCGAATATACAGGAATCGATCTGCCAGGAGAAGGAGAAACCAGCGGGCTGTTATATACACCGGCGACGATGGATCCGGCCAGTCTTGCGACGAACGCATTTGGTCAGAACTTTAATGTCACGATGACTCAGATGGCGGCGTCATTCTCTTCTCTGATCAATGGTGGTAACTATTATGAACCACATGTAGTAAAACAGATTCAGGATGATAATGGAAACGTTACAGAAAATAAGGATCCAGTACTGGTAAAGAAGACGATTTCAAAAGAAACAAGTGATATTATCAAAGATTATATGCTGGGTGTAGTAGAAGAAGGAACCGGAGCAAGTGCCGCAGTAGAAGGATATGCAGTTGGCGGTAAGACCGGTACGGCCGAAAAACTTCCTCGTGGTAATGGAAAATACCTGGTTTCATTTATCGGATATGCACCACAGGAGAATCCGCAGGTTATGGTGTATGTAGTTATTGACGAGCCGAATTCGGCTGTTCAGGCTAACAGTGGGTATGCAACACAGCTTGCGTCACAGATCATGACTGATATTTTCCCGTATCTTGGTATAGAGAAGAAAACGGATAGTGCTTCCAATACAGATACACAGACGACTCAGACAGCACAACAGTAAGTTATATGTTCATAACCCCATAAAAGTTTTCATATATTATTATGAAAATTTTTATGGGGATTTTTGTTATGAAAAATAAAACGTTTCATAAAAAGAAAATTCTGGTTGTTTTTCTGGCGGCGTTTATCCTGATTCTGTATCTGATCGGAAGACTGGTATATCTGATGGTATTTGATGCAGAGTACTATCAGCAGAAAGCAGAAGATCTGCATGAAAGGGAACGGGATATTAAGGCAGCAAGAGGTGAGATCATTGACAGAAATGGAACCGTACTTGCAACCAATCGGACGGTATGTACGATTTCTGTGATCCACAGCCAGATTGAAAATCCTGAAAAAGTAATCGAAAAATTGTCAGAGTTTCTGGAAATGGATGCAGACCAGGTTAGAAAAAAAGTAGAAAAGATTTCATCGATAGAAAGGATCCGGTCCAATGTAGATAAAAGAACAGGAGACAAAATCAGAAATCTTGGCCTGGCCGGTGTGAAGGTAGACGAGGACTTTAAACGTTATTATCCGTATAATGAGCTGGCATCTAAGGTGCTGGGATTTACAGGAGGGGATAATCAGGGAATTGTAGGACTGGAAGTAAAATATGAAAAGTACCTGAAGGGGATAAACGGAAAGATTCTGACAACAACGGATGCCAGGGGGATTGAACTGGATGGTGTGGCAGAGGACAGACTGGAACCGGAAGCAGGAAATACGTTGAGGATCAGCCTGGATTATACGATGCAGAAGTATGCACTACAGATGGCTGAAAAAGTGAGAACGGAGAAGCAGGCTGACAAAGTGGGAATTATACTTATGAATCCACAGAACGGAGAAATCTATGCAATGGTGAACGTTCCGGAATTTGATCTGAATCAGCCGTTTATGCTGAATAATGAAGAGACAGGTGAAAACCTGACGGATGAACAGAGACAGGATGCATTAAATCAGATGTGGAGAAATGGCTGTATTAATGATACCTATGAACCGGGAAGTACATTTAAAATTATTACGGCATCGGCAGGACTGGAAGAAGGAGCAGTGCATCTTACAGATCAGTTTAGCTGTCCGGGGTATAAAGTTGTGGAAGACAGGCGGATCCGCTGCCATAAAGTTGGGGGACATGGGGCGGAAAATTTTGTACAGGGGATACAAAATTCATGTAATCCGGTATTTATTGAAGTAGGATTAAAGATAGGAGTGGATCGTTTTTTTGATTATTTCAGACAGTTTGGGCTGATGGATCTGACCGGGGTAGATATACCTGGAGAAGCAGGAACGATTATGCATAAAAAAGAAAATGTAGGGCAGGTTGAACTTGCGACGATCAGTTTCGGACAGTCATTTCAGATTACACCGATCCAGCTTGCAACGACGGTGAGTGCACTGGTTAATGGAGGAAGAAGGGTGACTCCGCATTTTGGAATGGAAGTATTGAGTGCGGAAGGAAAAAAAGTGAAAACATTTCGATATAATGCAAAAAAGCATATTGTGTCTGAAAAAACATCACAGACAATGCGGGAACTTCTGGAGAGTGTAGTGGCAGAAGGGTCCGGAAAGAATGCATATGTAGAAGGATACAGGATCGGGGGAAAGACGGCAACTTCCCAGACACTTCCGAGAAGTGCCAACAAATATATATCATCTTTTGTAGGATTTGCACCGGCAGATGATCCGCAGATCCTTGGAATGTGTGTAATATATAATCCACAGGGAGTCTATTACGGAGGAACCATTGCGGCACCGGTGATCGGAAAAATTTTTGAAAATATATTGCCGTATCTTGGCATTGAAAAACAGTAGGAAATGCAGTATACTAGGTAAAGTTAGAGATTAACTGAATAACAAAAGAATTAAAGAGGTGGATTATGGATTATAAAGTGTTTATTCCAGTATTGATTTCATTTGTATTAAGTGTGATTCTTGGTCCTCTTGTAATACCAGTACTTAGAAGACTGAAGATGGACCAGACGGAGAGAGAGGACGGTGTACAGTCTCATCTTAAGAAGACGGGAACTCCGACAATGGGAGGAGTAATGATCCTGCTGGCTGTTGTGATTACTTCAGTTATTTATATTGGTCGTTATCCAAAGATTATTCCGATTCTGTTTCTGACACTTGGTTTTGGACTGATCGGATTCCTGGATGATTATCTGAAAGTTGTGATGAAACGTTCTGACGGCTTATATCCAAAGCAGAAGATGGCTCTTCAAATCGTAGTGACTGCGATCTTTGCATTTTATATGGTTAAATTTGCAGGAGTTTCGCTTACGATGCTGATTCCATTTACAGGTGGAAAATATCTGGATATCGGATGGGTTGCGATTCCATTGATGTTCTTTGTTGTAATTGGAACTGTTAACGGTGTAAACTTTACAGATGGTCTGGATGGTCTGGCATCAAGTGTTACCGTACTTGTAGCAACATTTTTCACGGTGGTTGCGATCGGTACCAAAAGTGGAATTGAGCCAATTACCTGTGCGGTTGTAGGAGCACTTCTTGGGTTCCTGCTGTTTAATGTATATCCGGCCAGTGTATTTATGGGAGATACAGGTTCGCTGGCACTTGGAGGATTTGTTGCTTCAGCGGCATACATGCTTCAGATGCCAATCTTTATTATCATTGTTGGATTTATCTATCTGATAGAAGTATTATCGGTTATGATCCAGGTAACATATTTTAAAAAGACCGGCGGTAAGAGAATATTCAAAATGGCGCCGATACATCATCATTTTGAGCTGTGCGGATGGTCAGAGACGAGAGTTGTTGCAGTATTTTCTATTATTACAGCAATCTTATGTCTGATCGCTCTGATGGCTATGTAGGAGGATATCATGGAAGTAAAAGGTAAGAAAGTACTTGTGTTTGGTCTTGGAATCAGTGGAATCGGAGCAGGACAGATTCTTGAAAGACATGGTGCAGAAGTAATAATGTACGATGGAAACCAGAAACTGACAGAGGAAAAGATAAAAAAACAACTTGGAGAAGACAGCAGTGCCAAGATCGTGATCGGAGATTTCCCGGAAGAAGTTCTGGAAAATCTTGATATGACAGTATTAAGTCCGGGTGTGCCGACGGATCTTCCTGTGATTGAAAAAATGCGTGAGCAGGGAATTACGGTAATTGGAGAAGTCGAGCTTGCATATCAGTTCGGTAAAGGTGATGTCCTTGCAATTACCGGTACAAATGGTAAAACAACCACAACGACACTTCTGGGAGAGATTATGAAGAACTATCAGGAAGATGTCTTTGTTGTGGGAAATATTGGAACACCATATACAACAGCAGTTGAGAAGATGACAGACAATACAATCACAGTTGCCGAGATGAGCAGTTTCCAGCTGGAGAGCATTGTGGATTTCAGACCGAGAGTAAGTGCAATCCTGAATTTCACACCGGATCATCTGAATCGCCATCATACGATGGAAGCATATGTCAATGCAAAGAAAAATATTGCAAAGAATCAGACAGAAGATGATTATTGCATTTTAAATTATGAGGACAGGCTTACAAGAGAATTTGGAGAAGAAATCAAAGCAAATGTTCTATATTTCAGCAGTCAGCGTAAACTAGAAGAGGGAATCTATCTCGAGGAAGGCAATATTATTTACAATTATGGCGGAGTAAAAGAAACAATCTGTCATGTGGATGAATTGCAGATCCTGGGAACGCATAATCATGAGAATGTTATGGCAGCATGTGCAATGGCAGCAGTTTATGGAGTGCCGGTAGATGTGATACGTGAAAGCGTCAAGGCATTTAAAGGAGTAGAGCATCGTATTGAATATGTAACAGAGAAAAAAGGTGTTACATATTACAATGATTCAAAGGGAACAAATCCGGATGCGGCGATCAAGGGAATTCAGGCAATGAAGCGCCCGACAGTATTGATCGGTGGAGGATATGATAAAGGATCTGAGTATACAGAATGGATTAACAGTTTTGACGGTAAAGTAAAAAAACTGATCCTTCTTGGGGATACAAAAGAGAAGATAGCAGCAGATGCAGAAAAATGTGGATTTAAAGACTATATGTTTGTAGATTCATTTGAGGAAGCAGTTCTTACTGCAGCAAAAATTGCAGAGTCAGGAGAGGCAGTTCTGCTTTCACCTGCATGTGCAAGCTGGGATATGTTCCCGAGTTATGAAGTACGTGGAGAGAAGTTCAAAGAAATTGTAAATTCCTTATAAGGAGTGGATGGCTTGGAACGATCGAAACAAAGAGCGTATGATTATGCTCTGGTCATCGTACTGGGGATTATTATTGTAACAGGGCTTGTGATTCTTTACAGCACAAGTGCATATAATGGGAAACTCAAATTTCAGGATTCGTTTTACTATCTGAAAAAACAGATATTTGCAACGCTTCTTGGAATAGCAGGTATGTGGATCATCGCCAGAGTGGATTATCATGTCTGGAAAAAATGGTCAGTACCGGGGTATCTGGTATCTGTTCTGCTGGGTATTGCGGTTCTTCTGATTGGTGATGAATATAACGGATCCAAAAGATGGTTATCTTTGGGTCCGTTTTCTTTTCAACCGTCGGAATTTGCAAAAGTTGCGGTTATATTGTTTTTGACGTACGTGATTATGCGAAATGTAAAAAGCATGGGGAAATTTACAACGGTCTGTAAAATAGTTGTAAGTGTTCTGCCGGTTGTAGGACTGGTAGGGGCAAGTAATCTAAGTACAGCAATCATTATTCTTGGAATAGCCGTAGTATTGGTATTTGTTGCAAGCCCAAAATATGGTCAGTTTGCATGGATGATATTTCTTGGCTGTGCATTTATGGGAATATTTCTTGCAATGGAAAGTTATCGTCTGGAACGTCTGCAGATATGGCGGCATCCGGAAAATTATGAAAAGGGTTATCAGACATTGCAAGGTCTGTATGCAATTGGTTCGGGAGGATTGTTTGGAAAAGGATTTGGAAGCAGTATTCAGAAATTGGGATTTGTGCCGGAAGCCCAGAATGATATGATTTTTTCTATCATATGTGAGGAATTAGGTCTGGTAGGTGCATCTTTTGTATTATTATTATTTTTAATCTTAATCTGGCGTTTTTTTGTGATAGCTTCACATGCACCGGATCTGGAGGGTGCATTGATTGCATCCGGGGCAATGGCACATATGATGATACAGGTAATCCTGAACATTGCGGTGGTGACGAATACGATCCCGAATACAGGAATAACACTTCCGTTTATCAGTTATGGAGGAACTTCGGTTATGTTCCTGCTTTTTGAAATGGGGCTTGTGCTGAATGTGTCATCTTTGGTAAAATAATATACATGTGGATGAGACACAAGAATGAAAGGAAGTATGAATGATATATGGGAAACCAGAATCAGAAAAGAGAAGGTACAAAAAAGAAAAGAAAAGATAAAAAGAAAAAACATCATGCATATGCCTTGATTGTTTTGATATTGGCGGCTGCCATTATAATCCTTGGAACTGTTTTGCTATTCTATATTCAGGAAGTGGAAGTAAGCGGTAATGAATACTGTGACAGTCAGGAAATAGTTGAATGTGTACAGAATGATAAACTGTCGAAGAATTCCCTGTATGTACTGGCAAAGTATTCGTTGGGCCAAGGAAAGAAGCCGGAGTGCCTGGATACATTGAAAGTCAGTATGAAAAATCCATGGACACTAAAAATTACCGTAAAAGAAAAGACAAGGGTAGGCTGTGTGAAATCGGGAAAAAAATACAGTTATTTTGATCAAACTGAGCTTGTAGTAAATGAAACTGAAGTGAAAGACAGAAAGATACCGGTTGTCAGTGGATTAAAAATAAAGAAAAATAAACTGTACAGCCAGATTAAAACGACAAATCAGACGAAATTTTCCGAAATAGTAGAAGCATGTGGGGAAAGCCAGAGGTATGGAATATACCCGGAAAAGATATATGTAAAGGATCAGCAGATCTATATGGATTTTGGAAACGTAAGAGCATGCCTTGGAAATCAAGTATCCGCAGAACAGATCGCTCAGATCAGACCAATCTTAAAAAAGCTGGGAGATAAAACGGGAATTTTGCATTTGGAGTCGTATTCTGAGAATAACACTACGATTACATTTGAAATGGAAGATATTTCACAAGAAAATTAAGAAAATTAGAGAAATTCTATTGATATTTTATACGAAAGTCTATATTATATACTATATATAGCAAACTGAGTTCATCTCACTTGCTCTATCAATGGGATGTATAATATATAATAAGGATAACAAAGGAGGAGAAACCCTTGCTAGAAATTAAAACAAACGAATCAGAAGCAGCGGCAAAGATTATTGTTGTTGGAGTAGGTGGAGGCGGTAATAACGCGGTAAACCGAATGATTGATGAGCAGATTGCCGGTGTTGAATTTATAGCGGTCAATACAGATAAACAGGCACTTCAGCTGTGTAAAGCTCCGACACTGATGCAGATCGGTGATAAGATTACCAAAGGTCTGGGAGCCGGTGCAAGACCGGAGATCGGTGAGAAAGCAGCAGAAGAAAGTGCAGAAGAAATATCAGCAGCACTGAAAGGTGCCGACATGGTATTCGTAACATGCGGTATGGGCGGTGGTACCGGAACAGGTGCTACACCAGTGATTGCACGTATTGCAAAAGAACAGGGAGCATTAACCGTAGGTGTTGTAACAAAACCGTTCCGTTTTGAGTCTAAGACACGTATGAACAATGCCCTTGCGGGAATTGAAAAATTAAAAGAAAGTGTGGATACACTGATCGTAATTCCAAATGATAAACTGCTGGAGATTGTTGACAGACGCACAACAATGCCGGAAGCTTTAAAGAAAGCTGACGAAGTATTACAGCAGGGTATTCAGGGAATCACAGACCTGATTAATGTACCTTCACTGATCAACCTTGACTTCGCAGATGTACAGACTGTTATGACAGATAAAGGTATTGCCCATATCGGTATCGGTCAGGGACGCGGTGATGATAAGGCTCTGGAGGCTGTGAAACAGGCGGTTGCCAGTCCTCTTCTGGAGACAACGATTGCAGGAGCCTCACATGTTATCATCAATGTATCCGGAGATATCACACTTATGGATGCAGCTGATGCGGCAGAATATGTACAGGAACTTGCAGGAGAAGATGCAAATATCATCTTTGGTGCTATGTACGATGATTCCAGAGCAGATGAAGCAACAATCACTGTAATTGCTACAGGACTTCACAATGTTGGAGGAAGTGCTTCAAAGTTAAAATCAAGACTGGAGAATCAGGGCAGATCTTCGGCTATGCCACATGGTCAGCAGGGACATGCATCCGCATATGAAAGACCGACACGTCAGAATAATACGATGTATACGCAGCAGCAGACTGTACGTACACAGCAGGCTGAACGTCCGGTTTCACCAAGACTTGATTTTGGAACAACAACACAGAGAGAAAATGCTGGAACAACTGCAAGAAGACCGATTGGTGGAACAACTCCTACATTGGATACACCAAGAACACCGGCAAGTAAAGTGAAAGAGCAGTCAATCAAAATTCCAGATTTCTTTAAAAAATAACAATCACATAAAGAGTTATATTACTTAAAAAAGACAGAAGAACTGATGCACATGAATTTGAAGTGTGCACAGTTCTTTCTTTTTTTCTTCTTTTCTTTCTTAAATGTTCTTTTGTTTACGAAAGCAGTCGAACGAAAACCGGCATATCATACATCATATGACAAAATCCTTTCTATAAAATCTATATAATGATACTTGTTTGAAACAACAAATCTATTTCTGTGCACGGAAAGAGAAAGAAGGCCTGATGTGTACTATGAATTATATGTAGATGTGTTCTTTTTGATGAACTTTACGATGGATACAATTCTTTTGGCTTTACTAAAGAAGGCATTGGCACGTCCGGTGAGATATGGCCGCATAATAGCGGGAGGCGTACTGGGAGCAGTATTGACCTGTGTTGTTGTGATATGGCCGTGTAAGACAACTTGGGCGAAATTTATAGTATTTCATGGCGTCATTAATGTATTGATGCTAAGAACCGGTCTGGGATTAAAATGGGGCCGGGAATTGTTCAGAGGATGGGTAATTTTATATATAGAGTCTTTTCTTTTAGGGGGAGTATTACAGTTTGCGGGACAGTATCTGCGGCAGGGAAGTGTATTCTTTGCATTGGCAGTCATCAGTTATTATGTGGTGTTGGGAATCTGGAAGATCATTTTATTGTTTTCGGAGAAAGGAAATCGTTACTGTGAAGTGGTGGTGTTTTTCGGAGAACGAAATTGCAGACTGAGAGCCCTTATAGATACAGGAAATACATTGAAGGATACAGTGAGTAAAGATCCGGTCAGTGTTATGGATCAGGCATCTGTAAAGAGATTGACAGAAGGAAAGCAACCGGAACGATTCAGATATATTCCATATCATTCCATCGGGAAAAAAGAGGGAGTTATGCCTGCATTTCGCATGGATAAGATACAGATCATACGGGATGGATACAGGATAAATGTAGAACATCCATTAGTGGCGGTATGTGAAGAAGAATTAGGGTCAGAAAATTATCAGATGATCATAAATCCAGATATATTGGCAGGAGGAAAGAAAAATGGTGATAAAAGTAGCAGTTCCACATCAGTTTAAATTGAAAGTAATTCCGGATTTGAAGACACTCTTTTTTGTGGACAGAAAAGACATTCATTACATAGGCGGATCGGATATTCTGCCTGCACCTTTAGAGGCGGCGGCAGAAAAGAAAGCAATCAAAGACCTTGGGACAGAAAAAGATGAAAATGCAAGGAAAATACTGATTGAACATAATTTGCGCCTGGTGGTATATATAGCAAAGAAATTTGACAATACAGGAGTGGGGGTAGAGGATCTGATATCCATAGGAACGATTGGTCTTATAAAAGCAATTAATACATTTAATCCTGATAAAAATATCAAACTTGCAACCTATGCATCCAGATGTATTGAAAATGAGATATTAATGTATTTGCGGAGAAATAATAAAACGAGAATGGAAGTATCGATAGATGAACCGCTGAATGTAGACTGGGATGGTAATGAGCTGTTGTTATCAGATATCCTGGGGACGGAAGAAGATGCGATTTATAAGGATTTAGAGAATGAAGCAGAAAAGAAGGTGCTCATCAGAGCTATTGGACGTCTGTCTGGAAGAGAGCAGATGATCATAAGAATGAGATTTGGACTTGGAACGGAGGATGGAGAAGAAAAGACTCAGAAAGAAGTAGCGGATATGCTGGGGATTTCCCAGTCCTATATATCCAGACTGGAGAAAAAGATTATGCAAAGATTGCGTCGGGAGATGGTGAAGTATTCATGAAAATATGATACAATAAAAAGAAAAAAGGGGTTGGTCATATGAGACTTAGCTTTTTTGGAGCAGCCCATGAAGTGACTGGAAGCTGCCATCTTCTTGAAGCGTGTGGAAAGAATATTCTGATTGACTGTGGAATGGAACAAGGACCGGATCTTTATGAGAATCAGGAACTTCCTGTTACACCGGGAGAGGTAGATTACATTCTTCTGACACATGCACATATCGATCATTCGGGAAATATTCCGTTATTGGTTAAAAAGGGATTTTCCGGAGAGATCATTACAACATTTGCAACGGCAGATTTGTGCGATATCATGTTGCGTGACAGTGCCCATATTCAGGAATTTGAGGCGGAATGGAGAAACCGGAAGGCAAGACGAAGCGGGGAACCGGAATACGAACCGATTTATACGGTTGCAGATGCAGATGCGGCGACCAAGCTTCTGGCACCTGTGGATTACGGTCAGAAAATTACATTGTGTGACGGAATAGAAGTCAGATTTAATGATGTAGGGCATCTTCTGGGATCCGCAAGTATTGAAGTGTGGGTAACAGAAGGAGAAGTTTCTAAAAAGATCGTATTTTCCGGAGATGTGGGTAACAAGAATCAACCGATCATCAAAGATCCGCAGCTGGTAAAAGAAGCAGATTATGTAGTGATCGAATCTACATATGGAGACCGGACACATGGAGAGGATATTCCGGATTATGTCGGCGAATTTACAAGAATTTTACGGGAAACATTCCAAAAAGGAGGCAATGTAGTAATCCCATCGTTTGCGGTAGGACGTACGCAGGAAATCCTGTATTTTATCAGAGAGATAAAAGAAAAGAATCTGCTTCCGGAATTCCCGGGATTTGAAGTGTATGTAGACAGTCCGCTGGCAATTGAAGCGACCAATGTGTTTAATAAAAATGTCAAAGGATGCTTTGATGAAGACGCAATGGCGCTTGTCAATCAGGGAATTAACCCACTGTTGTTCCAAGGACTCAAGACAACGATTACCAGTGATGAATCCAGACAGATTAATTTTGATACGAAACCTAAAGTAATCCTGTCTGCATCCGGTATGTGTGAGGCCGGACGTATCAGGCATCACTTGAAACATAATCTGTGGCGGCCGGAATGTACCATCTGTTTTGTTGGATATCAGGCAGTGGGAACGCTTGGAAGAAAGCTGATCGAAGGTGCACAGAGTGTGAAATTATTTGGTGAGAACATCACGGTCAACGCAAAGATAGAAGTGTTAAGGGGAATCAGCGGACATGCAGATATGAATGGACTGTTAGACTGGCTCGCAGGATTTGAAAAGGTACCGGACCGTGTGATGGTTGTACATGGTGAGGATACAGTGACGGATCATTTTGCTGCGCTTGTAGAAGAGCAATTTGGCTGCCCGGCATTTGCACCGTATTCCGGAGGTTCCGTAGATCTTGCGACAAATGAGATCATTACCATTGGTCAGAAGATTCCGAAGAAGGCAGAAGAAAAGCCGAATAAGATTAAAAGTGCATCTGCATTTAACCGTCTGGTGGCAGCAGCCAAACGTCTGTTAAATGTAGTATATAAGAACGAAGGAATTGCCAATAAAGATATGGCAAAATTTGAAACACAGATCCAAAATCTGGCAGACAAATGGGACAGATAACCAACGTCAGACCGGATGTCAAGGAGTAAAAGTTTTTTTAATTTCATAAGAATCCGCATAAGCCTGTGCGATATGGAGAATCATTTTACTAGAAACTGATAGAGAAGATTCTGACAGGAGGTTCGCAATGGCACAGGGAAAAGTAGAAATATGTGGTGTGAATACAGCAAAGCTTCCGATCCTGAATGAAAAGGAGAAGGAAGCTTTGTTTGTGCGTATTAAAGCGGGAGATCAGGAAGCGAAAGAAGAATATATCAAAGGTAATCTAAGACTTGTCTTAAGTGTAATAAGGAGGTTCGGTGCAAGTGGAGAGAATCCGGATGATCTGTTCCAGATTGGCTGTATTGGCCTTATTAAAGCAATCAATAATTTTAATACAGAATTAGAGGTAAAATTTTCCACTTATGCAGTACCTATGATTATCGGAGAAATCAGAAGGTACATGAGAGATAATAATTCCATAAGAGTCAGCCGGTCACTCAGAGACACTGCATACAAGGCAATTTATGCTAAGGAAAACTATATGAAGAAGAATCAGAAAGAGCCTACAGTACAGGAAATCGCTGAGGAGATCGGAATATCCAAAGAAGATATTGTATTTGCACTGGATGCAATCCAGGTACCTATGAGCCTTCAGGAACCGGTGTACAATGATGGAGGAGATGCACTCTATGTAATGGATCAGTTAAGTGATCAGACGAATAAAGAAGAAAAGTGGATAGAAGATTTATCATTGGAAGAAGCAATGAAACATCTGGGAGAGAGGGAACGGTATATTATAAAGCTTCGGTTTTTTCAGGGAAAAACACAGATGGAGGTTGCAGATGAAATACAGATATCACAGGCTCAGGTGAGCAGACTTGAAAAGAATGCGTTGAAAACAATGCGCCAGTACCTTATCTAAGGGCTGGCGTATCGCTTTGTGTGTCATGTATATGACAAAAAAGTCTGATAGATTTTTTTAGTATTGCATTTTTGACAGTCTCATACTATGATATTTGCAGGAGGGATTTGTATAATGAAAGCTTGTATATTTGACCTAGATGGAACATTAACAAATACATTGGAATCTATGACATATTCTGTGAATCTGACACTGAAGGAGATGGGGCTCTCCCAGATCACAAAGGATCAGTGCAGAATGTTTGTCGGAAACGGAGCAAGAGTTCTGATCGAAGAATCTCTGAAAGTGTCGGGGGATCCTAAGGCTTCAAGAATTGAAGAAGGAATGAAAATTTACGGACGTATATTTGATCAGAATTGTATATATCATGTAACACTTTACGAGGGGATTCCGGAGATGTTAAAAGCATTGAAAGACAGAGGAATCCATCTGGCAGTCCTTTCGAATAAGCCGGACCGTCAGACGGTAAAGGTTGTAAAAGAAATCTTTGGAGATAACATTTTTGACTATGCACAGGGACAAAAAGACGGCATCCGCAGAAAACCAGAACCGGACGGAGTCTGGTATCTGATGGAGCAGATGCAGGTATCGAAAGAAGAATGTCTGTATATCGGAGATTCGGAAGTCGATGCGGCAACCGGAAAGAATGCAGGCCTTAAGACAATAGGTGTGCTGTGGGGATTCCGGGACAGGAAAACGTTAGAAACTGCGGGAGCAGATCATCTGATCGAAAGACCGGAAGAACTGTTGCAGTTTGTGTAATATTACGATAAGGGAGGTTGAGATGTATGTACGAATATGATGAAGAATGTCTGAAGACCTTTATCCTGAACCAGGGACAGCTGTTTGACGAACCAGTTGCTGAGACTTTAGAAGAGGCTGAGGCTTTTCTGGAGGATTGTATGGCTTCTATCGTAGACAGCATTGAAGAAGTTAAAGAATTCCTGGATCAGGAGGGAATGGATATCAGCGGAATGTCTGATGAAGAGATCGAAGAGGCATCGGAAGTATTTGCACTTCCAGATGGACGTTATCTTATCGTTGAGGGTTAAGATCAGAACAAGAACAAAAGAGAGCAAAAGAAAAAGCCGCGACTACTTTGTAGTTTCGGCTTTTTTTAGTGCGTTTTCAATGGCCTGAACAATCAACTGGGAAGTATAAGGAGTATCGGAAGAATACTGTATATTCTCAAGAGACTGTTTTTTATAGACCTGTTCGGCAATATCTTCAATCGCCGGTTCGATAAAAGGGTACATGGTTGTGATGGAATCATTCAGATTCGTAAAACGGATTGAATTGATATGCGTTTCATCCACTGTGACCTCAACTTCTAAAGCAGTATTATTCAACGTAATATCGGAAGTGTAGATTCCGGGAGTGTAGATCTTCTTATCATTGGATCCGGAATGGTGTCCGGGACGGAACATGAATATCAAAAGCAGGATCAGAACAATGGCTAATACTGCAAAAATAACGGTATAGATGATTTCCTTCATGTGAAGTACAACAATTTTGGTTTTGGAACTCATAGCGAGACCTCCTGGTATTTTATTTCAAAGATTGTTTTATTTTCTATAATGTATGAAAAAAGTGGAAGAATTATTCATTTAATTTTTCCGTGACAAATGGGAAAGGTTCTTGTAGAATGGTAAAAGAAATGGAAGGTGAAGAATTATGTTTATTATTGCAGGACTTGGGAATCCTACACTTCAGTATGAAGGAACCAGACACAATGTAGGATTTGATGTCATAGATATGCTGGCGGACAGATATAATATTTCTGTAGATGGAAGAAAAGGAAGAGCGCTGGTCGGAAAGGGAATCATTGAGGGTCAGAAAGTGCTTCTGGTAAAACCGCAGACTTACATGAATCTCAGCGGGGAAAGCTTAAGAGAACTGGTCAATTATTATAAGATCGATGAAGAACATGAACTTCTGGTGATCTATGATGATATCAGTTTGGATGTGGGACAGCTAAGGATCCGTAAAAAAGGAAGTGCCGGAGGGCATAACGGAATCAAGAATATCATTGCCAATCTGGGAACGGATGTATTTCCGAGAATCAAGATCGGGGTAGGTGAGAAGCCGAAGAAATATGACCTGGCGGATTATGTGCTGGGACATTTTTCAAAAGAAGACCGTGAATTGATGGAAGAAGGTTATGACCGCGCAGACCATGCGGTGGGAATGATCTTAAATGGAGAGATCGAGGCTGCCATGAATCAGTATAACAGGAAAGTAAAGCCTAAGGAGGCATAAAAGATGCAGGGCTTAATCGGGCCGTTAAAAGAACTGGCAGAGTTTGAAGAACTCTGCAAGAATAAGAAAAAAGATGTGGGAATGATCCGTGTGTGCGGATGTGTGAATTCCCAGAAATCTCATATGATGTATGCACTTGGCGATGGCTGTAAATATAAAGTCATCGCCTGTTCCAGTGAGACAAAAGCAAAACAAATCTATGAAGAATACCGTTTCCTGGACAGTAATACGTATCTGTATCCGGCGAAAGATTTTCTCTTCTATCAGGCAGATATCCGAAGTAAAGAACTGGTAAAGCAGAGAATGGAAGGAATCCAGGCAGTGCTTTCGGGTGAACCGGTAACGGTTGTGACAAGCCTGGACGGCTTCATGGATCATCTGGCACCGAAGGAAAGTATTGCGGAAAAAGTACTTAAGGTACAAAATGACAGCGTTCTCAAATTGGATGAGATGGCAGAGAAGCTTTCGGTTATAGGTTATGACCGGGAAGTGCAGGTGGAAGGACCTGGACAGTTTGCGGTACGTGGAGGAATCCTGGATATCTATCCGCTGACGGAAGAACTTCCGGTGCGTATCGAACTCTGGGGAGATGAGGTGGATTCCATCCGTACGTTTGATGTGGAGAGCCAGCGGTCGATCGAAAATCTGATGGATATTGTAATCTATCCGGCGGTAGAATTCCCACAGAATGGTGAGAAGGGTGTCTCGTTTCTGGATTATTTTCCACCGGAGGATACGATCCTTTTTCTGGATGAACCGGTACGTCTTGTGGAGCGTGGACAGAATATTGAAGATGAATTCATGGAAGCACAGAAGAAACGTCTGGAAAGCGGATATGATTTGGAAGAGGAAGAAGCAAAAATCTTTCCGGTCACTGAGATCCTGAAAAAGATCAATTGTTACAGTAGTATCGGATTCTATGCACTGGGGATGAAATGCAAAGGACTGGAAGTGAGAGAGTCTTATGAGATCCAGGCGAAAAGTGTGAATCCGTATAATAACAGTTTTGAAATGCTGACACAGGATCTGAAACGGTTAAAAAGAAATGGATACAGGGTAATTCTGTTGTCAGGTTCCAGGACCCGTGCGAAGCGTCTGGCGGAAGATTTAAGAGATTATAATCTGAGCAGTTATTACAGTGAAGATCTGGACCGGGAAGTGAAGCCGGGAGAGATCATGACGGCATACGGATATATCGCAGAAGGTTATGAATATCCGATGCTCAAATTCACTGTGATCGCAGAGTCGGACATTTTCGGCAAACGGAAAAAGAAGAAAAAGAGAAAGACATATGAAGGCCGTAAGATCCAGAGCTTTTCGGAACTGAAACCGGGAGACTATGTGGTCCATGAGAATCATGGTGTCGGGGTCTATCAGGGGATCGAGAAGATCGTCGTAGACAAGATTTCGAAGGATTATATGAAGATTTCGTATGCACAGGGCGGAAATCTTTATATCCCGGCAACGCAGCTGGATCTGATCCAGAAATATGCAAGTGCCGATGCCAAGAAACCGAAACTGAACAAGTTGGGAACGCAGGAATGGAACCGGACCAAGACAAAGGTGCGCGGTGCGGTAAAAGAGATTGCAAGGGATCTGGTGAAGCTGTATGCGGCGAGACAGGAACAGGATGGTTATGTCTATGGAGAAGATACTGTCTGGCAGCGGGAATTTGAAGAGATGTTCCCGTTTGAAGAGACAGAAGACCAGATGATGGCGATCGAGGCTGTGAAAAAAGATATGGAAAGCCACAAGATCATGGACCGTCTGGTCTGTGGCGATGTCGGATTCGGAAAAACAGAAGTTGCGATCCGTGCGGCATTCAAAGCAGTACAAGAGAGTAAACAGGTGGTCTATCTGGTTCCGACAACAATCCTTGCACAGCAGCATTACCGGACGTTCGTGCAGCGTATGAAAGACTTTCCGGTGCGGATCGATCTGATGTGCAGATTCCGCACGCCGGCGCAGCAGAAGAAGACAGTCGAGGATGCGAAAAAGGGGCTGGTAGATATTATCATCGGAACACACCGAGTGTTAAGTGAAGATATGAAATTCAAGGATCTCGGGCTTCTGATCATTGATGAAGAGCAGAGATTTGGAGTACAGCACAAAGAGAAGATCAAGAAATTAAAGGAAAATGTAGATGTACTGACGCTTACGGCAACTCCGATCCCGAGAACCCTTCATATGAGCCTGATCGGAATCCGTGACATGAGTGTGCTGGAAGAAGCGCCGAACGACCGTATGCCGATCCAGACGTATGTCATGGAATATAACGATGAGATGGTACGTGAGGCAATTGAACGGGAATGCGCAAGACAGGGACAGGTATATTATGTCTACAACCGCGTGGAAGATATTGATGAAGTGGCAGGACATGTGCAGAAACTGGTGCCGGATCTGACGGTTGCCTATGCACACGGACAGATGCGGGAACACGAACTGGAACGGATTATGTATGATTTCATTAATGGTGAGATTGATGTACTGGTATCTACAACGATCATAGAGACCGGACTGGATATTTCCAATGCGAATACGATGATCATCCACGATGCGGATCGTCTCGGCCTTTCACAGCTTTATCAGCTGCGTGGGCGTGTCGGACGCTCTAACCGTATGGCATATGCATTCCTTCTATACCGGAGAGACAAGATGTTAAAAGAAGTGGCTGAAAAGAGACTGGCGGCCATCCGCGAGTTTACGGATCTTGGTTCGGGATTCAAGATCGCAATGCGGGATCTTGAGATCCGCGGAGCAGGCAATCTTCTAGGAGCAGAACAGCATGGACATATGGAAGCAGTCGGATATGACCTTTACTGTAAGATGCTGAACGAGGCGGTGAAGCAGCTGAAAGGCGAGATGGAAGAAGAGGAGACATTTACAACGACGATGGATCTGAATGTGGATGCATTTATTCCGGCTTCGTATATTCCGAATGAATATCAGAAACTGGATGTTTATAAACGGATCGCTGCAATCGAGAACAGAGAAGAGATGGAAGATATGACAGAAGAACTGATCGACCGTTTCGGAGATATTCCGAAGAAAGTAGAAAAGCTTCTGGAAGTAGCGGCTCTGAAGGCACAGGCACATCAGTTGTATGTAACGGCGGTCGAGCAGAAAGGCGAGGTTTACACATTTACCATGTATGAAAAAGCAAAAGTACATCCGGAGCGGATTCCGAAGCTGATTGAAGATTTTCGTGGCGAGCTGACGTTCAAAGCGGATGGGGTGCAGCCATGCTTTATCTATGAGAAGAAGAGAAGGAATCTGAAAGAGAAGCAGACAGACGCATTGGAAAGTACAAAAAATGTGTTAAATGGGTTGAAAAGATTGATAGGCGAAGAAAAAAGCGGTATAATTGACCCATTAAGCAAATAAAGGCAGGTTAGGATAAATGAAAAAAAGAGCATTAATATTAGCACTGGCAGGAATTATGGCAGCATCACTTATCGGATGTGGATCACGGAAGGACGATGCAGTAGTCGTAAAAGCAGGGGATGAAGAGATTACGGCAGGTGTTGCAAATTTCTATGCAAGATATACACAGGCTCAGTACGAAACGTACTTTGCAAGCTATCTCGGCGGTGATGATATGTGGAGCAGAAATGCATCAGACGGCAAGACATATGAAGAGTCTATCAAGGAGACACTTCTGGATGATCTGAAGAATATGGCTCTTCTGGAAGAACATATGAAAGATTATGATGTGAAGCTTACAAAGGCCGATAAAAAAGCAATCAATGATGCGGCAAAAGAATTTGACAAAGCCAATTCACAGAAGAAAAAAGACAAGGTGTCCGGTTCTAAGGAAAATGTAAAACGTGTCATGACACTGATGGCGATCGAACAGAAAATGCGTGCGGCAATTGTAGCAGATGCGAATGTGAAAGTAACGGATGAAGAAGCGACACAGAAGCATATGCAGTATGTAGAATTTGATTATAGTATAACATCTGATTCTTCAAGCTCATCAGATACTACAGTATCCGAAGCGGAAAAGAAAAAAAACAAAGAGACGGCAGAGGCATTTGCCAAAGGTGCAAAGACAGCAGAAGATTTTGCTGCGTATGCAACGGAACAGGGAACAGAAGCCAAAGATGCCACGTTTGATTCGGATTCAGTAAGTCCGTCTAAGGAAGTCGTAAAAGCAGCAGACAAATTAGGAGAAGGCGAGACGACGGATGTGATCGAAGGTGACACTGCATGCTATGTGGCAAAAGTTACAAGCCTCAATGATAAAACGGCTACAGAGACTAAGAAACAGTCCATGATCACAGACAAACAGGATAAATACTATAAAAAAGTATTAAAGAAATGGAAAAAAGAAGAAAAGATTACAGTCCATAAAGGTAGCTGGAATGAGATTAGCTTTACAAAACTGAGTGTGAAAGCCAAAGACACAAGTACAACCGGAACAGGCAGTACTTCTGGTAACTAAGAGGATTAAAATAATGGGCAGCATCCATCGGGTGCTGCCCATTATTTTGTGATCACTATGCGTTCGGAAGAAGCAGCAGGTGGCGGTTCTGTAGATACCATAGTATACAAGAAGAGCTGCCAGCGGCAGCTCTTGAAGATTTTATTTCATGAAAGTAGATACGATCTCGTTGACGAGCTTGCCGTCAGCTTTTCCCTTTACTTTAGGCATCAGGTTCTTCATGATCTTGCCTTTATCCTTTGCGGTAGGAGCATCCAGTCCCATCTCTGCAAGAACAGAAGCAACGACTTCTTTGATCTCTGCTTCATCCATCATCTTAGGAGCATACTGTTCCAGAACAGCCAGACGCTTGTTGCATTCTTCGATGATCTCTGTACGATCTGCAGGAGTCATATCCAGGGTCTCTTTTGTCTGCTTGATCTCTTTTAAGATTACCTGAGTCTCTTCTTCCGGTGTCAGGTCTTCGCGTTTGTCGATTGCTTTATTCTTAAGAGCTGCAAGCAGCATGGATAAAGTTTCCTTTGTGTCTTTGTCTTTGGCTTTCATGGCTTTGACCATATCAGCACGTACTTCATCAATTTTACTCATGATTCATTCCTCCTAATATTTTCTTCCAACTATTATACAAAACTATTGAAAAAATATCCAGTCTAATATCTGCATGAATAATTCCTTGCTGTTTTCAGCATACTAGCCATATGTTAGAAAATATGGAAAAAACAGAAAAATCAGGAGGAAGATAAATGCTATGAAGGCAACAGGAATCGTAAGAAGAATCGATGATCTGGGGCGTGTGGTCGTGCCAAAAGAGATCAGAAGGACACTGAGGATCAGGGAAGGCGATCCGCTGGAGATATTTACAGACAGAGAAGGTGAGATTATTCTGAAGAAATATTCACCGATAGGGGAACTGTCTGCATTTGCAAAGCAGTATGCGGAAAGTCTGTCGCAGGTTTTGGAATGCCTGGTGGGGATCTGTGATATGGATCAGGTAGTGGCAGCAGCGGGAAATGGAAAGAAAGAGATTCAGGATGAAGATATTACGGGAGAGCTTGGAGAATTTCTGAAAGAACGAAAAACACGGAATGCCAAAGCCGGGGAAAAAAGATATGTACCGATCGTGAGTGTATCAGAACCTTATAAACAGGAGGTGATCAGTCCGATTCTGTGTGCAGGTGATGTGATCGGTGCGGTTTTTCTGCTGAATCAGGAACGTACGGACAGGTTCAAAGATACAGAGCTTTGTCTTGCGGAATATACGGCAAAGGTTCTGGGCAAACAGATGGAACAATAGGACGATTGTAAACAAAAATAAGCGCATAAATCAGATGCTTCCTTCATAATCTGTGATAGATGAGGAGGGAAAGCATGGGAAAAAAGGGACAAAATGAAGTGTGGATCATGTGGATACTGAAATCTCTTCTGGCAGCATATGTAGTGACCGGAATCCTTTTGATGATACTGGCAATGGCGCTGTATAAATTCGAACTTACGGAAGAAGCTGTGACAGCAGGGATCACAGCGGTCTATCTGCTCTCTACATTTGCCGGTGGACTTGTGGCGGGTAAACTTGCAAAGATCAGACGTTTCTTGTGGGGAATTGTACTTGGAATTCTGTACTTCGCATTTCTGTTACTGATTACATGGGGAATCTATCGTACATTTCACGGAAGTGGAACAGAGATTCTGATAACATTTGCGCTGTGTGCGGGAGGTGGTATGGCAGGCGGAATGATATCCTAAGAAAAAGATTGCGAAACCTATGTCAAAATGTTATAATAACGTAAGTTAAGCAATAGTAAGGAGGGATACGAACATGAAACATGTAAAATCATTGAATAAACCTATGAACAGCAATCTGAAAAAAAGCGGATGTGGCGAATGCCAGACATCATGCCAGTCAGCATGTAAGACATCCTGCACAGTAGGAAACCAGACTTGCGAACAGAGCAAATAATTTAAAAAGATATGGGATACTTGGGACAGCGGTCTTTAGGGTCCGCTGTTTCTTGTTGCCATGCATGTGACGAAAAGGTCCGGTGGACCTTTTTTAGTTGTCTGCGGAATTGTTTTTTGATTATTTGACAACATATGGTTTTTGACGGGTAGAAAGATAACGGGAAATTCCCGATATGAAATAAGAAAAATGAGAAAGGGGTACCAAAGGATATGATTCATCAGTACCGTAATAATGGATATAATATCGTTATGGACGTGTACAGCGGATCTGTACATGTAGTAGATGATGTCTGTTATGACGTGATCGCGGAAGTGAACAAGTCAGAAACAGAACCAACTGCCGGATCGTTAAAAGAAGCGGATGTAAAAGAAAAGCTTTTACAGACACTTGGAAACAAATATGAAACATCCGACATTGAAGATGCATTATCAGACGTGATCGAACTGACAGAAGGCGGTCAGTTATTTGTAAAAGATACATATGAATGCATGATCGAAGAAGTAAAGAAGAGAAAGACAGTTGTAAAGGCACTGTGCCTGCATATTGCACACGACTGTAACCTTGCTTGCAAATACTGTTTTGCAGAAGAAGGGGAATATCATGGAAGACGAGCACTTATGAGCTATGAAGTCGGTAAGAAAGCGCTGGACTTCCTGATCAAGAATTCTGGTAACCGCCGTAATCTGGAAGTAGATTTCTTCGGCGGGGAGCCTCTGATGAACTGGCAGGTGGTAAAAGATCTGGTAGCTTACGGAAGAGAGCAGGAGAAGATACATAATAAGCATTTCCGTTTTACAATCACAACGAACGGAGTGCTGTTAAATGATGAAATTCAGGAATTTGTAAATAAAGAAATGGACAATGTAGTGTTGAGCCTGGATGGACGTAAAGAGATCAATGATCAGATGCGTCCGTTTAGAAATGGAAAAGGAAGTTATGATCTGATCGTTCCGAAGTTCCAGAAACTTGCAGAAAGCAGAAATCAGGAAAAATATTACATTCGTGGTACATTTACAAGAAATAATCTGGATTTCTCCAATGATATCATGCATTTTGCAGACCTCGGATTCAAACAGATGTCGATTGAACCGGTTGTTGGAGATGAAAGTGATCCGTATGCGATCAGGGAGGAAGATATTCCTAAGATCATGGAGGAATATGATAAACTCGCCAAGATGATGATCGAACGCGAGAAAGAAGGAAAAGGCTTTAATTTCTTCCATTTTATGATAGATTTAAATGGTGGACCATGTGTGGCAAAACGTTTATCCGGTTGTGGATCCGGAACAGAGTATCTGGCTGTTACACCATGGGGAGACCTCTATCCATGTCATCAGTTTGTCGGACAGGATGATTTCCTGATGGGTAATGTGGATGATGGAATCGTGAAGCCGGAGATTGCTGACGATTTCAGAAGCTGCAATGTGTATTCCAAAGATAAATGCAGAAACTGCTTTGCAAAATTCTACTGCAGCGGCGGATGCATGGCAAACTCTTATAATTTCCATGGTACGATCCATGATACTTATGAGATCGGCTGTGAGATGCAAAGGAAACGTGTAGAGTGTGCGATCATGATGAAGGCAGCACTTGCAGATGAAGAATAATATTTCGAGAGGATGTGTAGGAGAACGATGAAGAAGTCAAAAAGCATACTGAGTTTGCTTCTGGCTGTAATTCTCATCGTCGGACTTGGATTTACTGTGATTACAGGAATTGGCAAATCTAAGTCCGGTGCGATGAAAAACATCAAACTTGGTCTGGATCTTGCCGGTGGTGTAAGTATTACCTATCAGGTAAAAGATAAGAATCCGACCAAAGAAGAGATGAGCGATACGATCTACAAACTGCAAAAGCGTGTAGAACAGTACAGTACAGAAGCAAGTGTATACCAGGAAGGAAATGACCGTATTAACATTGAGATCCCTGGTGTTACAGATGCCAATAAGATTCTGGATGAACTTGGAAAACCAGGTTCCCTTTCATTCCAGACAGCGGATGGAGAAACAGTTCTTACGGGAACAGATGTTAAGAGTGCGTCTGCGAAAACCGGTCAGGATGACATGGGGAATAAAGAATATTCTGTAGAGTTGAATCTGACCAAATCAGGTACCAGCAAATTTGCAACGGCAACGAAAGAAAATATCGGAAAACAGATTGCGATCATCTATGATGGTGAGACAATCTCAAGTCCGGTCGTACGGTCTGAGATCACAGGTGGACAGGCCTATATTACAGGCGACTTCACTTATGAAGAAGCAGATAATCTGGCATCTACGATCCGTATCGGTGGACTGAAACTTCAGCTTGAAGAGCTGCGTTCCAATGTAGTAGGAGCACAGCTTGGAGAACAGGCATTGAATACAAGTTTAAAAGCCGGTATTATTGGTCTGATCCTTGTATTCCTGTTCATGATTTTTGTATACAGACTTCCGGGACTGGCATCAAGCCTTGCGCTGGTCATCTATACAGAGATCGTACTTGTAATATTGAATGCGTTTGATGTAACGCTGACCCTTCCGGGTATTGCCGGTATCATTTTAAGTATTGGTATGGCAGTAGATGCGAATGTTATCATCTTTGCCCGTGTACGTGAAGAGATGGCAAGAGGAAGAAGTGTAAAAGTATCCTTAAAATCAGGATTCCAGAAAGCTATGTCAGCAATTGTTGACGGTAATGTGACAACACTGATCGCGGCTGCGGTTCTGTGGTTTAAAGGTTCCGGAACAGTCAAAGGATTTGCGCAGACTCTGGCAATCGGTATTGTGGTATCAATGTTTACAGCACTGGTGATTACACGTATGATCGTGTTTGCGTTCTATGGAATCGGAATCCGAAAAGAGAGTCTGTATTACCATAAGATGAAAGAAAGAAAGCCAATCAACTTCCTTGGCAAGAAGAAAGTGTTCTTCAGTATTTCTATTGCAATGATCCTTGCAGGATTCGTGGTTATGGGAGTACATTCTGCCCAGGGTAACGGGGCATTGGCTTACAGTCTGGATTTCAAGGGCGGAACATCTATGAATGTGAAGTTTGACAAAGATTATTCCATCGATGAGATTGATAAAGAGATCGTTCCTGTTGTAGAAAAAGTGACAGGAGATTATAATATCCAGACACAGAAAGTATCCGGAACAAAACAGGTAGTCATCAAGACAGTAACTTTAAGTCTGTCTGAACGTGAGAAGGTAAATAAGGCACTGGAAGATAATTTTGGTGTAAAAGAATCTGATATCACAGCGGAAAATATCAGTTCAACGATCAGTAATGAGATGCGTCAGGATGCAGTGATCGCAGTGATCGTGGCAACAATTTTTATGTTGCTTTATATCTGGTTCCGTTTCAAAGATGTACGTTTTGCTACAAGTGCGGTGCTGGCATTATTACATGATGTACTGGTTGTACTGGCATTCTATGCAGTATCCAGAATCTCAGTCGGAGGTACATTTATTGCTTGTATGCTGACGATTGTAGGTTATTCGATCAACGCGACGATCGTAATCTTTGACCGTATCCGTGAGGAACTTCCGCTTATGAAGAGAAATACAGATCTGTCAGAACTTGTAAATAAGTGTATTACACAGACACTGACAAGAAGTATTTATACTTCACTGACAACATTTATCATGGTTGCGGTACTGTTTATTATGGGTGTAAGTTCTATTCGTGAGTTCGCAGCACCTCTGATGGTAGGTATCGTCTGCGGTGGATATTCTTCTGTATGTGTTACAGGAGCACTGTGGTATGTAATGAAGACGAAAGTCGGCAAAAAAGCACAGCCAAAGAAAAAGAAAAAATAGATCATAAAATGAACCGGGAAGCAGTTATGCCTATTGACAGGGCATAACTGCTTTTTTTAAAATAGAGACATAATATTTTGACGGACAGATACAAAGGGGATAAAGATAAATGGAACGATGGGTTCTGCTGCGCAAAGGTGCAGATTTTGAAGCGATAGGAAAGAAATATCAGATTAGTCCGAGACTGGCATGCCTGATCCGCAACAGGGATGTGATCGGAGAAGAGGCAATCGAACGTTATCTGAATGGAACGATCAGTGATCTGTATGATGGGATGCTGATGAAAGATGCGGATAAGGCGATTGACATTTTGAAAGAAAAGATTGCAGAGGAGAAGAAAATCCGGGTGATCGGAGATTATGATATTGATGGTGTGAATGCGACGTATATTTTGCTGGAGGGGCTGGAACGTCTCGGGGCATATGTGGACAGTGATATTCCGGACCGCATAGGTGATGGATATGGTCTGAATCGGCATCTGATCGACCGGGCTTACGATGCCGGAATCGATACGATCATTACCTGTGATAATGGAATCGCAGCAGCAAATGAGATTGCATATGGCAAAGAACTGGGCATGACGATCATCGTAACGGATCATCATGAGATCCCGTTCGATGAAATAGACGGAGAAAAGATATACAGACTTCCACCAGCGGATGCAGTGATCGATCCGAAGCAGAAGGACTGTGTATATCCGTTCAAGGGACTCTGTGGCGCGGCGGTTGCATATAAACTGATGGAGGCGTTGTGGGAAAGCATGGGGAAAGATTCCACTGATCTGGATGATCTGATTGAAAATGTTGCAATCGCAACGGTCGGTGACGTGATGGATCTGGAGGATGAGAACCGGATCTTTGTCAAAGAAGGACTGCAGATGCTTAAGCGAACGAAGAATCCGGGACTGAAAGCACTGATAGAATGTACAGGAATTGATAAAGAAAGTCTGAATTCTTATCATATAGGGTTTGTTCTGGGCCCCTGTATCAACGCAAGCGGGAGGCTGGATACAGCAAAGCGGGCACTGAAACTTCTGCGGGTGCGTACACAGAAAGAAGCGGATATTCTTGCGGGTGATTTAAAAGCATTAAATGACAGCAGAAAGGATATGACCGAAGAAGCAGTAAAGCTTGCGAAAGAACAGGTGGAGACGACAGATTTATCCGACGACAGGGTACTGGTCATCTATCTGCCGGATTGTCATGAAAGCCTTGCGGGGATTGTTGCGGGAAGAATAAGGGAATGCTATTACAAACCGGTATTCGTACTGACGGATGCAGAGGATGGTGCGAAAGGATCCGGACGGTCGATCGACGGATATCATATGTATGAGGAACTGAATAAATGCAAAGATATCCTGACGAAGTTTGGCGGACACCGGCTGGCAGCAGGACTTTCTCTGGAAAAAGAGAATATCGCAGAATTCCGGAGAAGACTGAATGAGAACTGCACCCTGACGGAAGAAGAAATGAAAGAAAAAGTCACGATTGATATGGAGATGCCGTTTCTTTGTGTGACGGAAGAACTGGTGAAAGAGCTGGAACTTCTGGAACCATTCGGAAAAGGGAATACAAAGCCGATATTTGCCGCACGCGGAGTGACGCTTCTGGGAGCGAGAATACTTGGAAAGAACAGAAATGTACTGAAGATAAAGGCACAGGATGCAAACGGAAGTGTCATAGAAGCCATGCTGTTCCAGAATGTGGAAGGATTCTTAAAGAATATGGAAGAGACCTACGGGCGCATGGAGGTGGATGCTCTTTTACAAGGCAGAGGCGGTCATATAAAAATTGCGGTGACTTATTATCCCGATATCAATGAATATATGGGAAAGAGAACACCGCAGATTGTGATCACACATTACCGTTAAGCTGGTTTCTCTCGTTGCAGTGTGAAAACCATAGATTGAAAATCAGAACGAGTAATGGTATACTTAAAGTTGTATTTTAGACAGAAATGGAGAGAGTATCATGAAACCGATAGAAGAGTATGTAAGAAGTATTCCGGATTTTCCGGAATCGGGAATTATATTCAGAGACGTAACAAGCATCCTTCAGGATGCAGATGGATTACATCTGGCGATAGACCTGATGCAGGAAAAATTAAAAGACGTGGATTTTGATGTGGTTGTAGGACCGGAATCAAGAGGATTTATCTTTGGTGTACCGATCGCATATAATCTGCACAAGCCATTTATCCCAATCAGAAAAAAAGGAAAACTCCCATGCGAGACGGTTTCTGTTGAATATGAACTGGAGTATGGCACAGCCACGATCGAGATGCACAAAGATGCAATCAAGCCGGGGCAGAAAGTGGTTATTATTGATGACCTGATTGCTACAGGCGGAACCAACGAGGCTATGGTGAAGATGATCGAAAGCCTCGGCGGAGAAGTGGTAAAAGCAGTATTTCTGATGGAACTTGCCGGGTTAAAAGGAAGAGAAAGATTAGAAGGATATGATGTGGACGCTGTGATCACATATCCTGGAAAATAAAAAGAGAGAAATCAAGGGAAGGAGGCGTTAATATGTCTGATAAGACAACCTATGAATCACTGGACAACCGGATCGCACCGGAAGCACTGACAGAAGATCACACGAAAGGGCTTGCAGTTGTAGACGGGCATGCGGTAAAATCTCAGGAAGATTATGAGGACCCGAACCGGTTATATGACATGTTAATTGCCCGTATCCGAAAGTATCATCCGTCCACAGATGTTTCTATGATTGAAAAGGCTTATAAGCTGGCGGTAAAGGCGCATGGAGATCAGCGCAGGAAATCCGGAGAACCATATATCATCCATCCTTTGTGGGTAGCGATCATTCTGGCTGATCTGGAGATGGATAAAGAGACGATTGCGGCAGGTATGCTGCATGATGTGGTAGAAGATACAAAGTTTACGGAAGAAGATATCCGGAGGGAATTTGGAGATGAGGTAGCACTTCTGGTAGATGGAGTTACCAAACTGGGAAGACTCTCTTATTCATCGGATAAACTGGAGGTACAGGCAGAAAACCTGCGTAAGATGTTCCTTGCCATGGCGAAGGATATCCGTGTGATCATTATCAAACTGGCAGACCGTCTGCATAATATGCGTACCTTGCAGTTCATGACGCCGGCAAAGCAGAAAGAAAAAGCGAAAGAGACGATGGACATCTATGCGCCGATCGCACAGCGTCTTGGTATATCTAAGATCAAGACGGAACTGGATGACCTGGCACTTAAGTATTCCCAGCCGGAGGTGTTCTATGACCTGGTGAACCAGATCAATGCAAGAAAGACAGAGAGGGAAGAATTCGTAGAGCAGATCGTAGAAGAAGTATCGACACATATGAAGAATGCGAATATCAAAGCAGAGGTCAACGGACGTGTCAAACATTTCTTCAGTATCTATAAGAAGATGGTGAATCAGGATAAGACGGTTGACCAGATCTATGATCTGTTTGCTGTGCGTATCATAGTAGAATCTGTAAAAGACTGTTATGCGGCGCTGGGTGTGATCCATGAGATGTATACGCCGATTCCGGGACGTTTTAAAGACTATATTGCTATGCCGAAGCCGAATATGTACCAGTCACTGCATACGACACTGATGAGTTCGGTCGGACAGCCGTTCGAGATCCAGATCCGTACAGAAGAGATGCATAAGACAGCTGAATATGGTATCGCTGCACACTGGAAGTATAAAGAATCCAATGACGGTAAGAAGAGTGTGGAGGCACAGGAGGAAGAGAAGTTAAGCTGGCTGCGTCAGATCCTGGAGTGGCAGAGAGACATGTCGGATAACAGAGAATTCCTGAACCTGATCAAAGGAGATCTGGATCTGTTTGCAGAGGATGTCTATTGCTTTACTCCGCAGGGAGATGTAAAGAACCTGCCGAATGGTTCAACTCCGATCGATTTTGCTTATGCGATCCACAGTGCGGTCGGTAACAAGATGGTAGGAGCCAGAGTCAACGGAAAACTTGTTAACATTGATTATAAGATTCAGAATGGCGACAGAATCGAGATCCTGACATCCCAGAATTCCAAGGGACCAAGCCGTGACTGGCTGAATATTGTAAAGAGTACCCAGGCAAAGAATAAGATCAACCAGTGGTTCAAGAAAGAGTTCAAGGAAAGCAATATCATCCGCGGTAAGGATATGATTGCGACGTACTGCAGAGCGAAAAGTATCAATGTTGCAAATATCATCCAGCCGAAATATCAGGAGATTGTTCAGAAAAAATACGGATTCAAAGACTGGGATTCTGTATTGGCGGCAATCGGACATGGCGGCTTAAAAGAAGGCCAGGTCGTGAATCGTCTTGCTGAAGAATATGGAAAAGATCACAGACAGGCAATTACCGATGAAGTTGTTCTGGAGAGAGTGGCAGAAGCAGCGAAGAATAAAGTACACATTGCCAAGTCAAAGAGTGGCATTGTTGTCAAGGGAATTGATGATATGGCAGTCCGTTTCTCCAGATGCTGTAACCCGGTACCGGGAGATGAGATCGTCGGATTTGTTACACGTGGAAGAGGACTTTCCATTCACCGAACGGACTGTATCAATATGATCCACCTGTCCGAATCGGAACGTGCAAGACTGATTCCTGCAGAGTGGGAGACCGAAGTGACGGAAAAATCCGGCGGTCAGTATCTTGCAGAGATCAAGATGTATGCGAATGACCAGCAGGGACTTCTGATGGAGATATCCCGAATCTTCACTGAGGGAAACGTAGATGTCAAATCTATGAATGTCCGTACCAGTAAGAAGGGAACGGCAACGATCGAGATGGGATTCATCGTTCACGGCCGTGAAGAATTGGAGCGCATCGTGAAGAAGCTGCAGCAGCTTTCCGGAATCATAGATATAGAAAGGGCAACAGGCTAAAAGTATGAAGATAGAAAAATACGTAGTGGGAATGATCGGTACCAATTGTTATCTGGTGATCAATGAAGAGACAAAGGATACGGTCATGGTTGACCCGGGAGCATATCCGGCAAAATTAAAGAATGCCGTGAAAGAGCAGGGACTGAAGCTGAAGGCTGTACTTCTGACACATGCACATTTTGACCATATTATGGGACTTTCCGATGTGATGGAAGATATAAAAGTTCCAGTATATGTGGAAGAAGCAGATCTACCGATGATGATGGACGGTGAAAGCAATCTGTCTTCTGGTTATATGCGCGGAGGATATCAGTTCGCGGATGCGGTTCCGGTCAGAGACGGACAGCAGCTTCAAATTGCAGGCTTTCAGTTCCGTGTGATCCATACACCGGGACATACACCGGGCGGATGCTGCTATTATATGGAACAGGAAGATGTTCTTTTTAGCGGTGATACATTGTTCCGTACATCCGTCGGACGTTCGGACTTCCCAGGTGGAAGTGCATCAGCACTGGTCCGTTCTGTAAAAGAAAAGCTTTTGATATTACCGGAAGAGACGCATGTATATCCGGGGCATATGGAAGAGACGACGATTGGTTATGAAAAGCGTCATAATCCATTTGTATAATGAACGATAAGAAAAGACAGTGAAAGAAAACGGAATGGAGAAATAGAATGATTCAGATTATATGTAAAAGCGAGTCTTATACTTATAATGCGTATCATATATTAAAGGCTTTTTATCCGTCACAGGAAGTATCCTGTAAGACGGATGAAAAAGCCTCTAATTATGTAATGGTACATTTGCCGGATGATCGTGAAATTTCCGTGGGATTTGAGAACACCGTGGAAATTACTGACACAGCAGGTCGGGATGAAAGCACAGGGAAGATACAGGAAGATTCAGAGAAGGAGAGCCAGAAAAAAGAAAGAAAACGGCAGATTGATCTGAGCCTGTATGATCAGCTGGAAAGGATTACAGGAGAGCCGCTTGCGTGGGGAGTGCTTACGGGAGTGCGCCCGACCAAGCTTGCTATGCAGAAACTGGAAGCCGGATGGAAAAAAGAAGATTATATTAACTGGGCATGGAAAAGTGCGAGAGTGAGAGGAGAAAAAGCAGCTCTTGCATGGGAGATTGCCGAAAGAGAACAGAAAATTTTAAAAGAACTGGATTACGAGAACGGATATAGCCTGTATGTTGGAATCCCGTTCTGTCCATCGGTCTGTTCTTACTGTTCTTTCAGTTCCGGACCACTGGATCGCTGGAAAGAAAAAGTGGATGCATATGTGGATGCACTTTGCAAAGAGCTGGAATTTATCGCAGAACGCTCGAAAAACAAAAAATTAAATACGATCTACATCGGCGGAGGTACGCCGACAACGCTGACGGCAGAGCAGCTGGAACGGCTGATGAGCTGGATCGATGAGAAGTTTTCGAGAGAATACCTGCTGGAATATACAGTGGAAGCCGGAAGACCGGACAGCATTACAGAAGAGAAGTTGAAAGTCATAAAGAATCATGACATTACAAGAATTTCCATTAATCCACAGAGTATGCAGCAGAAGACGCTGGATGTGATTGGAAGAAAACATACCGTAGAAGAGATAAAAGAAGCCTATGCACTGGCCAGAAAGACTGGATTCGATAATATCAATATGGATATCATCGCAGGACTTCCGGGAGAAGATATTTCTGACATGGAAGATACATTGGCACAGATCGCACAGATGCATCCGGACAGTCTGACAGTGCATTCACTGGCGATCAAAAGAGCAGCCAGAATGGAGATGGAGGATTTGAACCGGGATGCGAAAGAGACGCATGAGATCCTTTCCGGCATGATCGAGAGGGCTGCAAAGGCAGCAAAAGAGATGGATCTTTTCCCGTATTATCTGTACAGACAGAAGAATATTGCGGGGAATTTTGAAAATGTTGGGTATGCAAAGGTTGACAAAGCCGGAATATACAATATACTTATTATGGAAGAAAAACAATCTATTATTGCCGCAGGAGCCGGAGCATCGACAAAGATTGTATTGAAGGATCCGATTCCTATGCCGGGCAGTAAAAAGAAGAAAATGACGCGTCTGATCCGTCAGGAGAATGTCAAGGCGGTAGATGCCTACATCGACAGGATCGACGAAATGATAGAACGCAAAGGAGAATGGTTATGGCATTAAAGAAGAAACCGGTTACCGGTATGAAAGACATGCTCCCACGTGAGATGGAGATCCGTGATTACCTGATCGGACTGATCAAAGAGACGTATAAAACATACGGATTCTGTTCCATCGAGACACCATGTGTGGAACATATCGAGAACCTGTGCAGCAAACAGGGCGGAGACAACGAGAAACTGATCTTCAAGATCTTAAAAAGAGGAGAAAAACTGAAGATCGATACAGCAAAAGAAGAAAACGATCTGGTAGACGGAGGACTGCGTTATGATCTTACCGTACCGCTTGCCAGATATTATGCAAACCATTCGAATGAATTGCCGGCACCTTTTAAGGCATTGCAGATTGGTAATGTATGGAGAGCAGACCGTCCGCAGAAAGGACGTTTCAGACAGTTCATGCAGTGTGATATTGATATCTTAGGAGAGCCGGGAAATCTCGCAGAGATCGAACTGATCCTTGCAACGACAGCTATGCTTGGCAAATTAAGCTTCCAGAACTTTACGGTATGTATCAATGACCGTAATATCCTGAAAGCAATGGCTGCTTACAGTGGTTTCCGTGAGGATGATTATGATGAAGTCTTCATCATTCTGGATAAGATGGACAAGATCGGTGCAGAAGGTGTTGCGAAAGAATTAGAAGAGATGGGATATCTAAAGGAAAATGTAGAGACTTATCTTCAGTTATTTAAGGATGTAGCACCAGATGTAACAGGTATCCGTTTTCTGAAAGAAAAACTGGGCGACTGCTTAAGTGAAGAGACAGCAGACAGTATGGAAATGATCATTTCCAGTGTTGAGACCGCAAAAGAATGCGAATTCAATATCAAATTCGATCCGACACTTGTAAGAGGACAGTCTTACTATACAGGAACGATCTTTGAAGTGACGATGGATGATTTCGGCGGATCTGTAGCCGGAGGCGGCCGTTATGATAAGATGATCGGTAAATTCACCGGTCAGGATACACCTGCATGTGGATTCTCAATCGGATTCGAACGAATCGTCATGCTGCTTCTGGAAAATGGATATGAAGTTCCGACTATAAAAGAGAAGAAAGCATATCTGTTAGAGAAGAAGATGACAAAAGAAGGGCTTTTAAAGGTTATGTCACTTGCAAAGGCAGACCGTCAGGCAGGAAAACAGGTCTTGATCGTCAACATGAAGAAGAATAAAAAGTTCCAGAAAGAACAGCTTACTGAAGACGGTTATACAGAAATCGTGGACTGTTATGCAGATTCCGTGGAAAATTTATAAGATATATAGGAAACAATAAATTACGGCGTAAGGACGTCGGAAAAGGAGATAAAGAAACATGGCAGAATCAATGAAAGGGTTAAAAAGAACCCACAGATGTGCAGAATTATCTGCAGCCAATGTAGGAGAGAAAGTTACCATTATGGGATGGGTACAGAAAAACCGTAATAAGGGCGGTCTGGTATTCGTAGATGTCAGAGACCGTTCAGGTATTATCCAGGTGGTATTCGAAGAAGGAAAATGCGAAGCGGCACTGATCGAAAAGGCAGCTAAGCTTCGTGCAGAATATGTAGTAGCAATCGTAGGAACAGTAGCAAAACGTTCCGGTGCAGTGAATGATCATCTTGCAACAGGAGAGATAGAGGTGATTCCGGAAGAACTTCGTATTCTTTCTGAATCAGAGACACCACCGTTCCACATCGAAGAGAATTCTAAAACAAAAGAAGAAGTACGTCTGAAATACAGATACCTGGATCTTAGAAGACCGGATCTGCAGCGCAATCTGATGATGAGAAGCAAGGTTGCAACTCTGACACGTCAGTTCCTTGCGGAAGAAGGATTTCTTGAGATTGAGACACCGGTTCTGATCAAAAGTACACCGGAAGGAGCAAGAGATTACCTCGTACCTAGCCGTATCCAGCAGGGACAGTTCTATGCGCTGCCACAGTCACCACAGTTATTCAAACAGTTACTGATGTGTTCAGGATATGACAGATATTTCCAGATCGCAAAATGCTTCCGTGACGAAGATTTACGTGCAGACCGTCAACCGGAATTCACACAGATCGATATGGAGTTATCTTTCGTGGATGTCGATGATGTAATCGAAGTAAATGAAAGACTGCTTGCCAAATTATTCAAAGAAGTACTGGGCGTGGAAGTATCTCTTCCAATCCAGAGAATGACATGGCAGGAAGCAATGGACCGCTTTGGTTCAGATAAGCCGGATATCCGTTTTGGTATGGAACTGACAAACGTAACAGATGTTGTAAAAGACTGTGAATTTGTAGTGTTCAAAAATGCGATCGAAAATGGTGGAACAGTTCGTGGTATCAACGCCAAAGGACAGGGCGGAATGGCTCGTAAGAAGATTGATAAACTGGTTGATTTTGCAAAAGATTATGGTGCAAAGGGACTTGCGTATATTGCAATTCATGAAGACGGAACAGTGAAATCCTCATTTGCCAAATTCATGACAGATGATGAAATGAAAGCTCTGATCGAAGCGATGGGCGGAGAGAACGGAGACTTGTTATTATTTGCTGCAGATAAGAATAAAGTTGTATGGGATACACTGGGAGCACTTCGTCTGGAACTCGCACGTCAGATGGAACTTCTTGACAAGAATGAATACAAATTCTTGTGGGTAACAGAATTCCCACTTCTTGAGTGGAGCGAAGAGCAGAACCGTTATACAGCTATGCACCATCCATTTACAATGCCAATGGAAGAAGATCTTCAGTATATTGACAGTGATCCGGGAAGAGTCCGTGCAAAAGCATACGATATCGTATTGAATGGTAACGAGATTGGTGGAGGAAGTGTCAGAATCTTTGATCAGGATATCCAGAGCAAGATGTTTGAAGTGCTTGGATTTACAGAAGAGCAGGCACAGGAGCAGTTTGGATTCCTTCTGACAGCATTCAAGTATGGAGTGCCGCCGCACGCAGGACTTGCATATGGTCTGGATCGTCTGGTTATGCTGATGGCAAAACAGGACAGCATCCGTGATGTAATTGCATTCCCTAAAGTAAAAGATGCATCTGATCTTATGACAGAAGCACCGGGACATGTAGATGCAAAACAGCTGGAGGAACTCGGAATTGCGGTTATAGCAAAAGAAGAGAAAAAGGCAGAAGACAAAGAATAAAGTAAAAGCTATATAAAGTAAAAGATGCGGGAAAACCAAAGAGAAGGTTGCTCCCGCACCTTTTTTATTACTATGCGTTCGTAAGGAGCTGCCACTTGCCAAAGCATGCAGAAAAAGTTGTCGGAGTTTTCAAATTAAAAGAAAAATTCAAGAAATTAAAAAAAGCAGTTGACAATACCATATATATACGTTATACTGAATATCGTTCTGATGAACACAAAATAATAAAACATACTTGATGTGCGATAGTAGTACAGTTGGTAGTACGCCACCTTGCCAAGGTGGAGGTCGCGGGTTCGAGTCCCGTCTGTCGCTCTGAAAAGACGTTGCAAGTAGTTGCTATGCGATAGTAGTACAGTTGGTAGTACGCCACCTTGCCAAGGTGGAGGTCGCGGGTTCGAGTCCCGTCTGTCGCTCTGAATTGACTATTTGTAACGTCTTTTTTGTGCTGATCAATTATGGGGGTGCGGATTTGTTACTGTGCAGAAAGGAGATTAAACTGTACTAATTTCCGAGCATGGGAAGAATCGGATTGAAATTATATGTAGCACTATGCTATACTAAAGTCTGTATAAACAAAGCTGCAGAATCTGCCGCTGGCAGAATATCTGTAGATACGAAAAGAGAGTGAACAAAAAACGGGGATGTGAGAAGATGAATCAGGAAAGAGTAGTAAAAGCAGGTCTTCTGGGACTTGGAACGGTCGGCAGCGGGGTGTATAAACTTGTGGAACGCCAGAAGGATGAAATGGCATTGAAAGCCGGTGCAGGTCTTGAAATTCAGAAGATACTGGTACATAACATGAATAAGAAGAGAGAGGGTGTAGACCAGTCTCTTTTAACCGATAAGTGGGAAGATATCATGAATGATGATGAGATAGAAATCGTAATCGAAGTGATGGGTGGTATCGAACCTGCAAGAACTATGATTCTGGAAGCACTGCATGCAGGAAAGAATGTCGTGACAGCGAACAAAGATCTGGTAGCGACACATGGACACGAACTTTTGGAGGCGGCAGAAGAAAGTGGAGTGGATTTCTTATTTGAGGCAGCTGTGGCAGGAGCAATCCCGATTATCCGTCCGCTGAAGCAGTGTCTGGCGGCGAATGAGATTCAGGAAGTTATCGGTATTGTCAATGGTACGACGAACTTTATTCTGACCAAGATGATCGAAGAAGGGATGGATTTTGACGATGCACTGGCACTGGCAACAGAGCTTGGTTATGCAGAGGCAGATCCGACGGCCGATATTGAAGGACTGGATGCAGGACGTAAGGTAGCGATCATGGCATCGATTGCATTTCATTCCAGAGTTACATTCGATGATGTATATACAGAAGGAATTACAAAAATTACTGCGAAAGATGTGGAATACGCAGAAGAATTCGGTGATGTGATTAAATTACTCGGTGTTGCGCATAATACGGAAGAAGGAATTGAGGTTGCTGTTCATCCGATGATGATTCCGAAGGAACATCCGCTTGCATCCGTGAGAGATTCGTTTAATGCAGTATTTGTCCGCTCTGATGCTGCCGGTGATACGATGTTCTACGGAAGAGGAGCAGGGGAACTCCCGACGGCCAGTGCGATCATGGGTGATGTGATCGATGTGATCCGTGATATACAATACCATTGTACAGGAAGAATCAGTTGTACCTGTTATCGTGAGACACCGGTAAAGAACTTTAAAGAAGTAAAGAACAAGTTCTATATCCGTATGCTGGTGGATAATAAACCAGGTGTACTTGCTGCAATTGCAAGTGTATTCGGAGTGCATAAAGTAAGTATTGCAAGAGTGATTCAGAATACAAAAGAAGATGATGCAGCAGAGCTTGTTATTGTTACAGAAGCAGTAAAAGAAAAGCATCTGGAAGATGCACTGGCTCATCTGGTGGATATGGATACGACACGGGAGATTGGAACCGTGATCCGTGAATATTAAATAATAAATAGCAGAATATTTTCAGAGGACGGAGGCCGTAACAAGCTCCGTCTTTTATAATCGCCGTATGGTGAAAATCAAATAAGAATCCATGAATAATTGGTGAGAAAATAAGGAGTGAAAGAAAGTTGAAAGAACAGAAAAAAGTGAATCCTCTGGCAACAGAAAGCGAGGGAAAACTGATCGCGAAATTCGCAATTCCGGCAATTATCAGTATGCTGGTGAGCTCATTATATAATATTGTAGATCAGATCTTTATCGGACAGGGAGTCGGACTTCTGGGAAATGCAGCGACTAATATTGCATTTCCTGTGTCGATCATCTGTACGGCAACAGCACTTCTTCTTGGAATCGGAAGTGCGTCGAATTTTAATCTGTGTTCCGGAGCGGGAGATCATGAGAAAGCAAGCAGGATTGCGGGGACCGGGCTTTCCATGCTGGTAATCTGTGGTGTGATCATTGCAGCAGTGGTACTGGTGTTCCTGGATCCTCTGCTGCATCTTTTCGGTGTGACGACAAAGATCCTGCCATATGCACAGGATTATACAGGAATTACGGCATTTGGAATTCCGTTCCTGATTTTGACAACCGGAGGGAATCATCTGATCCGCGCGGACAGAAGTCCTACGTACTCTATGACTTGTATGCTGACAGGGGCAATTATTAATACGGTGTTAGATCCGCTGTTTATCTTTGGATTCCACTGGGGGATCAAAGGCGCTGCGTGGGCGACCGTGATCGGACAGATCGTATCCGGAATTATGGTAATTGTATATTTTGGAAGATTTCGTAAAATGGAGCTGAAAAAAGAGATGTTCCGTCCGAGAGGCCATCTCCTGAAAATGATCCTGTCATTGGGAATGGCTTCCTGTATCAATCAGATTGCCATGGCTGTGGTACAGATTACAATGAATAATACACTGCGCTATTATGGTGCGGCTTCTGTATATGGAACAGATATTCCACTGGCGTGTGTGGGCGTTATCTCAAAGGTAAATATGGTGTTCATGGCTATTGCGATCGGGATTTCCCAGGGATGTCAGCCAATCTGGGGATATAATTATGGAGCGGGATCGTATGACAGAGTAAAACGCACTTATTGGAAAGCATTCCGCGTTGCTATGACGGTTGGAATTGTGTTCTTCTTGTGTTTCCAGTTTTTCCCAACGCAGCTTGTGAGTATCTTTGGTACGGGAAGCAAAGAATATTATGAATTTGCGGCAAGATATTTCAGGATTTTTATGTTTATGACATTTGTTAATGGAATCCAGCCAATGTCATCCGGATTCTTTACATCAATTGGTAAAGCGAAGCTGGGTATTGTAGTGTCGCTTACAAGACAGGTAATCTTTTTACTTCCGCTGATACTTATATTCCCGATTTTTATGGGAATTGACGGGGTGATGTATGCGGGACCGATTGCAGATGCGGCAGCGGGAATTGTCGCAATTGGATTTGCTGTAAAAGAGATTCGCGCGATGGATAAGATTGCATAGCCTGTTGGAATATGGTAAAATAAATTGAAATAGTCCGGGTATTTATGAATACCCGGACTGATGACGGTATTACAGGGAAATGGGAGAATACAAGGGATGAAAGAACGATTACCCGTTGGATTTATGTTCAAACAGATCAATAATATTTATGAAAAGGAATTCAATAACCTGCTTCGGGGGATAGGGATCACATCATCGCAGTGCGCAGTGCTGGATTATCTTCTTGGCAGCAGTAAGGAGTTTGTGAATCAGAAAGACATTGAAAAGGCGTTAAGTCTTAAGAATCCGACGGTAACGGGAATCTTAAAAAGGTTAGATGAAAAAGGATTCATTCTGGCAGTTCCAAGTAATCAGGACAAAAGATGCAAGAACATTTACCCGACGGAAAAAGCATATGATATTCAGAAAAAGATGGACAATTACCGGAAGAAGATAGATCGGAGGCTGACGATCGGGATGAGTAAAAAGGAAATCGCGGCATTGGAAAAGATGCTGGACCGGGTTCTTTATAATATCAGTGATCCGTAAAGAGAACAGGAAAGGACAGGAGAAACAAAAAATGAGTTATGCAGACAAAGTATTTATCAATATGTGCCGTGACATTATCGATAACGGTACCGATACCAGAGGCGAAAAAGTAAGACCGGTATGGGAAGATGGAACACCGGCATATACGATCAAGAAATTCGGAGTTGTGAACAGGTATGATCTGTCGAAAGAATTTCCGGCACTGACACTTCGAAGAACAGCAATCAAAAGCTGTACGGATGAGCTTTTGTGGATCTGGCAGCAGAAATCGAATAATATCAATGATCTTCACAGTCATATCTGGGACAGTTGGGCGGATGAAAACGGTTCGATCGGAAAGGCTTATGGATATCAGATGGGCGTAAAGCACCAGTATAAAGAAGGCATGTTTGATCAGGTGGACCGTGTAATCTATGACCTTAAGAATAATCCATACAGCAGAAGAATCATGACGAATATTTATGTGCATGAAGATCTGCATGAGATGAATCTCTATCCGTGTGCATACAGTATGACATTTAATGTAACCAAGAAACCGGGACATGATAAACTGACATTGAATGCAATCCTGAATCAGAGATCGAATGATGTCCTTGCGGCAAATAACTGGAATGTATGTCAGTATGCCGTATTGATCCATATGCTGGCGCAGGTATGTGATATGGAAGTCGGAGAGTTCGTACATGTGATCGCAGATGCACATATTTACGACAGACATGTGCCGATGATAGAGGAACTGATCAGCCGCAAGCCGCTTCCGGCACCGAAGTTCTGGCTGAATCCGGAGGTCAAAGACTTTTATCAGTTTACAAGAGATGATGTAAAATTGATCGATTATCAGACACATGATCAGATTAAGAATATTCCGGTGGCAGTGTAGAAGAAATATTATTAGCCGGTGGCAGTCAGAGATAAGAATATATCATACGTAAAGAGGAGATGTAGATTATGAATTTGATCGTTGCAGTAGATTCAAACTGGGCAATAGGAAAAGAAAATAAGTTACTGGTGAGTATTCCGCAGGATATGAAGTTTTTCAGAGAGACAACGAAAGGGAAAGTTGTAGCGATGGGAAGAAAGACACTGGAAAGCTTTCCGGGCGGACAGCCGCTTAAGAATCGTGTGAATGTAGTACTTACAACAGACAAGAACTATAAAGTAAAAGATACAGTTATTGTACATACCATAGAAGAGATGGTGGATGAACTGAAAAAATATGATTCGGAAGATATATTTGTGATCGGTGGAGAGAGTATTTACCGCCAGCTGCTTCCGTATTGTACAAAAGCATATATTACAAAAATAGACCATGCATATGATGCAGATACATATTTCCCGAATCTGGATGAGGATCCGGAGTGGGAGATGACGAAGATCAGTGACGAACAGACTTATTTTGATCTGGAATATGTGTTTACAATCTACGAGAGGAGATAACAGATCGAAAATGAGAGTGCTTAGTGTCACGGCGCAGAAGCCATGCAGTACGGGAAGCGGCGTCTATCTGACCGAGGTGGTGAGATCTCTGGCCAAGATGGGTGTTTCGCAGGCCGTGGTGGCGGGCGTCACAAGAGAGGATCGGGTGGATATGCCGGAAGGGGTAACGGTATATCCGGTATATTTTTCGTCAGAAAAGCTTCCGTATCCGGTAGTAGGAATGTCGGATGAGATGCCTTATACCAGTACAAGATATCGGGATATGACAGAAGAGATGGCCGGACAATTTAAAGCTGCATTTCTTGAAGTTCTGGATGAAGCAATAGAAAAAGAAAATCCGGATATTATCTTATGCCATCATTTGTATTACCTGACGGCGTTGATAAGAGCACATTATCCTGCTAAAAAAGTATATGGATTTTGCCATAATACGGATCTGAGACAGATGGAGAGTATTTTATTTGAAAGAAATTTTATCAGGCAGGAGATTCCGAAACTTGACAGGATATTTGCACTTCAGGAAGCGCAGAAAGAAAAAATAAAAAAAATATATCCGGTATCAGAAAAACAGATGACTGTGATAGGAACCGGATATAACAGTGAGGTCTTTAAAAAGACAGGCATAAAATTAAGCAGGAAAGACGGAAAAATCCGTATGATTTTTGCGGGGAAGATTACACAGAAGAAAGGTGTAAAAAGTCTTCTGAGAGCATTGAATCTTCTGGATTATGAAAAAGAAAAAATACAACTTATTCTTGCCGGAGGTGCCGGAAACCTCGTTGAATATGAAGAGATTAAAGAACTGGCAGATGGATGCAGATATCCGGTAGTGTTTGCTGGATGTGTAACGCAATCAAGGCTTGCAGAGCTATACAATGACTGTGATATTTTTGTGCTTCCGTCTATGTATGAGGGCCTTCCGTTGACTGTGATTGAGAGTCTGGCCTGTGGTGACAGGGTAGTAATGACGAAATTGGAAGGAATTGCCGAGTGGCTTGCTGATATGGTCCCGGACGCAGATATCCGGTACGTGTTACCTCCGGGGATGAAAGGAACGGATGAACCGCTGGAGGAAGAATTACCGGCATTTGAAAGCAGACTTGCAGAAGCTTTACGGGAAGCAATTGAGGAAAAAGATACAAAAGAATGTGATGTCAGCAGGATTTCCTGGCAAAAAATCGCACGGGAAGTAATCCGGTAAAATGCCAAAGAGCCTGCCGATGCCAACGTTGTTTCCATACTATGGTATTATAAAAAGTGGGAAGATGATTGATTTCATCTTCCCGCATTTTTTATGCTGTACGTTCTACAGTGTATCATTTCTTCTTACATATCCAGGACGATCCTCGGAAGATGTAAGCTCTTTTACATGTGTGATCTTGGCGTGTTTGTCAACAACCTGATTTTCAATATGTACATTCTCACCGATGTATGCGCCAGAAAGAACTACGCAGTTCTTAATAACAGCACCTTTTTTGATGATACATCCACGTCCTACAACAGAATGTTCCAGAGAACCTTCAATCAGACATCCGTTTGATACAACAGAATTTTTAACATTTCCTGTTTCAAAATACTGTGTCGGGCAGGAATCATTTGTTCTTGTGTAGATTGGCCAGTTTGGATCAAACAGATTCTGAGCAGTTTTAATATCTGTCAGAGAAAGGTTTGAATCATAATAACTCTTGAAATCAGAGATTGCAGCGAAATAACCTTTGTGAGAAACACCGCGGATATCGAGTTCATCACAGGATGCATTCACGATATCTAATAAAGTGTATACAGAAGAAGTCTTTTTTGCTTTGTGGATCAGTTCGATGAACAGATCTTTCTTCATAACATAAGTATCCATGAAGATATTTTTATTCTTTGCATTTCCGTGATTCTGTTCCAGAGAAAGAACTCCTTTCTGCTTGTTCAGGTTCAATGCGTAACAGTTCAGGAAATATTCTTTTGCAGTATCTACAGAATGATACAGTAATGTAATATCAGCACCGGATTCGATATGATCATTTAACAGTTTCTTGTAATCCTGTGTGTAGACCATGTAACTTGGTGCAATAACAACATATTCGGCCAGTTCTTGTTCGATATATTCCAGGTTTTCAATATAAGAAGCAATGTCATTGTTATACAGACTCATGTTCATTCCGAGACCGGAATAGAGAATCTGAAGATTACCGCTCTTTGAGTTGATATTGTAGTGGCGTCCTGTTCCAAGATGCGCAGTCAAAGACTGTGGATTTCTGCGGATATAGACCTGAATGTGGTCGATACCACTGTTACTCATATTTGAGATAGGGAAGTCAATAACACGATAACGTCCAAGGAAAGAGAATGCACCTACCGGACGATATTCCTGCATGCCTTCCACTCTGATGTGATTTCCGGCAAAGTTTACGATTCCAAATGCTTTAGCCATATTATTCTACCCCCTTTACACGTTTGGAAATGAGCTCGATATGTTCGCTCTTTGCGTCGCCGACAACAGCGCCTGCACCAATTTTAACATTATCAGCAACCAGTGCACGTGTAACGACAGCATTTTCATCTACTACTACACCAGGCATCAGTACACTGTTGATAATCTTAGCGCCTTTTCCTACTTTTGCACCTGTGAAAAGTACGGAATTTGTAATTTCACCTTCGATTACGCAGCCCTGATTGACGAATGCATGGTTAATTTCAGCATCCGGTCCGATATACTGAGGAAGAGCAGTAGCATCCTCTGTGTAAATTTTCCAGGTAGGATCGTTCAGATCCAGCTCGTTGTTCTTACTGAGCAGATCCATGTTGGCTTCCCAGAGAGAATCAATCGTTCCTACATCTTTCCAGTATCCTTTGAATTTGTATGCATATAATTTTTTTCCGTCATTCAGAAGAGTTGGTATGATATCTTTTCCAAAATCATGGTTGGAATCAGGATCTTTCATATCGGCAACCAGTTTTTTGCGTAACAGTTTCCAGTTGAAGATATAGATTCCCATAGATGCAAGATTACTCTTTGGATGTTCTGGTTTTTCTTCAAATTCTATGATACGGTTCTCATCATCTGTATTCATGATACCGAAACGGCTTGCTTCTTTCATCGGAACTTCGATAACTGCAATTGTTGCATCTGCTCCGTTATCTTTATGTTCCTGCAACATCTTATCATAATTCATCTTGTAGATATGATCTCCGGAAAGTACCAGAAGATATTCCGGTGAGTATGTATCGATAAAGTCGATATTCTGTGAGATTGCGTCAGCAGTACCTCTGTATACATCCAGATTGGCATCTGCTTTCTCACGTGGTGGAAGAACAAAAACACCACTTTCTTTTGCGTCTAATCCCCAGCGTCTGCCTGCAGCAACATAACTGTTTAACAGAATGGATTCATACTGGGTTAATACTCCTACAACATTGATGCCGCTGTTGGCACAGTTACTGAGTGGAAAATCAATGATTCTGTATTTTCCACCATAAGAAACAGCTGGTTTTGCAACTTTATTTGTCAGTTCGTGAAGACGTGAGCCTCTACCGCCGGCCAATATCATCGCTAACATATTATTTTGTTTCATAATATATCCTCCTTATTGCTTATGAATATATTGTATAATTTTTTGCAAATATTTGCCATATGATTTTTGAAAAAAATGGAAAAAATCACAAATTTTTTTGAAAAATACACTTAAATTTGTGGAAAGGATGAAAAATTTGACAGATTATGGTAAAAAAAGCATGACAAGAAATTAACGAAATGAAAAGAGTTGACAATATTGTAGAATATCACATATAATATTTTATAAATATTCAGTGAATGCTATGACAAGGAGGAGTACATAGATTCCCGAAGCAAAGAGAGAAGATGGAAGGTGCAAGTCTTCGTGAAGGATTTATGGAAGTAGCCTTTGAGCTGTGAACCGAAAGGATATAGATAAAGTGTAAGAATATCTGAGTAGACTTCAACGCAGTCCCAGCGTTATCAGGGAGGCAGTATCGGAAAGTGAAACCAGGATAAGGGAAACGTTCCTGTACTGAACAGAGAGCAGAAAGTAATTTCTGAATTTAGGTGGTAACACGGATGTAATATTCGCCCTGAGCTGACAGCTTGGGGTGTTTTTTTATTATATCCGGTATGAAAATGATCAGATTTCAAGGAGGTAGTATATGAAGAAGATCAGTGGCAATAAATTACTGGTAAAAGCACTGAGTGAAGAGCAGGTGGATACAATATTCGGTTATCCGGGAGCCTGTACAATTGACATCAGTGACGAACTTTATAAACAGGATTATACAAAGGTGATCCTTCCAAGGCAGGAAGTGGCATTGGTGCATGAAGCAGATGCTTATGCAAGATCAACGGGAAAAGTAGGTGTATGTCTTGTTACGAGCGGACCTGGAGCAACGAATCTTGTAACAGGACTTGCAACAGCATATTACGACAGTGTACCGCTTGTATGCTTTACAGGTCAGGTATCCAGACACCTGATCGGTAATGATGCATTTCAGGAAGTTGATATCGTAGGAATTACCAGAAGTATCACAAAGTATGGTGTAACAGTAAGAAACAGAGAAGATCTGGGACGTATTATTAAAGAAGCTTTTTATATTGCAAGAACAGGAAGGCCGGGCCCGGTACTGATCGATCTTCCAAAAGATGTGATGGGTGAACTTGGAAATGCCGAATATCCGAAGGAGGTAAATATCCGGGGATATAAACCGAATACACATGTTCATGTAGGACAGTTAAAACGTGCGATCAAGATGCTTTCAAAAGCAAAGAAACCATTATTCCTTGCCGGAGGAGGCGTTAATATCGCACATGCCAATGAAGAATTTACAAAACTGGTTGACATGACGAACGTTCCGGTAGTCACAACTGTTATGGGACGTGGAGCGATTCCGACGACACATCCTTTATATATTGGTAATCTTGGAATGCATGGCGCATATGCGTGTAATATGGCGGTAAATGAGTGTGATCTGTTATTCTCGATAGGAACCAGATTCAATGACAGAATTACCGGAAAGCTTCATTCATTTGCACCAAATGCACAGATTGTACATATTGATATTGATACAGCTGCAATTTCAAAAAACGTACAGGTAGATGTACCTATCGTGGCAGATGCAAAAGAGGCAGTATCAAAAATGCTGGAATATGTATCTGAGTGTGAGACGAAGAAGTGGCTTGCGACGATCAAAGAGTGGAAAGAGGAACATCCACTGATGATGAAGAAGAAACCAATCATGACACCACAGGATGTGATAGAAACGATCAACCGTATCTTTGATGAGGCAATTATTGTAACAGATGTTGGACAGCATCAGATGTTTACGGCACAGTTTATCGAGATCACGGAAAAGAAAAAACTTCTGATGTCCGGCGGTCTTGGAACTATGGGATATGGTATGCCGGGAGCTATCGGTGCGAAGATTGGTAATCCGGATGTGCCTGTTATTTCAATTTCGGGAGACGGAGGATTTCAGATGAACAGTCAGGAGCTCGCTACAGCGGTGCTTGAAGAACTCCCGATCATCAGTTGTATCTTCAATAATAATAATCTGGGTATGGTACGCCAGTGGCAGAAATTGTTCTATGGAAAGCGTTATTCGATGACCTGTCTTCGTTCCGGAGCAGCCTGCAGGGGAAAATGCGGAGAGGTAGAGTGTCCGACGTATACACCGGATTTCATGAAGCTGGCTGACAGCTATGGCGCAAAAGGAATTCATATTACAAAGAAAGAAGATATCGAACCTGCATTCAGAGAGGCAATGAAGAGTACAAAGACCCCATATATCCTTGAGTTCGACATTGATCCGGAGGATCTGGTGTATCCGATGGTAAAACCAGGTGGAACACTGGAAGACCTGATCATGGATTGTTAAGAATAAGAGACGAAAGGAGATAAAATAATGAATAATAATGGTATGAAAAAGCGCTGGATTTCATTATATGTAGAGAACCAGGTGGGAGTTCTGTCAAAGATTTCCGGTCTGTTTTCCGGAAAATCTTACAATCTGGACAGTCTGACTGTTGGTACGACAGAAGATCCGACTGTATCCAGAATGACGATCGCGACAGTCAGCGATGATGAGACATTTGAACAGATCAAAAAGCAGCTGAACCGTCTGGTTGAAGTGATCAAAGTAATTGATTTTACGGATGTCTTTGTACGTATGAAAGAAATCTTATATGTAAAAGTACGTAAATGCACGAAAGATGATAAAGTGGAATGCTTCCAGATCGCAGAGACGTTCAAGGCGAAGGTGATTGACTATGGGAAAGACAGTGTTCTCATGGAATTTGTTCAGACGGCGACCAAGAATGATGCAGTTATCAAACTGATGAAAGAAGAGTTTGAAAGTATCGAAGTTGTGCGCGGAGGAAGTGTTGGTATCGAATCGATCAGCATGATGGAAAGATAGAGATTCATGGTCGAAATAAATCGAAAATTAAAATGTATAATAAAAAAACAGAGTGCACTCTTGAATTTTGAAAACAGTAGTATTATAATAGGACAAGATGATAAATCAAACAGTTGTTAAAAGGACGGAGGAGTCAAAATGGAGAAGAAAAATATTGACTGGTCAAACATTGGATTTGGCTATATGAAGACAGACAAGAGATATGTTTCCAATTTTAAAAATGGAGCATGGGATGAAGGTACACTTACCTCCGATGATCAGATTACAATTAGCGAATGTGCAGGCGTACTTCAGTATGCACAGACATGTTTTGAAGGAATGAAAGCGTATACCACAGAAGATGGTCATATCGTAACATTCCGCCCGGATCTGAATGCAGCAAGAATGGCAAATTCAGCAGCAAGACTTGAAATGCCTGTATTCCCGGAAGATAGATTTGTAGATGCAATCAAACAGGTTGTAAAAGCAAATGCAGCTTATGTACCGCCATACGGATCAGGAGCAACATTATATGTAAGACCATATATGTTCGGTTCCAGTGCCGTTATCGGTGTAAAACCTGCAGAAGAATATCAGTTCCGTGTATTTGCTACACCAGTTGGACCATACTTCAAAGGTGGAGCAAAACCAATTACTATTAAAGTTTCTGATTTTGACCGTGCAGCACCGCATGGAACAGGTCATGTAAAAGCCGGACTGAACTATGCAATGAGCCTTCATGCAATCGTAACAGCACATGAAGAAGGATACGATGAGAACATGTATCTGGATGCAGCAACAAGAACGAAAGTAGAAGAGACTGGTGGAGCTAACTTCATCTTTGTAACAAAAGATAACAAAGTTGTAACACCAAAATCATCTACCATTCTTCCATCTATTACAAGACGTTCTCTGATGTATGTTGCAGAGCATTATCTTGGACTGGAAGTAGAAGAAAGAGAAGTTTACTTAGATGAACTTGGTGATTTTGCAGAGTGTGGACTTTGCGGTACAGCAGCAGTTATCTCTCCTGTAGGAAAGATCGTTGACCACGGCAAAGAGATCTGCTTCCCAAGCGGAATGGAAGAGATGGGACCTGTTACAAAGAAACTGTATGAGACATTAACAGGAATCCAGATGGGACATATTGAAGCTCCGGAAGGATGGATTTGCAAGATCTGCTAATACCAGATACCAGAAAAAGTATCAGGGCGGACATCCGGTGAAACGGATATAAAACGAAGATATTATAGAAGAGGCAGGGAACTGAGAATTTTCTCAGAACCTTGCCTCTTTTTGAAAATGCGTGTAAAGTATAGAAAGAATAATCAGGTGAAAGGGTTTGATGTATGAAGGATTTATTATTTTCAACACTGAAAGATTATAAAAAAGAATATCTTCCCAAGGATATCTTTTCGGGGATTATTATGGCTGCGGTGTCCATTCCTATTTCAATGGGATATGCACAGATTGCGGGACTTCCGGCAGTATATGGACTATATGGTTCGGTGTTCCCGATTCTGTTCTTTGCATTATTTTCAACGTCCAGGCAGTTTATCTTTGGGGTGGATGCGGCACCGGCAGCGATTGTTGGGGCAGCACTTGTGTCGCTTGGAATAGAAAACGGAAGTAAAGAGGCAATACAGTATGTGCCTGTGATCGCACTTCTTACGGGAATATGGCTATTGTTGTTTTACTTTTTGAAAGCAGGAAGAATCGTGGACTTTATATCAACACCGGTTATGGGCGGATTTATCAGTGGGATTGCGCTTACGATCATTTTAATGCAGATCCCGAAGATATTAGGCGGGAAAGCCGGATCCGGGGAACTTCCGGAACTTATCAGACATATTGCACAGACCGGTAAAGAGATTAACTGGTTGTCAGTGATACTTGGTGCAGGTGCGCTGATATTGCTTCGTGTGGCAGGAAAAATGATACCGAAATTTCCAATGGCAATTGTTATCATGGCAGCCGGAGTGGCGGCAACCAGAATATTCCATGTAGATGAATATGGTGTGGTCCTTCTTGATGCGGTGGGAAAAGGACTTCCGAAACTGGTCCATTTCCGGTTTGTGGGAATTGATCTGAGACAGGCTTTGGGAAGAAGTTTGATGATCGCGGCAGTTGTAATGGCGGAGACACTTTTGTCAGAGAATAATTTCGCAATGAAGAACGGATATAAGATCGATGAGAATCAGGAAATCCTTGCCTGTGCGATGGGAAATATCGCGGCGGCATGTGTAGGGTGCTGTCCGGTGAACGGAAGTATATCCAGAACATCTATGAATGAGCAGTATGAAGGAAAGACACAGGCAGTGTCTGTTGTGGCAGCAATTACAATGGCCCTGGTTCTTCTTGGCGCAACCGGGTTTATCGGCTATCTGCCGGTTCCGGTCCTTACAGCCATTGTAATTTCTGCACTGATGAATGTAGTAGAACTGCATCTGGCAGTACGCCTGTTCAGAGTGAGCCGTAATGAATTTTATATCTTTGTGGCGGCATGTGTAAGCGTGCTGGTTTTTGGAACTATCTATGGTGTGGTAATCGGACTTTTGCTGTCCTTTGTGGCGGTAGTGCTTCGAGCGACAAATCCACCGAGATCATTACGGGGAATGATTCCTGGAAAAGAAGCCTATTATGATCTGAAGAGAAACCGCAATGCATATCCGATCCGGCATACAGTGATATACCGTTTCAGCGAGAATCTGTTCTTTGCAAATATAAAAGTCTTCCAGACAGATATTGAGAACAGTATTAAGGAAGATACTAAGGTTGTGATCGTAGATGCGGCAGCAATCAACAGCATTGATATTACGGCGGCAGATCGCCTGGAGATGATGGCAGAGAATTTTGAAAGGAAAGGAATAAAGTTCTACATTACAGAACATTCCGAAAATGTGAATGAACAGATGAGAAAACTTGGGATCGGGCATCTGATTGAAGAAGGAAAGGTTAGAAGAACGATTCTTGCAGCGCTACAGGATGCCGGCATTCCGTCAATGGGAACAACCGCCGGTGCAGATAAAGCGCGGGACCCTTTGGTCTGGATGCCTTGGCAGCTGGAGATACCGGCGGCTGTTCATGCGGTACATGAGGCGATGGTTCCGGCAGAAGAGGAAAATACGCTGGAAGAATTTGCCTGGGCATTTGGAGATGATGCGGTTGAAGAAATGGAGAAGAAAGTACACCAGGTCATGGAACAGATTCACAAACTTCCGGATCTGGAAAGACTTGCAGACGTAGGGTTCGAAGAGAAACTCAAAAACTGGCATTCGCTGGGCGTTTTGGATGAAGATGAGATTTTAAGACGAATGGAAATGCATTTGGATGAACTTCCGGAGAATTTAAGAGGAGACAGAAAAGTGATCCTTCAGTTGATTGAAAAGAGAAGACGAAAGATCGAACAACAGCTGTTATTACATCATCCGGAAATTGTAGAACATTTGAAGAAGAGCCGGGAAAGACTGGAAAAGCGCCTGGAAAAACAGAATCCGGAGGCAGCCAGAAAACTGCATGAGTGGGAAGTGCAGATCAGGGAGAAGGAAGAGGAGTAACGGTAGAAAAAGTAATCACTGATTGAAAAATGTGTTGACATAAATGATTTACAGTGGTACAGTGATAGTGTTGTAAAAGATAATTAAATAGATAGACATAGAGAATTTGCCAATGGCAACTTTTCTTGCATACTTTGGGATATAGAAAGCGAAGAGGCTTACAGGATAGTGAGTCACTTCGCTTTTTTGCTCCCATGCATTCGCAAGGAGCTGTCGATGGCAGGTTCTGGGTATGTTATAGATATGAAAAATGACAAAATGTGATCTTTTACAGGATAGTATCAGATATATGGAAGAAGGGATGAGACAATGTCACATTTGGTAATTACAATTGGATGCGAATATGGAGCAAAGGGAAATCAGATTGGAAGGAAAATAGCAGAAGACCTGGGATTTCAGTTTTATGACAGAAATATAGTAGATGCAATTATTCATGAAGTTGGAATCCCCGGAGAAATCATGGAAAAGGTCGAAGAAGGCGTAACAATTGTTGGAAAAGGTGCAGAAGGAGAGGAACGAGGAGAGTTTTCACAATACGCAGATCTTACAAAACGTGCGATTCATGTACAGAAAACGATTATCCGCAAGTTGTCGGACAGAGAATCCTGTGTGATTATCGGTCGTTCCGCAGATTATATTCTAAAAGAACATAAGCCGATTTTAAGAGTCTTTATCTATTCGCCGGATGAAGTAAGGATAAAAAATGTAATGGAAAGTCATAAGGTTTCAGAGAAAGAAGCAAAACAGATTATTCTTGAAACGGATAAAAGGTACCATAAGCGTCACATGGCATTAACCGGAAGTAACCGAGGAGACCGACATAACAGAGATATCTTAATTGACAGTAGTCTGCTGGGAGTAGATGGAACAGCCCGATTAATTGAGACACTTGCAAAACAAGTAGAAAAACAGTAAGGAGTTGATTATATGAATAAGAAAAAATCAGATTTTGACAAGGTATTCAGTGCCTGGGACATTCTTGTGATTGCATTTGGTGCAATGATCGGATGGGGCTGGGTTGTATCGACCGGAGGATGGATTGAAAAAGGTGGTGTCGTTGGCGCGGCACTTGGATTTGCAATCGGTGGTGTTATGATATTTTTCGTAGGTCTTACTTATGCAGAGCTTACGGCGGCTATGCCACAGTGTGGAGGGGAACATGTCTTCAGTCACAGGGCAATGGGTCCGGTTGGTTCATTCGTGTGTACATGGGCGATCATTCTTGGATATGTCGGTGTTACATGTTTTGAAGCATGTGCATTTCCAACGATCATTACATATCTGTGTCCTGGATTCTTAAAGGGATACCTTTATACAGTAGCAGGGTTTGATATCTATGCATCCTGGCTGATCGTTGCGATCGTAGTAGCATTTCTGATCATGGTCATTAATATTATGGGAGCGAAGACAGCTGCGATCTTACAGACAATCTTAACGGTAATTATAGGTGGCGCAGGAATCCTGCTGATCATTGCATCTGTACTCAACGGAACAGTTGATAATCTGGACGGTCAGATATTTGCCGGAACAACCGGAGTATCGAATGTAAAAGCTGTTCTTGGTGTAGCAGTGCTTTCGCCATTTTATTTCATCGGATTTGACGTAATTCCGCAGGCATCGGAAGAAATCAATGTTCCACCGAAAAAGATCGGAAAAATGCTGATTCTTTCGGTCATCCTCGCCGTTATATTTTATTCGTTCGTTATTCTGGCTGTAGGTATGGTTCTGGATTCCGGAGCAATTGCAGCATCACAGAAAGGAACCGGACTTGTAACAGCAGATGCGATGGCTGTGGCATTCCGTACATCTGTTATGGCAAAGGTAATTATTGTTGGAGGAATGTGTGGAATTATTACATCATGGAATTCGTTTATGATCGGAGGATCACGTGCAATGTATTCCATGGCAGAGTCTTATATGATACCAAAAATGTTTTCAAAACTGCATCCAAAACATAAGACACCGATCAATGCACTGATACTGATCGGAGTGCTTACGATGCTGGCTCCATTTGCAGGAAGAGTTATGATGGTTTGGATCTGTGATGCAGGAAACTTTGGCTGCTGTATGGCCTACTGCATGGTATCTTTATCATTTTTAATCCTGAGAAAAAAAGAACCGGATATGCCAAGACCGTATAAAGTAAAGCATTACAAATTTGTAGGAACTATGGCGGTTCTGATGTCTGGATTCATGGTGTGTATGTACTGCATTCCGGGATCCGGCGGTAACTTAATCCTCCCTGAATGGGGAATGGTTGTGGCATGGAGTCTGCTTGGAGTAGTATTCTATGCAATTTGTAAGAGTAAATATAAAGAGGACTTTGGAAGTCTTGTAGAGCTTATTTCCGATGAAGATTCTGCTACGCTTATGCCGGAGGCAGATGAGGAAAAATTGGATGAGGTAATTGATCATGCGATAGATGTAGTACTTGGTGTTTAATTCATCACTTTGGATACCCGAATCTACATAAAAAGCAATCAGATCTTTCTGTGCAACTCCAGCCATGACTGCGAATGCACAGAAAGACCTGGTTGCTTTTTATTCTGTGTGTATCGAATGCGTAAGATATGACGAATGAAACGGAGGACGTAACCGTGAGTACTTACCATAAACAGAATATAACAGTTGATAACAGTTCTGCACTGTTATATACTGTTAACAACGGAGGAATAACGTTATGAACATAATCATCAACCACTCATCCATGCAGCCCATCTATGAACAGATCATGGGACAGATTAAAGAAAGAATCATGCATGGGGAATTGAAGGAAGATACAGCACTTCCTTCTGTACGTACATTTGCATATGATAATCTCTATGCGGGTGATGGAGAAGAGAGAATTTTAACACGTGTGCGCTTTTGAGCATAATAGAAGGTAGAATTATAATGTAGAAAAAGTCTCGGAGAATCATAAGTAAATAATTCTCCGAGGCTTTTTTTGTATTTATATTTATATTGGAAAGGGTTACCCTTTATGGGAAATATTTTAAAGATAGTTTAATCTTTCAAGGGTATTTAATACCATGTGGCGTCCGGCATCTGTTCCGTCGATGATACGTCTTGCGCGGACAGAGTCACCGATGTTCAGAACTTCAACATCTTCGCCAACGAACGCTTCCTGAATGTCATTCCAGATTGGAGCGTTTGCTCTCATTCCGAGGCATACGAAACCATAGTCAAACGGAAGTTCTTCTTCTTTTCCGTCGTATTTTACGAGGAAGGAATGAGCATTTACCTTCTGAAGAGATGTGTTGGTCATCTGTCTGACATGATGTTTTTCCATGCATTCTTTCATGCTTGATGTAGAAGAGGCATCCAGGCCGTTTCCAATGATTGGCATCATTTCGATGATGGTTGTTTCAGCACCGCGTGGAGCAAAAAATTCAACAACGTCAAGTCCTACAGCACCACCACCGACAACTACGACTTTCTTGCCTGTCATGTCTTCCGGATAGTTCTTTAAGTTGGCAATCATATCCTTGATAGAATAAACGCTGGCATCTTTCTTTCCAAGGTTGTCATGCAGTCCTTCAATCGGTGGAAGAAGCGGTACAGAACCGGTTGAGTTTACAACAAGGTCAGGTTTGTATTTTTTGATCTCAGCAACAGTTGCATCGACTCCCGTTTTGATTGTCAGATTAGAAAGTTTTGATGCACGGTGTTTCAGGTAGGTTGGGAAATCAGCAAGTCTCTTCTTTGCAGGAATCTTTGAAATCTCAACAGACAGACCACCAACTTCTTTTCCTTTCTCTAATAATGTAACGTTGCATCCGACTTCTGCAGCAGTGCATGCGGCCTCAAGTCCTGCAGTTCCGGCACCGACAACTACAACGTTGCATGGTTTGTTTACTTTCTGTTTCTTATAAGCTTCTCCGTTGATCAGATCCGGGTTGATTGTACAACGAAGTGGTTTGTTACCGCCGATACGGTTACCAACACATCCTACATTACAAGAGATACATTTGCGGATATCACATACATCGCCATACTGTGCTTTATTACACCAGTCCGGGTCAGCAATCAGGCCACGTCCTATACCGATCAGGTCAGCGTCGCCTCTTGCAAGGATATCATCGGCAATCTTAGGATCTCGGATATTTCCGATAGCGATCGTTGGCTTTCCAAATTTATCGCGAACGGCCTTTGCCATGTATGAACGCCATCCGTCTTCCAGATAGTTGGCATCGATCTGATACTGGATAGAAGCATTCAGTCCTGCTGAAGTATCGTAGATATCAACTTCATCATTCAGATATTCGAGATATTCCAGACAATCTTCTACCGTATTACCGCCTTCGACAAGCTCATCTACACTAAGACGTAAAGAAATAGGAACTCTAGGTCCGACAGCTTTACGAACTTCGTCAATTATCATACGGCAGAAACGGGCACGGTTTTTGGCAGAGCCTCCAAATTCATCTGTACGGTCATTGGTGGTAGGAGATAAGAACTGGCTGATCAGGTAAGAGTGTCCGGCGTGGATCTCTACAACATCGAATCCGGCATTGACAGCTCTCTTTGCAGCTGTTCCATAATCTTTTGCAATACTTTCAATCTCTTCTTTAGAAAGTCCGCGAGGAATCTCTCCACCGGCTTTGGATGGAAAACGAGAAGCGGATACCGGCTGCATGCCGATTCTTGAACTCATTGCAGAAGCACCGGCATGGTTAATCTGAATTCCCATCAAAGCCCCCTGTCTGTGACAGGCTTCCGTTAATGTAAAAAGGCGTGGAATGTAGCAGTCCTTGTCAAGACGAAGCTGTGTAGTTCCGTTCGATCCTTCCGGATATTTTACACAGACGTTCTCAACCATGATAAGCCCTGTGCCGCCACGTGCACGCAGCTCATAATATTTGATATGTTCATCGCTCAGTTCCCCATCATGTCCGGCGAAGTCACTTCCCATAGGCATCATTACAACACGGTTTTTAAGTGTCATACCTCTGACTGTCAGAGGGCTGAATACGTGTGGAAAATTGTTTTTCATAGTTTATTATCCTCCATTAAAATCTGATTGTATTTGAGTTACTTCTCTCTATACCTCGATTATATGATTTTGTTAAATAAAAGACAAATTCATGTTTCTGCAAAAGTTGATAGATTTTGTCTATGGATTCTAACCATAAAAGTAAAAAATATACAAAAGTATTGAATGAATATGCAGGAATATGTAGGATAAACTTGCGTGAAAGAAAATTTATTGCTATAATACGTGAGTATATTAGACGAAAGTTTTATTTTTTCATAGGAGAGTACAGGACATGAATGATTTGGAGATGTACAGAGAGCAATTAGCTTTATGCGATGATAAGATTATTGACGCATTGGTAGAACGTAATTCTATTATTGAAAAGATCATGGCATATAAAGAAGAATATGGTATGCCAATCTTACAGCCACAGCAGGAAGAAAAGCAGAAGAAACGTCTGGAGGAAAAGCTGTCAGATAACAGATATAAAGAAGAAATCTTTGATGTATTTGGCTGCATTTTACGCAACAGTAAGAGAATCCAGGCAAGAAAACTCTTTGATTATAATATTGTACTGATCGGATTTATGGGAGCAGGTAAGACAACTATCTCTGATTACTTAAGCACGATGTTCGATATGGATATTGTAGAGATGGATCAGGTGATTGCAGAACGTGAAGAGATGAGTATTTCGGATATCTTTGCTACATATGGCGAAGAGTACTTCCGTGATCTGGAGACAAATCTTCTGATTGAGATGCAGTCACATAAGAATGCAGTTATCTCATGTGGTGGTGGCGCAGCCTTAAGAGAGAGAAATGTGGCAGAGATGAAGAAGAACGGAAGAGTGGTTCTTCTTACCGCTACACCGGAGACCATTTACGAACGTGTCAAAGACAGTAATGACAGACCGGTATTAAATGGAAGAAAGAATGTCAAAGGCATTTCAGAACTTATGGAACAGCGTCGTGAGAAATATGAAGCGGCAGCAGATATCGTAATCAATACAGATGATAAGACAGTCCTTCAGATTTGTGAGGAACTGGTTCAGCGTCTGCAGGAGTCAGAAGAATAGTATGTTTGATAAATTTTTCCCGGATCGCTATGTGGCATCTACATATGTGATTGATTTTGAAGGATTATATAAAGAAGGTGTACGTGGACTGATCTTTGATATTGATAATACATTAGTTCCGCACGGGGCACCGGCAGATGAAAGGGCCAGAGCTTTGTTCAAAAGACTGAAGTCGATTGGCTTTCGGTGTTGTCTGATCTCCAATAATCAGAAACCGAGAGTGGAGATGTTCAACAAAGATATCCAGGTGGATTATGTCTATAATGCGCATAAACCATCCATCAGAAATTATTTAAAGGCGATGGAGATCATGGGCACGGACAGAGACAGTACGGTATTTATCGGAGACCAGCTTTTTACCGATGTGTGGGGAGCAAAACGTGCCGGGATCCCGAATATTCTGGTAAAACCGATACATCCGAAGGAGGAAATCCAGATTGTTTTAAAACGCTATCTGGAAAAAATCGTGCTGCATTTTTATAAGAAAAGTTTACAGTGCGAAAAAAAGGTTGAAAAATAATATCATGTATTATAGAATAATATGAGATGAAATTACGTAAGCGTGTATACGCGATTTAAGGAGGATAAGGTAATGGCTAAAGTTTCAGCAGGAGACATCCGTAATGGTGTAACAATCGAAGTTGACGGAAAAGTATGTCAGGTTATCGATTTCATGCATGTAAAACCTGGTAAAGGTGCAGCATTCGTGCGTGTTAAAATGAAAAATATTATTGACGGTGGTGTGGTAGAGACAACATTCCGTCCAACAGAGACATTTGAACAGGCTCATATCGAGAGAAAGAAAATGCAGTATCTGTATAACGATGGTGAGTTCTACAACTACATGGACAATGAGACATTTGAACAGATCATGATCAGCGCAGAGGATGCAGCAGATTCTATGAAATTTGTAAAAGAGAATGAAGAAGTAACAATCAGCTTCTATCAGGGAAATGCGTTCGCGATCGATCCACCGCTCAGCGTAGAATTAGTTGTAACAGAGACAGAGCCAGGTGTAAAAGGTAACACAGCTACAGGTGCTACAAAACCGGCTATCGTTGAGACTGGCGCTAAGGTTAACGTTCCACTGTTCGTTGATCAGGGCGAGACAATCAAGATTGATACCCGTACAGGAGCATATCTTTCAAGAGCATAAAATTTGTTTTATGATTTTTATAAAAAGCCTTGCATTTTTTGCAGGGCTTTTTTATAATCTAAATACCATAATATTTCTTAAATAATTCTATTTATTTCGGGCGGTTGAATCACCGCATATTTCAGACAACAGTTTTTGAATATTGCTGGATAGGAAGGAGTTCTATGACATATTATCAGTTTATCCACGCAGTAGAAGAAAAAATAAAGAAAGAGGTGAAAGAAGAAAGAAAAATAAGCGTTCATACGAATATAAAAAATAATGGTGTGAAACGGACAGGAATTATGATTTCTGAGAATGGTATTAATATATCACCGACAATATATCTGGAAGAATATTTTCAACAATTCAAAAGAGGCTATCCACTGGAATTGATAGTGAAAGATATCTTATCGTTGTATGAAAAAATACGTTTCCAGAATTCCTGGAAAGAAGGTGAAAAAGTAAAAAGTTATGATTTCGTGAAAGGAAGAATCATATATCGTCTGGTTAACCGGGAACGGAATCGGAAGCTTCTTGAGGATGTCCCGTATAAGGAATATCTTGATCTTGCCATCGTGTATTATGTGCTGCTGGAGATGGATGAATATGGAATGGCCTCTATGCTGGTGAGAAGAGAACATCTTAAGATGTGGAAGGTATCGGAGGAGGATATTTATTATCGGGCATGCAAGAATACACAGAAATTATTACCATATGATTTTTCGACAATGCGTTCTGTGATCATGGAACTTCTGGAAATTGGAAGAGAAATAGAAGAACAGACGGGGAAAATGTATATTCTAAGTAATGTTATGAGAAGTTACGGAGCATGTGCGATGATGTATCCGGATCTGCTTAGAAAAATTGGCGAAGAATTGGAAGAAAACTATTATATACTTCCAAGCAGCGTACATGAGACGATCATCGTGGCAGAAAGCGAAGCTCCTGGGAAGGAAGAATTGTGTGAGATGATTGAAGAGATCAATGAGACGCAGGTAGAAGAGGAAGAAGTGCTTTCGAACAGAGCATATTATTATGAATGCGATACGGGAAAACTGCTCTTTTAAGTAAGAAAAGTAGAAAAAGTGAAGGAAATGCGAGAAAAGTCGAAAGCATTTCCTTTACTTTAGTTCAAAGATGTGTTAATATGACTAAGGCAATTTCATATGGTAATTGTATACGCACCCGTAGCTCAGGGGATAGAGCACCGCCCTCCGGAGGCGGGAGCGGCGGTTCGAATCCGCCCGGGTGTGTACTTTTTTTACTATTTTCTATCGCCATGTGTTCATAATGAACTGTCGGTGGCGGGTCTTGTATGGAGGGAGTCTTATGAAAGTAAAGATTCATGAGGTCCTGACAAGGAAGAACAGATATAAAAGACTGGTATTTATTCTGGTGTTGTTTTCGCTTGTTCTACTTGTAGGAATTCTCGGATTCGGACTCACTAAAGAGAAAGAAAAGAAAGTACAGAAGACAGAACAATTCGTCAGTTCACAGAAAGTAGTTCTGGTAAACGGTGGTTGCGAAAATATGCAGACGAATCCACTGAAAGAAGAGACGGATGAACAGATGATAAAGGCAGTAAAAGATTACTATACAGAAAAGAAGGCCGATACGGAATTTGTGGAGATGTATGATCATTTTAAAATCTATACAAAATCCGGAAAGTACAAAGATACATATGTGGCGTTCGTCAGATATGATATGAAGATCAAAGATATATATACAGAGGTTCCCGGACTTGGAACATTGTATGTCAAAAAGGATTCTCAGGGAAATTACCAGATAACTCAGCAAGTAAAGAAAAAAGAAATCCGGGAATATATTAACCGGATCGCAGAACATGAAGACGTACAGGCTCTGATGAATCAGACGCAGGAGTCTTATCAGAAAGCAGTTGGTTCAGACGCACTTTTGAAGGAGGCGCTGGATGAGCTGAAGGATGCATATGAGAATTCCATAGGAAATTAGAAAACTCTGGAAATATCAGATATCATAAAAGGATGAATGGAGGAGATACAAAGTGAAGAAAATCATTGATTATATTGCAGAAGAACTTGCGGATGCATTTGAAAAAGCAGGTTATGACAGAGCTTACGGAAAAGTAACATTATCAAATCGTCCGGATCTTTGTGAATACCAGTGTAACGGTGCAATGGCGGGAGCAAAAGCTTATAAAAAGGCACCGTTCATGATCGCAGAGGATGTAGTTGCCCTGTTAAAGGACAGCGCATGTATGGAAGAGGTAGAGGTTGTAAAGCCGGGATTTATCAATATCAGACTGAAAAAAGCATTTGTTGCAGATTATCTGAACCAGATGGAAGAAGCAGAAGATCTTGGTATTCAGAAGGCAGAGAACCCTGAGATGATCGTTGTGGATTACGGCGGACCGAATGTGGCAAAACCACTGCATGTAGGACATCTGCGTTCTGCAATTATCGGGGAAAGCGTTAAACGAATTGCGAGAAAAATGGGACATGAGGTTCTTGGAGATATCCATCTTGGCGACTGGGGATATCAGATGGGACTGATCATCACAGAGTTAAAAGAAAGAAAACCAGAGCTGCCATATTTTGATGAATCTTTTGAAGGAGAATATCCAAAAGAAGCACCGTTTACTATCAGCGAGTTGGAAGAGATCTATCCAACAGCAAGTGGTAAGGCGAAAGAAGATGATGCTTACAGAGAGAATGCATTACATGCAACATATCTGTTACAGAATGGACATAGAGGATATCGTGCAATCTGGAATCATATTATCAATGTATCTGTATCTGATCTGAAAAGAAATTATGCAAATCTAAATGTAAGTTTTGATCTCTGGAAGGGAGAGTCTGATGCACAGGCATATATTCCTGACATGATCGATAAGTTGAAAAAAGACGGATTTGCGCATGAAGATCAGGGGGCTCTGGTTATTGATGTGCAGGAGGAGACTGACACAAAAGAGATCCCTCCATGTATGATTCAGAAATCAGATGGAGCTTCACTGTATGGGACAACCGATCTTGCTACACTGGTACAGCGTGTCGAAGATTATCATCCGGATAAGGTTATCTATGTTGTTGATAAACGTCAGGAACTTCATTTTACACAGGTATTCCGTTCTGCGAAAAAGACAGGAATCGTTCCGGCAGAGACTGAATTGAAATTCCTTGGATTTGGCACTATGAATGGAAAAGATGGTAAGCCGTTTAAGACAAGAGAAGGCGGAGTTATGCGCCTGGAGACACTGATTTCGGAAACTGCGGAGAAGATGTATAAGAAAATTTCTGAAAATCATGCGATTGAAGAAGAAGAAGCAAGAAAGACAGCTAATATGATTGGAGTAGCTGCACTTAAATACGGAGATCTTTCAAATCAGGCATCAAAAGATTATGTTTTTGATGTGGACAGATTTATTTCATTTGAAGGTAATACAGGTCCGTATATTCTCTATACGATCGTTCGTATTAAATCAATCCTGCATAAATATCAGGCACAGGGAAACAGCCTGGATGGATTAAAGGTACAGGAAGCACATGCGGACTGCGAGAAAGCACTGATGCTTGAAGCAGCTAAATATAACGATGTGATCGCAAATGCGTTCCAGGACCTTGCACCGCATAAGATCTGTGCATATATTTATGATCTTGCAAATGCATTTAACCGTTTCTACCATGAGACAAAGATTCTGGGTGAAGAAAACGCTGAGAAACAGAAGAGTTATATTGCACTTCTGAAAGTAACAAAAGATGTACTGGAAGGATGTATTGACGTACTTGGATTTGAAGCACCGGAAAGGATGTAAGTAGGATGACAGAGAAATTATTTTATGAGGACAGTCACAGAACCGAATTTACAGCAAAAGTAATTTCCTGTGAAGAAGCAAAGGATGGCTACCGTGTGGTACTGGACCAGACGGTATTCTTCCCGGAAGGCGGCGGTCAGTATGCAGATACAGGAGTTCTGGGAACCGTGAACGTTACAGATGTGCATGAAAAAGACGATGTGATCTATCATTATACGACTGCACCATTGGAAGTGGGAAGTATTGTGACCGGAAAGATCAACTGGGAAGAACGTTTTGAAAAGATGCAGCAGCATACCGGAGAGCATATTGTATCCGGTATCGTGCATGAAAGATTTGGATATAACAATGTCGGTTTTCATCTGGGGGCCGATTACTGTACAATGGATTTTGATGGTACGATCAGTAAAGAACAGTTGAAAGAGATTGAGGCAGCGGCAAATGAGGCAGTATATCAGGATCTTGAAATCGAGATTCTTTATCCGTCGAAGGATGAGCTGAAAGATATGGATTATCGCAGCAAGATCGAGATTGAGGGTCAGGTACGTATTGTAAAGATCCCAGGTTATGATGTGTGTGCATGCTGTGCGCCACATGTGAAGACGACCGGTGAGATCGGAGCTGTCAAGCTGGTAAGCATGGCCAATTATAAAGGCGGTGAGCGTATCACAATGCTCTGCGGAAGACGTGCAATGCGGGATTATGAGAAAAAAGATGCCATGACAAAAGAAATCTCGGCACTGTTATGTGCAAAAGAATATGAAGTGGCAGATGCGGTTGGTAAGCTTAAAGATGAGCAGACACGTATGAAGAGCCAGATCGCAGAATTACAGCAGAAACTCCTGGAATTTCGTGTGGCAGAGATTCCGGTAGAAGAGAAGATTGTGACTGTATTCGACAGCGCATTGTCCGGTAATCTTCCAAGAGAAATGATGAACAGGCTGCTTGATAAAGGCGCAGTGATCTGTGCGGTATTTGCCGGAACAGATACGGACGGTTATCGATATGTAATCGGAAGCAGGAGTGAGGATGTACGCCCGATCAGCAAAGCATTAAACGTCGCGTTTGAAGGACGTGGTGGTGGAAAGCCGGAGATGGTTCAGGGATCTGTGAAGGGAACCGGTAAGGCTATGAAGGAATTGCTTATGCAGTATAAGTAATCGTGTGAATCATAAAGAAACTACCAGACAATAAAATCCGCAGTGTAGTATGTAACACAAATTTGTTTGCAGGAACATAAAAAGATATTTATGTTACATACTACACTGCGGATTCTGCTTTATAAATTGTCATGCACTCGTAAGAAACGGCTCAGACTATGCGCACTATTTTCTATGACTTTGAATGATCAGACGGACGGTTCGATAAAGAAATGGCTTGTACTTTTCGATAGATACAGGTTCTTCAAACAGTATAGAATTGTATCCGGTGGAACCAGCCAATTCCAGAATAGTGAATAGCATAATGTCAATATCCTGATATTCGTGTTCATCGGCTTCTACCAGCTCCAGGTATCGTTCATAGAAGATTTTGTCACCTTCGTCTTCGGCCCAGAAAGCAGATTTTAATGCACCCATTACAAGATTTTTTGAAATAAAGTTCAGCAAAGGCTTATTATTTACTAAAATATTAATGATGTCATCAATGATAAAAATCAGCTGGTCTTCAAGTCCGGTGATGCCGGAGTGCTCCAGAGCAATTGCCGCATGATCAAATAATTCTTTGGTTTTGTGAGCGATCAGCTTATTTTTGATATCATACTTATCTTTAAAATACAGATAGAAAGTTCCTTTCGCTACACCTGCTTTTTCAACAATGTCAGAAATGGCGGTTGAATTGATCCCTTTGGTGGTAAATAATTCATATGCAGTGCGAAAGAGTGCTTCCTTTTTCTTTTTTTTATTTTCCTCGACTCTTCCCATGAGTAATCAGACTTCCTTTTATAACTTTTTGTACAAATTGCTTAGAGTAGTTTTGTACAGATACTGAAATAAATATCTCAACATAATAAGTATAGCAAATCAGAAATAAGAAGTCAAATAAAATTGACTGTTGGTCATATTTTCTTCGTATTGCCTTTTTAATAGAATACCGATATAATAGAAATGTTAAATACGTATGAAAAAGGAGATTATACATGGAGGCATATACAAGTTTTGCCGAGGTTTATGATACATTTATGGATAATGTGCCGTATGAAGAATGGGCGGATTATCTGGAAGACAGATTAAAAGAATACGGAGTAAAAGACGGACTGGTTCTGGAACTGGGATGCGGGACCGGAAGTATGACAGAACTCCTGGCTGAAAAAGGGTATGATATGATCGGAGTAGATAATTCCGAAGATATGCTGGAGATTGCCATGGAGAAAAGGATTGAGAGTGGCCATGATATCCTTTATCTGTTGCAGAATATGCAGGAGTTTGAACTGTACGGAACTGTGAGAGCAATAGTCAGTGTCTGTGATTGTGTCAATTATGTGACAGAAAAGAATGAACTGCAGGAAGTATTCCGTCTGGTCAATAATTATCTGGATCCGCAAGGTATTTTTATTTTTGATTTTAATACAGAATATAAGTACAGAGAAGTGCTGGGAAATCAGGTAATCGCGGAAGACAGGGATGAATGCAGTTTTATCTGGGAAAATTATTACAATCATACATCAATGATCAATGAATATGAACTGACTTTATTTGTACGTGAGGATGAAGAGGCGTCTCTGTACAGAAAATATCAGGAGAGCCATTTCCAAAAGGCATATACATTGCGGGAAATGCGCGGATTGTTAGAAAAAGCAGGACTGAAATTCGTTGCAGCATATGATGCGTATACGAAGAAAGCACCGATGTATACAAGCGAACGGATTACAGTGATCGCAAGAGAATATGGAAAATAGACAGAAATAATAAAGAAGGGAATACACACATGAAAGATTATATTGTAAGAGCAACAGCAGCGGAAGGGCAGGTAAGAGCCTTTGCTGCGACAACAAAAGAACTGGTAGAAACGGCCAGAGAACATCATAATACCAGCCCGGTTGCGACAGCGGCACTGGGAAGATTACTGACAGCAGGAGCGATGATGGGAAGCATGATGAAAAATGAGACAGATATGCTGACACTGCAGGTAAGAGGAGACGGACCGCTCGGTGGTATCACCGTTACCGCAGACAGTAAAGGTGATGTTAAAGGATATGTTAATAATCCGGATGTTATGCTGCCGCCAAAGAATGGAAAGCTTGATGTGGGAGGTGCTGTTGGAATCGGTCTTTTACAGGTTATAAAAGATATGGGATTAAAGGAACCATATTCCGGACAGACAATTCTTGTATCCAGTGAGATAGCAGAAGATCTGACGTATTATTTTGCCAATTCAGAACAGGTACCATCTTCGGTAGGCCTTGGTGTACTGATGGAAAAAGATAATACGGTAGAATGTGCCGGTGGCTTTATCATTCAGATGATGCCATTTGCCAAAGAAGAGACGATCAGTCAGATTGAAGAAAATTTAAAAAACATAACATCAGTAACAGATCATCTGAAAAAAGGAGAAACACCGGAGCAGATCCTGGAGATTCTGCTGGGAAATCTGGGCCTGGAAATTACAGACACTATGCCGACAAAATTCTATTGTAACTGTTCAAAAGAACGTGTAGAAAAAGCCGTGATCAGTGTTGGAAAGAAAGAAATCCAGGATATGATCGATGAAGGGAAGGATATCGAAGTAAAATGTCATTTCTGTAATACCGCATACAAATATACGGTAGATGAACTGAAAGATATCTTAAAACGTTGTAAACGATAAGGAGAAAGAGTCATGAAAGACGGATTTGTAAAAGCAGCGGCTGCGACTCCGGATATCAGAGTGGCAGATGTTGCTTATAATACAGAAAATATCTGTAAAATGATCGACGAGACAGTTGCAAACGGAGCAAAAGTCATTGTATTTCCGGAGTTGTGTGTGACGGGATATACCTGTAGTGATCTTTTTATGCAGGATATATTACTGAAAGAGGCAAAAGAAGCTTTATTTAAGATTGCAGATTATACAAAAGAAAAGGATGCACTCATATTTATAGGTGTCCCGCTTGCTGTAGACGGAGAACTTTATAATGTTGCGGCTGCGTTAAATCGTGGAAATATTCTGGGACTTACGACAAAGACATTTCTTCCGAATTATGGGGAATTTTATGAGATGCGTCAATTCCGTCCGGGACCGGATATGGCAAGGTGGATTACATTAGATGGAAAGAAAATTCCATTCGGGCCACAGCTCCTATTTGTGGCAGAACAGATGGAGGAACTGGTCGTTTCGGCAGAGATCTGTGAAGATGTGTGGTCTCCGATCCCGCCAAGTACACTTGCAGCAAGAGAAGGTGCTACAGTAATCGTTAACTGTTCGGCAAGCGATGAGACAATCGGTAAGGCGGCTTATCGCGAGAGCCTGATCGAAGGGCAGTCGGCAAGATTGATCTGTGGATACATTTATGCCAATGCCGGAGAAGGAGAGTCTACGACAGATCTGGTATTTGGAGGACATAATATTATTGCAGAGAATGGAACGACACTTGCATCCAGCAATCGTTTCTCAAATGAAGTGATCTATACAGAGATAGATGTAAAACGTTTATTAAGTGAGCGCCGCAAGAATACAACATTCCAGACGGAAAAAGAGAGGACACTGATCCGTATTCCGTTTGAGATCCATGTAGAGGAAACAGAGCTTACAAGAAGATTTGCATCCAGACCATTTGTGCCAAGTGTGATGGCAGAGAGAAACTTGCGTTGTGAAGAAATTCTGACGATTCAGGCTATGGGGCTGAAAAAACGTCTGGCACATGCACATGCCAAAAGTGCAGTCGTTGGTATTTCGGGAGGTCTGGATTCTACGCTGGCACTGTTGGTGTCAGCAAAAGCATTTGACGCATTAGGAATGGATCGTAGTGGAATTGTAGCTGTGACGATGCCTTGTTTTGGAACTACGGACAGAACTTATCAGAATGCATGCAAGATGTCAGTAAAGCTCGGAGCAACACTGCGGGAAATCCCGGTAGGGGCAGCGGTCGAACAGCATTTTAAAGATATCGGGCATGATCCGGAGGATCATAGTGTAACCTATGAAAATTCTCAGGCAAGAGAGAGAACTCAGGTATTGATGGATGTAGCAAATCAGACAGGAGGAATCGTGATCGGAACAGGAGATATGTCCGAACTTGCACTTGGATGGGCAACTTATAACGGAGACCATATGTCTATGTATGGAGTGAATGCATCTGTTCCGAAGACGCTGGTACGTCACCTTGTACATTATTATGCAGATACCTGTGAAGATCAGGAGTTGAAAGAAGTACTGTACGATGTGCTGGATACACCGGTCAGCCCGGAACTCCTTCCGCCAAAAGACGGTGAGATTGCGCAGAAGACAGAAGATCTGGTCGGCCCTTATGAATTACATGATTTCTTCTTATATTATCTGTTGAGATTCAGCTATGAACCAAGTAAGATCTACCGTATCGCACGTTATGCATTTGAGGGTGAATATGATGATGCAACCATCTACAAATGGTTATACACATTCTGCAGAAGATTCTTTATCCAGCAGTTCAAACGCTCCTGTCTGCCGGATGGCCCGAAGGTTGGAACCGTGGCATTATCTCCTAGAGGAGACTGGAGAATGCCGAGTGATGCTTGCTCGGAAGTGTGGCTGCGGGATTTGGAGAAGGTGAATCCGGAAGTGTATAGAAGCACCGGAAAATCAAGGCTTATATTATAATTTTCCGATTATACGTAAAGGTTATAAAAAATAGCCGTTCTAGTGAACGTGGAGTGTGTTTAGAAACAGTTAGAGCGTCAAAATAACCGTTAAAGGAATGTAGTGAACTTGTTTGAGTCCCCAAGGGACGAGTTGTGAACGTAATTCCTTTGTTTTTAGGTTATTTTGGCGCTCTTACTGTTTCTTAGTGTACGGAACCTGAACAAGAACAACTATATACTGTGTTCTTCAAGGACCGAGAGGCCAACTCTGTTAATCGATTAAATAGAAACTAATCTAATTTCAACCCTTTGAATAAATCCCCAAGACTTGTACCGATCTCTTCAGCCTTCGGGATCTCTACATGGATTTCTTCTTCCTCTTTTTTCTCTTCTTCGAGAGCTTTCATACTCAGGCTGATCTTGCCATCTTTTATTCCGATGATCTTTACAGTTACTTCGTCTCCGACATTTAATACATCAGCAGGTGATTTGATTCGTTTTAAGCTGATCTGGGAAATGTGTACCAGACCGGAGAGACCGTCGCCGAGATCTACAAATGCTCCGTAATTCTGAAGGCTTTCTACAGTGCCTGTTACGATGCTTCCAACTTTGACAGCGGCAATCTTAGCTTCTCTTTCCTTTCTTGCTTTTTCCTGGAGAATCTCGCGTGCAGAGAGTACGAGACGGTTATTTGCTTCATCTACATCGATGACTTTGACTTCAATATCTTTTAACAGGTAAGTTTCAAGATCTTCGATATAGGAGAGAGATAATCTGGATGCCGGGATGAATCCACGCAAACCTTCAACCATGGCAATGGCGCCGCCATTTACAATCCCTTCTACTTTTACAGGAAGGACAGTACCTTTTTCCATGTAAGATTTTACTACATTCCATGGATTTGCATCGTCAAAATGTTCCTCAAGATCAGCCATTGTAACAGGTGTTCCTTCGTTCTGTGTTTCTTCGTGTAATAATTCTTCGCTCATAGTATTAAGTTCCCTTCTTATTATTAAGAACATAATTGAAAATGTTCTTTTATACTGTCTTAAGTATAGCATAGAAGTATAATATTGTTCAAAGAAAAATACGAAATACATAGAAATAAAGGTTGACGAATTCTTAAAAAGATGGCAAGCTTAATACTTAAGAGATGATATAAAAAGGGATGTGAAAGAGAAAATATGGCTAAGAAAGCAGGAAAAATATACGTTGTAGGACATAAGAATCCCGATACGGATTCCATCTGTTCAGCAATTGCCTATGCAAATTTAAAAAGAGAAATAACCGGTAATGATTATATTGCAAAAAGAGCCGGTCAGATAAATGAAGAGACACACTATGTATTACAGAAATTTGGAGTGAAGGTTCCAAATCTTCTGGAGAATGTCAAATTACAGGTAAAAGATATGGATATCCACCAGATAGATGGTGTAGGACCGAATGTATCTTTGAAAGATACATGGACAAAGATGAAGGAGAATAACATCAAGACACTTCCGATTTTAAGAGATGAAGAGCTCCTGGGTGTTATTTCAACCGGAGACATTGCGACATCTTATATGGATGTATATGATAATATGATCCTTTCCAAAGCAAGAACGCAGTATCGTAACATCATGAATACACTGGATGGAGAGATGGTAACCGGTAACGAACATGGATATTTTACAAAAGGAAAAGTAGCAATCGGTGCATCAAGTCCGGAGCTTATGCAGGAATTTATAGAAAAAGATGATCTGGTGATCCTTGGAAATCGTGTAGAATCACAGATGTGTGCACTTGATATTGATGTAAGCTGTATGGTAGTCTGCCAGAATGCGGAAGTATCCGAAGAAGTGATCAAACGTGCAGATGAGCAGAGTACGGTAATTATCAGTACACCGCACGATACATTTACGGCAGCCAGACTGATCAACCAGAGCGTTCCGGTCAAGCGCTTTATGACGAAGACACCACTTACTTGTTTCCATATGAGTGATTATGTGGAAGATATTAAGGAAGTTATGGCAAAGAAGAAATACCGTGATTTCCCGATTATCGACCGGCATGGGAAGTTTAAGGGATTCGTATCAAGACGTCGTTTCTTAAATGTAAGTAAAAAGAAAGTGATCTTGGTGGATCATAACGAGAAGAATCAGGCAGTAGACGGTATCGAGGAAGCTGAGATCGTGGAGATCATTGATCATCACAGACTGGGAAATATCGAGACGATGGGACCTGTATTTTTCAGAAACCAGCCGGTAGGATGTACGGCAACGATCGTATATCAGATGTATAAAGAAAACGACGTAGAGATCACACCAACGATTGCAGGACTTCTGTGTTCGGCAATCATTTCCGATACACTGTTGTTCCGCTCGCCGACCTGCACATCGCTGGATGAAAAAGTTGCAAAGAAACTTGGAAAGATTGCAGGAATCAATCTGGAAGAACAGGCACAGGCAATGTTCAAGGCAGGAAGCAGTCTTGCAGGAAAGACGGCAGAAGATATCTGTTTCCAGGATTTCAAGCAGTTTACAGTAAATGATATGGTATTTGGCGTGGGACAGCTGAATTCGATGAGTAAAGAAGAACTGCAGGAAGTGAAAGAGATGCTGACTCCATATCTGCCGGAAGTACTGGAGAAAAATGGAGTACAGATGGTATTCTTTATGCTGACGGATATTCTGGATGAATCGACAGAACTATTGTGCTGCGGCGCAAAAGCGAAAGAGTATATCATTGATGCATTCGATCTGAAAGAAGACAGCGAAAAGATGATCTTAAAGGGAGTTGTATCCAGAAAGAAACAGCTGATACCGACTCTGGTAAGTGAATTACAGCAGTAGAAAAAAGCGGGGGAAAAAGACATGGCAAAGCAGATCTGGAAACCGGGAAATATGCTGTATCCGCTCCCGGCCGTGATGGTAAGTACCGCAGATAAATCCGGTAAATCGAACATCATAACGGTTGCGTGGACCGGAACGGTATGTACGAATCCGGCAATGCTGTACATATCCGTAAGACCGGAGCGATATTCGTACGATCTTCTGAAAGACAGCGGAGAGTTCGTAGTAAATTTGACAACTGAAAAGTTAAAAAAGGCAACAGACTGGTGCGGAGTACGCTCCGGTCGTGATGTTGATAAATGGAAAGAGATGCATCTGACAGCCGGCAGAGCATCAAAGCTTGACTATGCACCGATCATAGAAGAATGTCCGGTGAACATTGAGTGTAAAGTAACCGAGATCAAAGAACTCGGCTCACATCATATGTTTCTGGCTAAAGTAGAGGCTGTTCAGGTAGGAGAAGAATATCTGGATGAAAAGGGAAGATTACAGCTTGGAAAAGCCGGACTTCTGGCGTATTCTCATGGAGAATATCTGACATTGGGAGATTCACTTGGAACATTTGGATGGAGCGTCAGAAAAGCTTCTGTATCGAGAAAGAATAAGAAGAATGCAGAAAAGAAGCCTGTATCGAAAAAGAATAAGAAGAGTACAGGAAAGAAAGCGGTACCGGGAAAACGTAAGAAATAATATAGAAAAATATAAGGTAAAGCAAGGCGTCAGAATTCTGGCGCCTTTTGTATACCAAAGTATGCAAGAGGAAAATGTCAATGGCAGCTTTTTCGTATTGCAGTAAGGCAGAAAAAGAACCCGGGTATGGAATTCCCTGCCCCTGCATATAGTAAAATGAAATAATGCTATGCGGGTGTGACATGAAATCAAATATCGATTGCAAATCAGATATAACATACAAACGACGGACCAGGATGAAAATGGCGGGAATTTTGCTGATTTATATATTAGGCATCTATTTCCTTCTGACAAAGATGGTGCAGTTGGAAGATGAGGCTGTTGTGGGAGTGAAAAAAACTCATAAGGAATTGTCAGAAAATACCCATTCAAGTAATGAAAAGGCCATTCAGTATGTAGCATCGAATATGATAAAAGAGGCCCCTAAGATTGCAATCACATTTGACGACGGACCAAGCCCGGCATGGACACCGAAACTACTGGATGGATTAAAAGAGCGGAATGTAAAAGCAACATTTTTCCTGATCGGGGAAAATGCAGAAAATACGCCGGAACTTGTAAAGAGAGAATCGGAAGAAGGGCATCTGGTCGGCAATCATACGTATCACCATGTAGAAATCACACGTGTACCGGATGAGACGGCAAAAGAAGAAATTCTGATGACAAATGAAGTGATTACCGGGATCACAGGAGAAGAAGTCTCTTATATGCGACCACCGTTCGGAGCCTGGCAGAAGAAGCTGGAGTGGGAACTGGATGTTATGCCTGTGATGTGGACGATAGATCCTCTGGACTGGACAACGAATAATGAAGATGAAATTGTCAATAAAGTAGTGACGCAGGCAAAGGAAAATGATATCATTTTATTGCACGACTGTTATGAGTCCAGTGTGAATGCGGCACTGCGTATTGTAGATATCCTGCAGAAGGAAGGATTTGAATTTGTAACGGTTGATGAACTCATTATGAATTAGATTCAAAACGCAGAATTTAAGAATCAGATCTGATGAATGAAAATTTACATAGATAAATGGAGATGAAAGAATGGATTTATTTGATTATATGCGGGAGCAGAACATGGAAAAAGAGGCACCGCTTGCATCCAGACTGCGCCCGACCACATTAGAGGAAGTAGTCGGACAGCAGCACATTATCGGAAAGGACAAATTACTTTACAGGGCGATCAAGGCTGACAAATTAAGTTCGGTTATTTTCTACGGTCCTCCGGGAACAGGAAAGACCACACTCGCCAAAGTCATTGCCAATACGACCAGTGCGGAATTTACCCAGATCAACGCAACGACTGCGGGTAAAAAGGACATGGAAGAAGTGATAAACAAAGCAAAAGAGATGCAGGGAATGTACCGGAAGAAGACAATCCTGTTCGTGGATGAGATCCATAGATTCAATAAGGGACAGCAGGATTATCTGCTGCCGTTTGTAGAAGACGGTACGATCATTCTGATCGGCGCAACGACAGAGAATCCGTATTTTGAAGTGAATGGGGCGTTGCTTTCCAGATCGAGCATCTTTGAATTACAGCCGCTTGCCAAAGAAGACATCAAGACACTGATCACAAGGGCAGTCTATGATACGGTAAAAGGTATGGGAAGTTACCAGGCAGTGATCGATGAAGATGCACTGGAATTTCTTGCAGACATTTCCGGAGGAGATGCCAGAAGTGCATTGAATGCAGTCGAACTTGGAATCCTGACAACAGAACGAAGTGCAGACGGAAAGATTCGCATCACACTGGATGTTGCATCCGAATGCATTCAGAAACGTGTAGTCAAATACGATAAGACCGGGGATAATCATTATGATACGATCTCTGCATTTATCAAAAGTATGCGTGGCTCCGATCCAGATGCGGCAGTGTATTATCTTGCGAAAATGTTATACGCAGGAGAAGATATCAAGTTCATAGCCAGACGTATCATGATCTGCGCATCGGAAGATGTCGGAAATGCAGATCCGATGGCACTTACGGTTGCCGTATCTGCTTCCCAGGCAGTCGAACGAATCGGTATGCCGGAAGCACAGATCATTCTTTCTCAGGCAGTCACGTATGTAGCAACTGCACCAAAGAGTAATGCCGCATGCAATGCAATCTTTGATGCAATGGCAAGCGTGAAACGCACAAAGACAACGGTTCCGTCACACCTGCAGGATGCCCACTATAAAGGAGCCCAGAAACTGGGACACGGCATCGGATATAAATATGCACATAATTATCCGCACCATTATGTAGAACAACAGTATCTCCCGGACGAGATCGTCGGAGAAAAATTCTATGTACCAAGCGAGAATGGGCATGAGAAGGAGATTAAAGAGTGGATGAGGTATATCCGGGAAGATCAGTGAGTTGCTGTTTAATGCAGTATCGTGGTTTACCCCCGGTCCATGAGAAAGACTTGGTATTCTGCTACGGGCTAAGATTCTACGATGAAGAAGTTATAAGGGCGTCAGAATTTTCTAAAAGCACCCGGAATAGGAGTCAAACTCGCCATACGGCTCAAACAGTGACTCCTATTCCGGGTAACGACCGCTTCATGCATTAAATATCCTTTATAGTTCCATCAATCCCAATCGTCACCACCTGCCAAGGAATAAACTTCCCGCTTGCTTTTAACGCTTCTGTAGCGGCATGCTCCAGTCCTCCGCAGCAAGGAACTTCCATACGGACGATAGTAAGACTTTTGAAATCATTATGCTTGATGATCTCGGTTAATTTCTCCGTATAATCAACTGCATCCAGTTTCGGACATCCAATCAGTACAACGTGATTCTTAATGAATTGGTTGTGGAAGTTGCCATATGCATATGCCGTACAGTCGGCTGCAATCAGCAGATTTGCGTTCTGGAAATATGGTGCGCTCAGCGGAGCAAGCTTGATCTGGACCGGCCACTGACGAAGCTGACTTTCCATGGAGTAAGCGGTCGGTGTACTTCCTGACATATTATTAGAAGCACTTGCATCATTATTATGAGTGTGTTCAACCGAACGAGCCATAGAACCCGGACATCCACCATGAGGAGCAGTGTGTTGAATTTCACGAGCCATAGAACCCGGACATCCACCATGATGTGGAGCTGGTGCATCATTATCGTGAGCATGTGCTTTTTTTGCATCAAGGTGTTTCTTAAGTGCTTCCGGTCCTTTGGCGGCAAGATGTGCTTTTACTGCATCATCATCATAAGCATCCGCTTCACGTTCTTCAAATGTGATTGCATTTGTCGGACAGGCCGGCAGACAGTCACCAAGGCCATCGCAAAAATCATCGCGCATTAATCGGGCTTTTCCATCAACCATCTGAATGGCACCTTCGTGACAGGCGTTGGCACATGCACCGCATCCGTTACATTTTTCTTCATTTATATGGATTATTTTTCTGATCATAATGATTCTCCTTTTCTTAAAAATAGAAATATGTTTAAAATGGTATCAGTTGTTTTGCAGGTATTAGTGTACTATAAAGAAGAAAAAGAATGTTGTTGGAATAACAACAAAAATAAAAATAATTACAATACCGCAATTAAGATGTCCGTAATGTATCTGAAATAATGGATGTTAAGTATGGAAAAATGACAGAAGAATGTGTTAAAATTTTTCACAGAGCTGATATTTCTGCAAGCAAAATACAAAAATCAGAAACAGAAGCATTATAATTTGAAAAATATAATATAGGAAAAGAGGAAGATATATGGCACAGATTTATGCATCGAAAACAAATGAAATTCAGAAGTATGAGACAGAGCATGAGAATGAAGTACGTCATCTGGCCGGGGAATGTATGGTCCTTTTGGAGAATGACGGTGTATTACCATTTTCAGATAAGATAAAAAAGATTGCATTATATGGAACGGGAGCCAGACATACGGTGAAAGGAGGAACAGGATCCGGAGATGTCAATGTAAGAAAAACAGTTTCAATCGCACGGGGATTAGAAGAAGCCGGATTTGAGATCGTGACAGAAGACTGGCTTGACAGATACGACCGGGATCTGGAAGAGGCGCAGAAAACATATTTGAAAAAGTTAAAAGATATGTCAGATGAGACGGGAGAGCCATCGGTAATCCTTGGGTTCAAACATCCGTTTCAGGAACCGGAGCAGCCAATTGTCGAAGAGACAGATATCAAAGAGGCAGATGCGGCCATTTATGTGCTTGCAAGAAATTCCGGAGAGGGAAAAGACCGGCGGGCAGAAAAAGGAGATTATTATCTGAGTGACAGAGAATTGCAGAACATCCGGTTTATGACGGAAAATTATTCGAATTGTGTTGTATTATTGAATACAGGAGGCGTGATAGATCTGACAGAATTGCGGAAGATTTCCGGAGTGCAGGCAATCCTTCTGACCGGACAGACTGGAAATATGGGTGGCCATGCAGTGGCGGATGTCTTGATGGCTAAAACAGTTCCGTCAGGAAAATTAACAGATACATGGGCAAGATCTTATGATGACTATCCGTCATCGAGAACTTTCAGTTACCGCGATGACAATCTGGATGATGAATACTATAGTGACGGGATTTATGTCGGATATCGTTATTTTGATACATTTGGAATCATGCCGTTGTATTGCTTTGGGTATGGAAAAGGATACACGGATTTCTCATTGGTGACCAAAGAAGTGACCGCAGATGAAAAGCTGGTAAAGGTAGAAGTGGAAGTGACGAATATCGGTAAGGTATATCCGGGAAGAGAAGTCGTACAAGTTTATTATTCGGCACCGGATGGAGTTATGGAAAAACCAACACAGGAGCTTGCAGGATTTGCCAAGACAAAGCTTCTCATGCCGGGAGAAAAAGAAGTGGTAACAGTTACATTTGCGACAGAAGATATGGCATCTTATGACAGTTATGATGCAGCATGGGTTATGGAGGAAGGCGAGTATACGATTCGTGTGGGGAACAGTTCACGTACAACGGAAGTAGCCGCGATCATAGATCTGGATGAAACAGTTCAGACGGTTCTTTTAAAGAATGTGATGAAGGATAAGGAATTTGTAAAAGAGATTCACCATATGGTCCCAATCTTTGACCTGGAACTGGATGACACACCATTTATGCGCCCGATATTGATCTATGCGGAAAACTTTAAGAAAAAGATCATGGAATATGAAGTGATACGTACTACGCTGGAAGATAAAAGACCAGACGAGATATTAACACTGGAGGATGTGAAGAAGGGGGCAGCATCACTCGAAGAATTGGTTGCACAGCTTACGGTAGAAGAGATGGCTGATCTTTGTGTCGGAACCGAACGACTGGAAGAAGGCGGCAATGTAATCGGGTCATCTTCTGCATGTGTGCCGGGAGCAGCAGGGGATACGACGTCGGCACTGATCGAGAAGCGGAAAATCCCGAATCTGATCCTTGCAGATGGACCGGCAGGATTACGGTTACAGACACATTTTAAAACGGATAAAGAAGGCAATAAATTACCGGGTGGGGAACAGTTCGGAATGGAAATTGCACCGTTTGCGAAAGAGCAGCCGGAAGGAGCGCAGGATTATTACCAGTACTGTACGGCAATCCCGATTGCGACGACACTTGCGCAGTCATGGGATGTGGATCTTATCAAGAGAATGGGTGAGATTGTCGGAGAAGAGATGGAACAGTTTCATATTCACCTGTGGCTGGCACCGGGCATGAATATTCACAGAAATCCATTGTGTGGAAGAAACTTTGAATATTATTCGGAAGATCCACTGCTTACCGGACTGTGTGCGGCAGCCGATACAAAGGGTGTACAGTCTTACAAAGGACATGGAACGACGATCAAGCATTTTGCGGCAAATAATCAGGAAGACAACCGTATGTTCACGAACGCACATATCAGCGAACGTGCATTAAGAGAAATCTATCTGAAAGGATTCGAAATTGTGGTGAAGACAGCACAGCCATATGCGATCATGACATCGTATAATCTGATCAATGGAACGCATGCCGCCAATCATTATGACATGCTTCAGAATGTAGCGCGTGATGAATGGGGATTTGAAGGCTTTATTATGACAGACTGGTATACGTCTCAGGATACGACGGCACTTGGAATGGTATCAGAAAGCGGGAAATACAGCTATTCCGATGGTGTACAGTGCATTAAGGCAGGAAATGATCTTCAGATGCCAGGGTGCAGGAAAAATGTAGAGGATATTGTAGACGGCGTAAAAAATGGAAGGATTACCAAAGCGGATCTTCAGAGATGTGCAAAACATATCCTTGGAATTGCGTTAAAAACAATATAAACGAAAAAGAATAAAGTGATTAACAGGCAGACAATATATTATAAGTAGTCTGCCTGTTTGCGTTGATGTGCATTCGAAAGAAGTGGTAATCAGAAGGTTTTTTACATTTTCTAAAAAATATCTAAACAGTGTTGACAAAAATATGTGAGAGTGCTATCTTAATAGTCGAAAGGTGTTAGCACTCAGATAAAAAGAGTGCTAATAACCAGAAACCGAAAGGAGGAGGTACCGGTGATAAATCATGAAGAGATGAGTGAAAGAAAACTGAAAATACTTCATGCAATCATCCAGAATTATCTGGAGACAGGTGAACCGGTTGGTTCCAGAACGATTTCCAAGTACACGGATCTGAATCTTAGTTCAGCAACGATCCGTAATGAGATGGCAGATCTGGAAGAGATGGGATATATCATCCAGCCTCATACGTCGGCAGGACGTATTCCTTCGGATAAAGGATACAGGCTCTATGTAGATATGCTGATGGAGGAGAAAGAGCAGGAGCTGAATGAGATGCAGGATCAGATGCTTGACAAAGCAGATAAGATGGATCAGCTTTTGAAACAGGCAGCAAAGGTTCTTGCAACGAATACCAACTATGCAACGATGGTTTCGACTCCGATGAACAATTCAAACAAGATTAAGTTCATCCAGTTATCTATGGTAGATGAGGAACAGGTGATCGCAGTCATCGTACTGGGAGGCAATGTGATCAAGAATAAGATCATTAACATTGATGAGCCGATCAGCAATGAGAATCTGTTAAAGCTGAATATGCTGCTGAATACAACACTCAACGGCATGTCGATTGAAGAAATCAACCTGGGATTGATCGCCAGATTAAAGGAGCAGGCAGGAATCCACAGTCAGGTAGTCGGATATGTACTGGATGCAGTTGCAGATGCGATTCATGTAGATGATGATATGCAGATCTACACAAGCGGTGCGACGAACATTTTTAAATATCCGGAGCTGAGTGATAACCAGAGCGCACAGGAAATCATCAGTGCATTTGAAGAAAAACAGCAGTTATCCGAACTGGTTACACAGACCCTGGCACAGGATGAGAATACCGGCATTCAGGTATATATCGGAGATGAGACTCCGGTACAGACTATGAGAGACTGCAGTGTCGTAACTGCAACCTACGAACTGGGTGATGGTATGAAGGGAACGATAGGAATTATCGGACCGAAACGTATGGATTATGAACATGTTTTAAAATCTATGAAACGTCTCCAGACAGAACTGGATCAGATGTTCCATAAGAATGATAGAAAGGTGGAATAACCCTTGGAAAATAAGCAGGAAAAAAGCCAGGAAGATATGGTAAAAGAAGCTGTAGAAGAGGCAAAAAAATCCGCTGCTGAAGCAAAAGAAGCAGAGACAGATACAGACGAGACAACAGAAACTTCTGAAAAAGTGGAAAACGAAGAAGCCGAAGAGACAGCGAAAGATACAGAAAAGAAATCTGGCAAAAAATTATTTGGCAAGAAAAAAGATAAAAAAGACGAGAAGATCGAAGAGCTTACAGATAAGCTTACCCGTCAGATGGCAGAGTTTGATAACTTCCGCAAACGTACAGAAAAGGAAAAATCCCAGATGTACGAAGTTGGAGCGAAAGATATCATAGAGAAGATTCTTCCAGTTGTAGACAACTTTGAAAGAGGTCTGGATGCAGTGAAGGAAGAAGACAAAGAAGATCCGTTCGTTCAGGGAATGGAGAAGGTGTATAAACATCTGCTTACCACTCTGGAAGGAATCGAGGTTAAGCCTATTGAAGCAGTAGGCCAGCCGTTTGATCCGAATTTCCACAACGCAGTGATGCATGTGGAAGATGAAAACTTCGGTGAGAATATTGTTGCCGAGGAATTTCAGAAGGGCTACACATACCGTGATTCAGTTGTAAGACACAGCATGGTAAAAGTAGCAAATTAGAAACAAGAACATTCACAATTATCAGAATAAAAAATCATACAGGAGGAAATTTATCATGGGTAAAATTATAGGTATTGATTTAGGAACAACAAACAGCTGTGTAGCCGTAATGGAAGGTGGACAGCCAACAGTTATCGCCAACACAGAAGGCGCAAGAACAACACCATCTGTAGTAGCATTTACAAAGACAGGTGAGCGTCTTGTCGGAGAACCTGCAAAACGTCAGGCAGTAACAAACGCAGAGAGAACAATCTCTTCTATCAAGAGAGAGATGGGAACCGACTACAAGGTAACAATTGAAGATAAGAAATATTCTCCACAGGAGATCTCAGCAATGATCCTTCAGAAACTGAAAGCAGATGCAGAAGGATATCTTGGAGAAAAAGTAACAGAGGCTGTTATCACAGTACCTGCTTACTTCAACGATGCTCAGCGTCAGGCAACAAAAGATGCAGGTAAGATTGCAGGACTTGATGTAAAACGTATCATCAACGAGCCAACAGCAGCAGCTCTTGCATATGGTCTTGACAATGAAAAAGAACAGAAGATCATGGTATATGACCTTGGTGGTGGTACATTCGACGTATCTGTTATCGAGATCGGTGACGGAGTTATCGAAGTATTATCTACAGCCGGTAACAACAGACTTGGTGGAGATGACTTCGACCAGAAGATTACAGACTACATGATCGCTGAATTTAAGAAACAGGAAGGTGTTGACTTATCTGCAGATAAGATGGCACTTCAGAGATTAAAAGAAGCAGCTGAGAAAGCTAAAAAAGAACTTTCTTCAGCAACAACAACAAACATCAACCTTCCATTCATCACAGCTACAGCAGAAGGTCCAAAACATTTCGATATGAACCTTACAAGAGCTAAATTTGATGAACTGACACATGATCTTGTACTGAAGACATCTGAGCCGGTACAGAGAGCATTATCAGATGCTGGTATCACAGCTTCTGAACTTGGTCAGGTACTGTTAGTTGGTGGATCTACACGTATCCCTGCAGTACAGGAAGAAGTAAAACGTCTGACAGGTAAAGAGCCAAGCAAATCTCTGAACCCGGATGAGTGTGTAGCACTTGGAGCATCTGTTCAGGGTGGTAAACTTGCAGGAGATACAGGCGCCGGCGACATCCTTCTTCTGGATGTAACTCCGCTGTCACTGTCTATCGAGACAATGGGTGGTGTAGCTACTCGTCTGATCGAGAGAAATACAACAATTCCTACAAAGAAGAGCCAGATCTTCTCTACAGCTGCTGATAACCAGACAGCCGTTGATATCAACGTAGTACAGGGAGAAAGACAGTTCGCAAGAGATAACAAATCCCTCGGACAGTTCAGACTGGACGGAATCGCACCAGCTCCACGTGGAATCCCACAGATCGAAGTTACATTCGATATCGATGCAAATGGTATCGTAAATGTATCTGCAAAAGACCTTGGAACTGGAAAAGAACAGCACATCACAATTACAGCAGGATCTAACATGTCTGATGAAGATATCGACAAAGCTGTAAAAGAAGCTGCTGAATTCGAAGCTCAGGACAAGAAACGTAAAGAAGGAATCGATGCTAAGAACGAAGCTGACGCTATGGTATTCCAGACAGAGAAAGCTCTGCAGGAAGTTGGCGACAAGCTTGACGGTGCAGACAAAGCAGCAGTAGAAGCTGACTGCAAAGCTCTGAAAGAATTACTTGAAAAAGCAAATACAGATACTCTTACAGATGAGCAGGTTGCAGAGATCAAAGCAGGTAAAGAAAAACTGACAGAGAGTGCTCAGAAGCTCTTCACAAAGATGTATGAGCAGGCTGGCGCAGCAGCAGGAGCTCAGGGAGCTGGTCCTCAGCCAGGAGCTAATGCAGGAGCAGGCCCGGCACCAGAAGGATTCCAGGGCGACGATGTCGTAGACGGAGATTACAAAGAAGTCTAAGAACATTAAGTGAGGAATAGGAAATGGCAGAGTCAAAAAGAGATTACTATGAGGTGCTTGGGGTCAGTAAAGATGCTGACGAAGCAACTTTGAAAAAAGCATACAGACAGGTTGCCAAGAAGTATCACCCGGATATGAATCCGGGTGATGCTGAAGCTGAAAAGAAGTTCAAAGAAGCTTCTGAGGCGTATGCAGTCTTGAGTGATCCGGAAAAACGCCGTCAGTATGATCAGTTTGGTCATGCTGCTTTTGACGGAAGTGCGGGAGCAGGCGGCGGATATGGCGGATTCGACTTTAACGGTGCTGATTTTGGCGACATTTTCGGAGATATCTTCGGAGATCTGTTCGGCGGCGGGCGCAGAGGCGGTCGTGCGAACCAGGGACCGATGAAAGGTATGAATATCCGTAAGAGTGTCAGAATCACATTCGAAGAGGCTGTATTCGGATGCGAGAAAGAATTGGACGTTGTATTAAAAGACCCATGTCCGAAATGTAACGGAACAGGTGCCAAACCGGGAACATCTCCGGAGACTTGTCCGAAATGTGGCGGTAAAGGTCAGGTAGTATATACACAGCAGTCATTCTTTGGAACGGTACAGAATGTACAGACCTGTCCGGATTGCCAGGGAACTGGTAAGATTATTAAGGAAAAATGTCCGGATTGCGGCGGAACAGGCTATGTAGCCAGCAAGAAGAAGATATCCGTATCGATTCCTGCAGGTATTGATAATGGCCAGAGTGTCAGAATCCGTGAAAAAGGTGAGCCGGGTGTAAACGGCGGACCAAGAGGAGATCTTCTGGTGGAGGTTGTGGTATCAAGACATCCAATCTTCCAGCGTCAGGATATGCACATCTTCTCAACGGTACCGATTACATTTGCACAGGCAGCACTTGGTGCGGATATCCGTATCAAGACGGTAGATGGAGAAGTGATCTACACGGTAAAACCGGGAACCAAGACAGATACAAAAGTACGTCTGAAAGGTAAAGGAGTTCCATCTCTTCGAAATGCACAGGTTCGCGGCGATCATTATGTAACACTTGTGGTCCAGACACCGGAACACTTAAGTGCCGAAGCAAAAGAAGCACTGCGTAAATTCGATGAGCTGACCGGCAATTCCCTCGGAGCAGAGAAATCTGAAAAAGCGGAAGAGCACGAACATAAAGGCAAAAAGAAAAAAGGATTTATGGATAAATTAAAGGAGACCTTTGATGATTAATTTCATCAGAGGTTTCCTCTTTTTTACAAAAAACACTGGCATTCACCGTGGTAAAGTGATATCATATTAAATAAATTAAATTTTTAACAAACCAGGAGGACTCAAATATGTATGCATTTGATGAAATTAAAAAAGCAGACAGTGAAATTGCAGACGCCATTCAGGCCGAGATGGAGAGACAGAATTCGCATCTGGAGCTGATCGCATCGGAGAACTGGGTAAGCAAAGCAGTCATGGCAGCAATGGGAAGTCCGCTTACAAATAAATACGCAGAAGGCTATCCGGGCAAACGTTACTATGGTGGATGTCAGTGTGTGGATGTAGTGGAAGATCTTGCAAGAGAAAGAGCAAAGAAGTTATTTGGCTGTGATTATGCCAATGTACAGCCACATTCCGGAGCACAGGCAAATCTGGCAGTATTCTTTGCAATGCTGGAGCCTGGAGACAAAGTCATGGGTATGAACCTGGATCATGGCGGACATCTGACACATGGTTCTCCGGTTAATATTTCCGGTAAATATTTCAACGTCGTATCATACGGAGTGAACGACGAGGGTGTGATCGATTATGATAAGGTACGTGAGATCGCAGTAAAAGAAAAACCAAAGATGATCATTGCGGGAGCAAGTGCTTATGCAAGAATCATTGATTTCAAAAAATTCCGTGAGATCGCGGATGAAGTAGGAGCATACCTGATGGTTGATATGGCCCATATCGCAGGACTTGTTGCAGCAGGACTTCATCCAAGCCCGATCCCGTACGCAGATGTCACAACAACGACAACACATAAGACACTGCGCGGACCAAGAGGCGGTCTGATCCTCTGTAATCAGGAAGCAGCAGATAAATTCAACTTTAATAAAGCTGTATTCCCTGGAATCCAGGGAGGACCACTGGAACACGTGATCGCAGGAAAAGCGGTATGCTTCAAAGAAGCCCTGGAGCCTGAATTCGCAGAATATCAGAAACAGATCATCAAAAATGCACAGGCACTCAGTAAGGGACTGATGGACCGTGGAGTGAAGATTGTATCCGGAGGAACAGATAATCACCTGATGCTGATTGATTTAAGAGGAGAAGATGTGACCGGTAAAGAACTGGAAAAACGTCTGGATGCCGCACACATCACATGTAACAAAAATACGGTACCGAACGATCCAAGATCACCGTTCGTGACAAGCGGTGTCAGACTTGGAACACCGGCGGTTACAACAAGAGGATTAAAAGAAGACGACATGGATATGATCGCAGAGTGTATCGCACTCGTACTTCAGAGTGAAGATAACATTGAAAAAGTCAAAGGAATGGTTGCAGAGCTGACTGCAAAATATCCTCTGGATATGTAAGGAACAACGAAAGAAAATAAGACAAAACAGGAAATCCGTCTGGGAAAAGGATTTAAGCTTACCCAGGCGGATTTTATTGTTGCTTGAACAAAATGTCCAACAGTGAAAAGATTGAGCAAAATATTTGAGTAGTTGATAGAAATAGGATAATAACAAGGGTGGAATTTTTAAAATGAAGGGCGTATAATAAAAATCAGTGTATACGAATCTATACCAGAATAAAAAAGGAAGAATCTTGTTTATACCATACAGATGTATGAATGCAAATATATATGGAAGGAGCCAGATTTTTGAAACTGAGAAACGTAAAAGTCGCAAAAAGATTAGGAACAAAAACGCTTGCAGGGTTGCTTGCATTTGGACTTGTCGTAGGTACGCCGTCGGTTGTTCTGGCAGATGTACAGAGCACGATGTCACAGTCAGAGGCTGTACAGACAGAAAAGTTACAGGCCAAATCCGTAGATGGGAGAGATACACTTACAGATGTATCCGATAAAGTCATGGATATGATTCAAAAAGGTGAAGTGAAGCTGGATGAAGAATCAAACTATCTGATTGATACCGTGACAGGAAAGAAAGTAGATCCGGTGACAGGAGAACGAGTAGAGCAGATACCGGCTAATCCGGATATACCGGGTACACCGGATACACCGGACACTCCGAGCACACCGGATACACCGGACACTCCGAGCACACCGGATACGCCGGACACTCCAGATACGCCGGATACACCGAATACGCCGAATACACCGAGTAAGTCAGAGGCGTCAGGTACTTCGAATGTTTCCGGTACATCGAATGCTGCAGGAAAACACACGACAGCAAATAATAAACAGGCGACAGATACAACTAAGAAAAAAGATGAGACAAAGAGTGCAAAAAGCAATAAAGAACTTATTGCAAAGCAGAAGATTGTAAAACTGCCACAAATCAAGGAAGATTTCCGCTTCTTTACAGTTGCAAGAAACTATGCATTTGCAAAGACAAAAATCAATATCCGTGAAGCGGTGCCGGAAAATATTGACGGAAGTAATACACAGACAGCAGGGACAGATGTTGCGAATGCAAAGAAAGATGCTGAGAAATTGCAGAAAAAAATAAAGACAGTGAAGAAAGATAAGAAGATTAAGAACAAAACCGTCAGAAAAGCAAAGAGTAAAGCTGTCAGGAATCTGCAAAAAGCAGTGGAAAAGCAAAAAAAACAGAAGCAGAAAGGCATGGATGCGGCTCTTGTAAGCCAGCAGTTGGAAGAAAAGGTCCGTACTGTGGGAACGCTGCCACAGGATGGTTTGCTTTATATTTTGAAAGAAGAAGAAAACGGATGGCTTTATGTAGAATCCGGAGATGTCAGGGGATTTGTAAAGGCCTCAGAAGTATATACAGATGATGCGGCACAAGAACTTTTAACTGTTTACCAGAAAAAGGCTCAGAAAAAAGCCAAAAAGGATGAAACAGAATATAATGGAATTGAAGGAATTGCAAAAACGGCAAAAGCTTCAGTTGATGCAAAGGACAATCAGGCATATACGTATCTGCGCGTGACAGCCGGCCAGACAGTGGCAGCTAAAGATACAGCACTTATAAATGATCAGATTGGTTCTGCTGCATTGGAAATAAAAGAAGAAAAAAATACTACAGCCAGAACAATAGGAACAATGGCACAGGGACAGTTGTGCTATATTCTGGCAGATAAAGATTCGGATTGGGTATATATAGAATCCGGAGATGTCAGAGGCTTTGTGGAACAGAAGTATCTGGACTTCAGTGATGAAACAAAAAAGCAGATTGAAGCGAATGGTGAGGATAAATATCAGACAGCAAAAGAAACGGTAAAACCAGAAGAAAATCAGGCATTATATTATACACTGACTTCTGTAAAAGAGGGATCGCCAAGTGGAGAAATCCGGGAATCCATGCTGGAATTTGCGTCACAGTTTATCGGTAATCCATATGTGTGGGGTGGTACAAGCCTGACGGACGGTGCAGACTGCTCTGGATTCGTACAGCAGATTTATAAACAATATGGATACAGCCTTCCAAGAGTAGCAGAAGATCAAAGCCAGTATGGAACGAAGATTCCTGTAGAAGATGCCCAGCCGGGAGATCTGATCTTCTATGCTAAAGAAGGGTATGTATATCATGTGGTCATGTATGCAGGAGATGGCAGGACGATAGAGGCTGCAAGTACGAAACTCGGAATTATCGAAGGAAAAGTCAATACCAAAAATGCAGTATGGGCAACACGTATCCTGAAAGATGATTATTCTCTTACAGGCGGCGGAATTGAAAAGGCCAATGCAACAGAGGACATGTATGGACAGAAACTTGAAAATTTCCAGATTACATATTATTGTCCTTGCGAGATCTGCTGCGATAAAGCATCTAAAGTTACGGCATCGGGAACACCTGTTGCAGAAGGAAAGACAATCGCAACTGATCCGAATGTAATTCCATATGGAACCAAGGTGATTATCGGAGGACATGTATTTACAGCGGAAGATACAGGAAGAAAAGTCCAGGGAAATCAGATCAGTATTTATGTAAATAACCATGCAGAGGTATCTGCTTCTGACACAGAGAATACAGACGTATACCTGGCAAAATAATATAATAAAGAATGATAAAAAGGTGGTTTTTCAGAACTTACATGTTGAAAAACTGCCTTTTTCAAAGAAGGAACAGAAACTATGAATCAAGAAAATTTATTGAATAAGATCAGACAGAAAGATGCAAAAGCATTTACTCACGGGGGAAAATTTCATGCAGATGATATATTTTCATCGGCCTTGTTATTATATCTGAACCCGGAAATTCAGATTACAAGGGGAAATCAGGTGCCGGAAGAGTATGACGGTATTGTATTTGACATCGGACGGGGAGCATATGACCATCATCAGAAGGACAGCCGTGTCAGGGAAAACGGGATTCCATATGCGGCATTCGGACTTTTGTGGGAAGAGTTAGGAACGGAGATCCTTGGAGAAGAACTGGCAGAAAAATTTGATGAATCCTTTGTCCAGCCTCTCGATCAGAATGATAATACCGGTGAGAAGAATGAACTGGCTTCGCTGATCGGAAGTTTTAATCCGGCATGGGATGCAAAAGGAAATCATGATGATGCATTCTTTCATGCAGTCAGTATGGCTGGAATGATACTGGAAAGCAAGTTCGAGAGATTCCGTGGAAATGAAAGGGCGGACAGGAAGATAGAAGAGATTTTGGAGGCACATGATGATGCAGTAGAAGAGGGAAAATGTGATGAAAGAATCCTGATTCTTCCGGAATTTGTTCCATGCCAGAAACGGCTGTCAGAGACGGAGATTGCATTTGTGATTTTCCCGTCAAATCGCGGAGGATATTGCATTCAGCCACAGAAAAAAGAATTTTCCATGAATTATAAATGTGCGTTCCCAGAAGCCTGGCTTGGGCTGGAGGGAGAAGCATTACAGAAAGCAACCGGACTTTCAGGAGCAGGATTCTGTCATAAAGGCGGCTTCCTGATGTCGACAGAGAATCTGGAGGATGCGGTAAAAGCGTGTGAAATCAGCCTCAAAGAGTATGTAGAAGCGCCGTGTATTGTCTGTTACGGAACATGTGATGAAGAAGTGAAAGAACTTCTGCATATGCTTCCGGAAATGAAGAATGTAACGGTACATGAGATGCCGCTGTCAGAGCCGCCGGAGATGGAGACAGATGGAATCTATGGAGAAGTTTTGATGGAAAAGCAGGAATGGAAGAAGCGGATAAAAGTACAGGTAAAAGAAATTCTGAAATACAAACCGGAGGCGGTATGTGTGAATGGAAATGTCTTTTCGACTTATCCGGTAGTACATGCGCTTCGTAAAAAGCATGTGCCGGTGCTGACAATAATGGAAAATGATGAGGAGAAGTTGATTGTGAGAATTCCGTCTGGTTCTTAGAATGTCAGATATAATGAAGTAGAAGAAGTAATAGAACATAACAAAAACGCAGAGACTTTTAAAAGGATTGAAGTAATCCCTCAAAAGTCTCTGCATTTTTATGCTTATTTACATGCTTTTAAAAGTTCTTTCAGGTAGTTCCACATACGCTGTGTAGATGCGATATGTACACGTTCATTATATGTATGCACACCTGTAAGATCCGGACCGAAAGAAATGATATCAAGATCATTCTTCTTGCCGTATAAGATTCCACATTCCAGTCCGCCGTGAGTTGTCTCAACAGTAGGTTCTTTTCCGAACATTTCTTTATAAAGTTCGATTGCCTTAGGACGGATCACAGAATCTGCATTGTAGCTCCATGCCGGATATTCACCGGAAATCTCACGGGATGCGCTTGCAAGATCCGTTGCAAGATCCAGTTTGTTCTGCATATCATCTAACTTGGTAGCGACAGAGCTTCGAACCTGGAATTTAATCTTTACAGTGTCTTCAGTAGTCTCAACAATACCTGTGTTCAGGGAAGATTCTACAGCGGTAGGGAATGCACGGTCATAGCACTGTACACCGTCGATCGCTCCATAAAGGAATCCGATTACATGTGAAGTAGTATCTGCATCAAAGGCCTTTAAGGTCGTCTCGCCATCGGAAACTGCTTTCAGAGATAAAGTAGGTTCCTGTCCGGCAAATTCAGCGTAGATAGTCTGTTCCAGTCCGGCAACAGCATCTATGATATCCTGAGCCTGTGCAGGATCTGCGATGATCTCAGTCGTATTGTACTGTGCGATTACGTTTGCCGCATTTCCGCCGTTTGTACTTACGATGTTAAAGTCGTAATCTTTTGCAAGTGCATACAGAACACGTCCCATGATCTTATGTGCATTTCCGAGCTGCTTCTGAATCTCGGCACCGGAATGTCCTCCCTGCAGATTGGAAAGGGAGATTGTCATCTTGGTTCCGCTTTCTTCACTCCATTCGATCGGGATAAAAGTATCATAAATGTATCCGCCGGCACATCCGACTGTCATAACGCCTTCAATCTCAGAGTCGATGTTCAGGCAGATCTTTCCTTTTAATACAGATGTATCGAGGTGATGTGCACCGCCCATACCGATCTCTTCATCAACTGTAAATACAGCCTCGATCGGTGGATGCGGGATATCTGTGCTGGCAAGAATTGCCATAGCATAAGCGACTGCGATACCGTCGTCACCGCCGAGAGTGGTGTTCTTTGCCCCGATCAGATCACCATCTACAAAAAGGTCTAACGGATCATTTTCAAAATCGTGATCGCTGTCGGTTGTCTTTGTAGCAACCATGTCCAGATGTCCCTGGATGATGACCGGATCACTGTCTTCATATCCGGCAGTACCAGGTTTTTTGATGATAACGTTGTTCATTTCATCCTGGATATATTCCAGATTGTGTGCTTTCGCAAATTCTACACAAAAATCACTGATCTTTTTTGTGTGGAAGGTACTTCTTGGTACCATACTTAATTCTTCGAAGTACTGAAATACTTCTTTTGGTTCAATATTAGACAAAATTCCCATTGTTCATTCCTCCGTTTGTCTTTAATCTCTATCTGTCATTGTATCATGAATTTTAGCACTTTATCATGATAAAATGTAATGCATGTATAACGAAATGTAATAGCTCTGATAACCACAGCTTATAAGGTTTCATTAAAACATTCAATAACTACAGGTCTACCCAAAAAAAGCAGAAAAATATATAATATTTAAGGTTGAAAATATGAGAGCAGAATGTACACGGGAGGATATGTATGAGTACAAAAGAAGCAAAACAGATGGATCAGGCATTATTTGATTTTTATGGGAAACCTTCTATCGGACAGGCACTGCCGCTTGCAATCCAGCATGTGCTTGCGATGATCGTCGGATGTGTAACACCATCGATCATTGTTGCGGGTGTGGCAGGACTTTCGCAGGAAGATTCCGTTATTTTAATACAGGCTGCACTGGTGATGTCGGCACTGACTACATTATTGCAGTTATTTCCTTTTATAAAGACAAAAAGTTTCCGCATCGGATCGGCACTTCCGGTGATGATGGGAATCAGTTTCGCATATGTTCCGAGTATGCAGGCAATCGCAGCAGATTTTGACATTGCAACGATTCTGGGAGCACAGATCGTTGGTGGTGTGATCGCATTGTTAGTCGGACTGAATATTAAGAGAATCCGTAAATTTTTCCCGCCGCTGATTACCGGAACGGTTGTATTTTCTATTGGACTGTCTCTGTATCCGACGGCAATCAACTATATGGCAGGCGGTGCAAGCAGTAAATCATACGGTGCATGGCAGAACTGGCTGGTAGCACTGATTACCCTTGTGATCGTTACGGTATTGAACCATTATGGAAAAGGTGTGTGGAAACTGGCATCGATTCTGATCGGAATCATTGGAGGATATATTGTGGCATTATTCTTTGGAATGATAGATTTTTCATCGGTTGCACAGGCATCATTCTTCCAACTTCCAAAGCCAATGCATTTTGGTATCAAATTCGAGCCTTCTGCATGTGTGGCAATTGGAATCCTGTTCGCAATCAATGCGGTACAGGCAATCGGAGACTTCTCTGCAACGACAACAGGTTCTATGGACCGTATGCCGACAGACGAAGAACTGACAGGTGGAATCGTGGGCTATGGTATCAGTAATATTATCTGTGCATTCTTCGGTGGACTTCCGACGGCAACATACAGCCAGAATGTAGGTATTGTATCTACAACGAAGGTAGTCAGCCGTGTGGTAATGGGAATGGCCGCCGTGATCTTACTGGCAGCAGGACTGATTCCGAAGTTTTCTTCTTTACTGACAACGATTCCTTACTGTGTACTCGGCGGTGCGACAATCTCGGTATTTGCATCGATCACAATGACAGGTATCAAACTGATCACAACGGAGCCGATGGATTTCCGCAATACAACAGTAGTAGGACTTGCGGTTGCAGTCGGAATGGGTGTGACACAAGCAAATGCGTCTCTGGCACAGTTCCCGGAATGGGTAACGACGATCTTTGGAAAATCACCGGTGGTACTAGCAACGATCGTAGCAATTGTGTTAAACTTAACACTTCCGAGAACACAAAAGAAAGCTGAGAAATAATTCATATATGATAAAAAGTTATACGAATGGTGAATGGAAAGAGCCTGGCAGTTTATGCCAGGCTGTTGGAATTTATAAAGAAGATTTTCATAAAATAGTATCGGTCGTAGGGGGCGGCGGAAAGACAACGGTGATCCGTGCAATGCTCCGGGAATGTATGGAAAATTCGGATGGAAGGATTCCATGCGCGGTCTCAACAACGACGCATATACAAAAAACAAATGCGGAATATTTTCTGGGAGAGCCATCGATGAAAATGTTCTGGAAGAAGCTGTCGGATTACGAAGCTGTGTGGATGGGGCGTGAGATACGGAAAGGAAAGCTTGCATCATTTCAGAAGGAGTTTCTGGAAGAAGTAAGCCGGGAACCTGTACTTTTGCTTCTGGAAGCGGACGGGGCAAAGCATTTTCCAGTGAAAGCTCCTGCAGAACATGAGCCGGTGATCTGTGAGAAAACGGGCATAGTTCTGAATGTCTATGGGATGCGTGCGATTGGAAAAAAGATAAAGGATGTATGTTTTCGTATCGGAGAAGTGGAGAAAATTCTTGGAAAGACAGGGGAAGATATTTTGCGTCCAGAAGATATCATGACACTTGCGGTAAGTCGGAGTGCAGGACGCAAATGTGTGACGGATGAGATGGAATATCAGGTTATACTGAATCAGGCTGATACAGAGGAAGAAAAACAGATGGCAATGCAGCTTGCGGAAGATATTGAAAAGAAGCTGTCAGAGAAGTATATATCAGAGAAGAATACAAAAGATACAGAGTTTTCAAGACAGATCAGCAAAGTCCACGTAACATCGGACCTGATTCCGCTGGAAGAAAGATGGTAGATATGTCAGAAATTTATAAAAATAAGAAAAAGGCATTGGTCCGGGGATCCGGAGACCTGGCTACCGGCGTGGGTGTAGCGCTTTATCGGGCGGGCTTTCAGGTGATCATGACGGATATTGCAGTGCCGCTTACCGTAAGAAGGGAAGTGGCGATGTCCAGAGCCGTTTATGAAGGCAGGGCAAAAGTGGAAGGGATAGAAGGAATCCTTGTCCGGAATTATCAGGAAGCGTTGGCTGTACTGGAAGAAAATAAGATTGCCGTGATCGTAGATCCGAAAGCCGAGATCCGCAAGGAATTTCACCCGGATCTACTTGTGGATGCCATCCTTGCAAAGAAAAATATGGGGACCAGACGGACGGATGCACCGTATGTGATCGGTCTCGGTCCGGGATTTACTGCGGGAAAAGATGTTCATGCTGTGATAGAAACGATGCGTGGTGAGACGCTTGCGGATATCATCTATGACGGACAGCCGATTCCGAATACCGGCGTTCCTGGATATGTGGGCGGTTATGCGCTGGAGCGCCTGATCCGTGCGTCTGGCAATGGCCGAATGGAGCCAAAGGCACAGATCGGAGATATTGTAAAGAAGGGACAGCTTCTTGCCGTAACAGGAGGAAAACCTGTATATTCCCAGCTGGACGGTGTGATCCGAGGCATGCTGCAGGAAGGTGTGCAGGTGAAAAAAGGTCTGAAGATCGGAGATGTAGATCCAAGAAAAGACAGGAAATTGTGTTACCTGATTTCGGATAAGGCGAATAAGATCGGCAGTTCTGTAGTGCGGGCGACAGAAGCACGTCTGGCGGATAAGGATTATGCAATGATCCTTCTGGCAGCAGGAAAGTCAAGCAGATATGGCAGTAATAAGCTGTTAGAAGAACTGGACGGGGGAAGAATGTTCGAACATACCCTTCGTAAGATGCGGGCATTTCCGTTATGTACACAGGTAGCGGTGACGAGATTCGAAGAGATAGAACGTGCAGCAGAAGCACAGGGTATGTTGGTAGTGGAGAACTGGGAACCGGATCTTGGAATCTCACATTCCCTGAGATTAGGACTACAGAAAGCACTGGAAGAAAATCCGGAATTAAAAGGTGCAATGTTCATTGTATGTGACCAGCCGGGATTGACAGCTGCAACATTTGCCCGTATGCTTGATATAGGTAAGAAATATCCTGGAAAAATCGTATGTGCCGGGCGAAAGGGCAAAATGGGAAATCCTGTATTGTGGGATCGATGCTTTTTTGATGAACTTAGCAGGCTTTCCGGGGACAAAGGCGGGAAACAGATCATCGGAGCACATATGGATGATGTGCTGCTCTGCGAAACAGAAGAAACAGAACTTCGGGATGTAGATATACCGGAACAACTGACAAAATGGGAGAGAGATTATGGAGAATCAGGAAAATCAGGAGAAGAAACATAAACGGAGAGTCCGGTATTCCGGAACACATCCGAGAAATTATAAAGAAAAATACAAAGAGCTGAATCCGGAAAAGTATGCAGATACCATTTCCAAAGTCATCAAGAAAGGCGGAACACCGGCGGGGATGCATATTTCTATCTGTGTGAATGAGATTCTGGACTTTTTTGACATTCAGCCGGGACAGCAGGGATTGGATGCAACATTGGGATACGGCGGTCATACGTCGAAGATGCTGGAAAAACTGCAGGGAGAAGGGCATATCTATGGTCTGGATGTAGACCCGATCGAATCGGCGAAGACAAAGAAACGACTGGAAGAAAAGGGATTCGGGCCGAATATCCTGACGGTAAAGCTTGAGAATTTCGCAAATATCGATAAAGTGGCAGAAGAGGCCGGAAAGTTTGATTTCGTACTGGCAGATCTGGGTGTGTCATCTATGCAGATTGACAATCCGGACCGTGGTTTTACATTCAAGGCAGAGGGACCTTTAGATCTGCGTATGAATCCGGAAAAGGGAATCAGCGCAGCAGAAAGACTGCGGGATATTTCCAAAGAAGAGCTTACCGGCATGTTGATTGAAAATTCGGATGAGCCATATGCAGAAGAAATCGCAGAAGCAATCACAGAGAAGATCCGCAAAGGCGGCAAGATCGAGACAACAACGGGACTTCATCAGGTGATCGAAGAGACACTTGCATTTATCCCGGAAAAAGAAAGAAAAGAAGCAGTACGGAAATCCAGCCAGCGAGTATTCCAGGCACTTCGTATTGATGTGAATAATGAGTTTGAAGTATTGTATGATTTCCTGGATAAGCTGCCGGGTGTATTAAAGCCGGGCGGAAAAGTTGCAATCCTCACATTCCATTCCGGAGAGGACCGTCTTGTAAAGAAATCATTCAAGCAATGGAAAAAGGAGGGACTGTACAGTGAGATCGCAAAAGACGTCATCCGACCGTCCAAAGAAGAATGCTTCCGCAACAGCCGTGCGAAATGCACGAAAATGCGCTGGGCAATCCGGGCAGAAGAGTAAGATACAAAATAAGAAACAGAAAGACGGAAAGCAGACAAAGAATGAATCTGCATGTAAGATTGATAAAAAATGTGGCGGTTGCCAGTTCCAGAAGATGCCGTATAAAGAACAGCTGAAAAGAAAGCAGAAGCAGGAAGAACAGCTGTTAGGCGGATTCTGCAAAGTCAGCCCGATCATTGGCATGGAACATCCATATTTTTACAGAAATAAAGTACATGCGGTATTTGACCGTGACAAGAAGGGCAATGTCATATCCGGCATTTATGCAGAAGGAACGCACCGTGTGATCGCAGTGGAAGAGTGTCTGATCGAAGATAAGAAGAGTCAGGAGATCATCCGCACGATCCGTGAACTTCTGCCGTCTTTTAAGATTAAGACATACAACGAAGATACCGGATATGGGCTTTTAAGACATGTGCTGGTCCGCAGAGGATTTGAAACTGGTGAGATCATGGTGGTGCTGGTACTGGGCTCACCGATCCTGCCATCAAAGAATAACTTTGTGAAGGCTTTGAGAAAAGTGCATCCGGAGATCACAACCGTAGTACTGAATGTGAATAACAAGCAGACCAGTATGGTACTGGGAGAAAAGGAAAAGCCGATCTACGGACCGGGATTTATCAAAGACAAGTTATGCGGATGTACATTCCGCATTTCTCCAAAATCGTTCTATCAGGTAAATCCGGTGCAGACAGAAGTTCTCTATAATACAGCCATGGACTATGCGGAACTGACCGGAAAAGAGACAGTGATCGATGCATACTGCGGAACCGGTACAATTGGTCTGATCGCGGCTAAGAATGCGAAGAAAGTGATCGGAGTAGAACTGAACAAAGATGCGGTAAAAGACGCAAGAATCAATGCAAAAGAAAATGGCATCACAAATGCCGAGATCTATGCAGGTGATGCGGGAAGATTCATGGTAGATATGGCTTCGAAGAACCAAAAAGCAGACGTCGTATTCATGGATCCGCCGAGAGCCGGAAGTGATGAGAAATTCCTTTCTTCTGTGATAAAGCTTGGCCCAAAGAGAGTGGTCTATGTGTCCTGCAATCCGGAGACACTGGCGAGAGATTTAAAATATCTGACCAGACATGGATACCAGGCTGTGAAGATCCAGCCGGTGGATAATTTTCCGTTTTGTGATCATATTGAGACGGTTGTGAAGCTTGTGAGAAAAAAATAGAAAATATGCAGATCGGGCAAAGAAGATTTTGATAATAGACATTTCCTTCAGATTGTTGGTTTAAAAATACAGTGAAAAGAGCTATATTTAAGATAAACGAGAGAATCGGTACTTACAAAGGAGGAAAAGCTTATGATTATATGTATCGGAAGAGAATTTGGAAGCGGTGGCCACGAAATCGGAAGAAAAGTTGCAGAAAAGCTTGGACTGGAATTATATGACAGAGATTTAATAGACAGGGCAGCAGAGAAGATCATAGCGATGCCAAAAGATGTGCTGGAAAAAGCAGATGAGAAAAAGCGTAATCCGTGGCTGCATGAGGTATGGTATGATGTGCCGAACCAGGAACTGAATGGAATGACGGCGAATGATGCTTTGCATCTGGCATATAATTCGATCATACGAGAACTTGCAGAAAAAGGAGATTGTGTATTTGTCGGACGCTGTGCGGACTATATATTGGAACAAGCAAAGATTGATCATATTAGTCTGTTTATTGCAGCCCCGTTTGAATGGCGTGTGAAGAGAAAGATGGAACAGTTGTCTATAGATGAAAAGTCTGCAACAGCCATGGTAAGAAAAAAGGACAAAGACAGAAAAGCTTATTACGACTATTATACCGGCAGAAACTGGGGAAGGCCATATGAGTACGATCTGTGTATTAACAGTTCCAGGCTTGGAATTGAAGCAACTGCAGAGAAGCTTGTAGAAATGATCCGGGAATTGGAAAAATAAAACTTATAAGAGCCGGGAAAGATTACTAGATTGGTTCAGGAATAGAAAATGATGAAAAGAATAGAAGGTCTGGATAGCGTATCAACTATCCAGGCCTTCTGCGCGTATGATCATAATATCATTTAACCGTAGAATGTATTTTCTTTTATATCCATATCTTTGAGATCGGAAATATTGCTTTTTCGCTGATATTGTTCAACGAAACCGGCGTTGATAATACCGGTAGGAATAGCAACGACACCAACCCCCAGATAAGCGATGCAGATTGCCATTATACGTCCCAGAGTTGTGATTGGGTAAATGTCACCATAGCCTACGGTAAGAAGTGTAGACATGCTACACGCAGCATCCGAAAGATAACAAATCCGGAAAGGAAGAAAGCGGGAATGATCGTCAGAAGATCCACGATTCCGTCAAGCCTTTATTTACAGTTCTTTCCGTGCAGATAGAAGAATAATCCGCCGATGATAAATCCGCCACCGATAATGTTACCGATTGTAACAGGAAGAAGATTGACGGTGAAGAAGTTTCCCCAGTTTAAAGCAGCAATCTGACTGCCGGTGATACCATATAATTCTTTCGCTTTTGCAACATAATCCGGATTCATAGAAGCAAAGATTCCGGCCGGAATATAATACATATTTGCAACGCAGTGTTCGAAGCCGGATACAACGAATGCCATGATCGGGAAAAAGATAGCAAGTGATTTTCCTGCTATATCTTTCGCGGTAGAAGCCATCAATACTGCAGCGCATACCAGAATGTTACATAAGATTCCGGAAATCAGAGCAGGAAGGAAAGATAAGCTGACCTTTCCAAGAGCAACTTTGATCGTAAATGCCCCAAGAGCGCCGCTGGTATAATTATATTGTCCGGACAGATATACCAGATATGCCAGAGCAACAGCACCAACCATATTACCGATATAAACGATAACCAGTGTCCGTATGAGTGCAGCTACACTAATTTTTTTCTTAATACAGGCCATTGTCATCATACAGTCACCGGTGAACAATTCGCCTCCGATAAAGACGATCATCATCAGACCGACCGGGAAGACGCAGCCGGCAACCAGACGTGCAAGACCGACATTTGCAATATCATGCATGGCAACATTACTGGACTGTGCGCCAAGCGCGATGCAGACACCAGCCATGATTCCCATGAAAAAAACTTTCTTTTTAGAAGTTGTAGCTTTTTTTACAGCGCCATTCATGTTGGCCTGTACAACTTCCTGTGGAGTGTTAAACATTGAATCCATAATAACCCTTTCCTTTAGTACTTTTTCTTTGTGTGATTACTTTGATAAAAATATCACATAAAATATAGCATGGATAACAAATCTTGGGCAACCCGTAATCGCAATGTTTATGCTCTTTTTTTCGTACAGTACCAAGAAATATGCTATAATCGATGGGAAACAGATCATAATGAAAAAAATTATGCAATAATGTAAAAACTCAATTATCAAATTAAGAAAAGGGGAATTATAATGGCTCAGAATAGTTGCGAAAGCTGCACTTATTATACATACGACGAAGATTACGAAAGTTATATGTGCGATATCAATATGGATGAAGATGAATATATGCGTCTTATTTCAGACCAGCATTATCAGTGCCCTTATTATCGGAATGGGGATGAGTATATGGTGGTGAGGAAGCAGATGTAGTTTCTAATTAATTCACTAAGCTAGCTACCCGGACCGGAATAAAAGTTGGAAAAGCATTCCTGTCCAACTTTTATTCCATGTGTATCTAACGCGGTAGTGAATTAATAGAATCCCCGTAACTATTGTGAGACCGGAAGTGTATCTATTAACCTGAGAATAACAATTTATGCAGACTCTATCTCATAAGTGAATCCCGCATCTGTTATCGTCTGAATAGTATCTTTAATACCCTGACCACCTGCGGTAAGATATCCGGAGGCAAAGATGGAATCTACAACACTTAACAATTCCTTTTCATGTCCTTTGAAATACACTTCACGTCCTGCCGCACAGCGGATGTCTGACTGCGGAACCAGAAGTCTTGCGAGACAGAGCACCTTTATGCCATATTCATAAGTCAGTCCCGAGATATCCTGATCGCCAAGAGGAGTACCCGGAATCGGCAGCAGGAAGTTGATCGGGAGAGCTTCCGGATTAATTTCTTTCAGTTCCAAAAGCATATCTACAACGTCTTCTTTGCTTTCGCCCATACCGATGATTCCACCGCTGCAGATCTCGAAACCGAGTCTCTGAAGCATATGTATATTTTCCACACGCTGGTCAAAAGTGTGTGTGGTGCAGATGTGACTGTAATAATTACGGCTGCTGTTCAGATTATGATTGATACGGTCAAGTCCGGCGTCTTTTAACATTTTTGCCTGTTTTTCGGTTAAGAATCCGATGGAGCAGCAGAGATGGGTTCCGGTTTCTTTCATCTTGCGGATACGTCCGGCAAGCTGTTCGATCTCTGCATCTGTGAATCCCATGCCGCTTAATCCGATACAGTGGCGGGAAAGATGATGTTCATTTACAAAATCATTATCATTGTATAATTTTTCGTCTTCTACCCATTTATAAGTGTCGATGTCTGCATTAGAGCGACAGGATTGCGCACAGTAAGCGCAGTCCTGAGAGCAGTTACCACTGCGGACATTGGTCAGAATATGAATGCTGACGTGGTTTCCTTTATATTTTTTACGGAGGATTCCGGCACGTTCGATGAGAGCATCTAACTGGTCGTCCGGAGTGTTTAAAATCTCGATGGCCTCTTCGCGTGTCAATATAGGATCTTCGTGTGTATGAACTTCTGAAATCATGGTGTTACCTTCCTTTGTGTGTAATATAAATCACTTGTTAACTGATATAGACAAAAGGTTAACATGACGGGAAATAAAAGTCAACTGTATTTGGTGGAAAGGTTAACATCTGCGATGCTATATACAGATAAAAATCAGACTGTGATTAGCGGATATATTTCTAAATAAAAAGCAAAGATTAAAAAAGTATAAAAATACGGATTTTATAAAATATTTCTGTATAATAATAACAGATGTCTGTAAAAAAAAAACAGATGGAAGAAGGAGAAAAAGAATACATGCTTCAGATACAGCATATTTGTAAAGAATATAGGACCGGTAATCTGGTACAGAAGGCGCTGGATGACGTGAGCCTGAACTTAAGAGATAATGAATTCGTGGCAATTCTAGGACCCAGTGGATCGGGAAAGACTACGCTTCTGAATATTATCGGAGGACTGGACCGTTATGACAGCGGCGACCTGATCATCAACGGAATATCTACGAAGAAATATAAGGACAGAGACTGGGATTCATACCGGAATCATACGATCGGATTCGTATTTCAGAGTTATAATCTGATCCCGCATCAGACGGTGTTGTCTAACGTAGAACTTGCACTTACAATTTCTGGAATCGGAAAAGAAGAGAGAAGAAAACGTGCCATCGATGCGCTGAAAAAAGTAGGACTTGGAGAACAACTTCACAAAAGACCAAGCCAGATGTCCGGCGGCCAGATGCAGAGAGTGGCGATAGCAAGGGCACTGGTGAATGATCCGGATATCCTGCTGGCGGATGAACCGACGGGAGCACTGGACAGTGATACCAGTATCCAGGTCATGGATCTTCTGAAAGAAGTAGCCAAAGACCGGCTGGTTGTTATGGTTACACACAATCCGGAACTGGCAGAAGAATATGCGACCAGGATCGTGAATTTGCGGGATGGGGAGATACGTTCAGATACGGACGAATACATTGTGGATGAGCAGACATTAAAAGAACCGGAACATAAGAATATGGGAAAATCTTCCATGTCTTTTCTGACGGCGCTGGCTCTTAGCTTTAATAATCTAAAGACGAAGAAAGCAAGGACATTACTGACATCCTTTGCGGGTTCTATCGGTATCATAGGAATTGCGCTGATTCTGGCACTTTCTAATGGAGTGAACGGCTATATCCAGTCAATCGAGGAAGAGACGTTGTCGGAATATCCACTACAGATCCAAAGTACGGGATTTGACATTACCTCCATGATGGTTGGGAATACCGGAACGGATGATAAGAGCAAAGACTCGTCCGGTAAGAAGAACAAAGATGGTCAGGTAAAAGTCATGGAGATGGTTACAAATATGTTCTCCAAGATGAATACCAATGACCTTAAATCATTGAAAAAACATCTGGAAAAGGATAATGATGCGTTAAAATCCTATACAAATGCCGTGGAGTATGATTATGATGTGGATCCGCAGATATACAGAGAGGATTCGGATGGTGTCAGACAGGTACACCCGGACAAATCATTTTCATCCATTGGAATCGGAGCAGATTCCGGTGCCAACAGTATGATGTCATCCATGATGAGTACAAATGTGTTCTACCGCATGCCAAAGAACACAAGTCTGTACGAGAAGCAGTATGATGTCAAGGCGGGAAGATGGCCGAAAAAATATAATGAATGCGTACTGGTATTAAGTCAGGACGGCGGGATGAGTGATTTCCTTCTATATACACTTGGCCTCAGAGATCAGATGGAACTGGATGATATGATCAAAGCTTTTGCAAGTGAAGAAGAGATCAAGACACCGTCTTCACTGGGAACATACACCTATAAAGATATTCTGAACAAGAAGTTTAAGCTTGTGAATCAGGCAGACTATTATGAATATGACAGCCAGTATAAAGTCTGGAAAGATAAAAGTGATAATGCAGAATATATGAAAAAACTGGTGGCAGACGGAGAGGATATTAAGATTGTCGGAATCGTGCAGCCGGCAGAAGGTTCGAAGGCAACTGCACTGAATATGGGAATCGGTTATCCATATTCGCTTATGACGCATGTCGCAGAAGAAGCAAAAAACAGTGAGATCGTAAAACAACAAAAAGCCAGTCCGGATATCAATGTATTTACCGGAGAGAAATTCGGTGAAGATTCCGGAGATAATGGTCTGGATATGAACTCGTTATTCAACGTAGATGAAGACGCACTTCAGAAAGCATTCGGCATGGGAGATACAGACCTTGCAGGAAGTCTCGGAAATTCACTGGACTTTTCGAAAGCAGTGAATCTGCAGGATGCATTTAAGCTGGATGGCAATACGTTGAATTTATCCGGACTTGTGAATCTGGATCAGGTGGATCTGAATCTGTCGGGGCTTCCGCCGGCAGGTCTGGGAGATATGCTGTCGGGGCTGGATGTCAAGGTGAAACCGGGCGGAATGCAGAAGATGGCTGTTTCATTGATGGAAGGGTATCAGGCATATGCGAAGACGCATCCGGAAGCAGATTATTCGCATCTGGGAGATAACTTCTCGGAATATCTGAAAACAGATGGTGCAAAGCAGATCATGAAAAAGTATTTTTCAAAGATTCTAAAGGAGAGTGGAAAAGTAACCATTACAGAAGAAAAGGTACAGAAGCTTCTGACAGATATCATGCAGGGGTTTGAAAAATACGTAAAGGATCAGGGGATCGGAGATATCAGTGCGGACCAGTACGGAACATATTTCCGCCAGTATTTACAGACGGCAGAAGCAAAGCAGATCATAACAGACTGGGTGAATGACCTGTATAAAGATGTGGATATTGAGATATCGGAAGCGGATCTGCAGGCAATGGCGCAGGAACTTGCGGCTGGATATTTAAGCTATGCACAGGAAAAAGGATATGCAGATGTGACAAAGATGGGTGAGAACTTTGCAGCTTATCTCGGAACGGCAGATGGAAAACAGCGGCTGAGTAACGGTCTTTCAGAGACACTGGACATGAAGAGTCTGGAAAGCCAGCTTTCATCCGGGATGAATGCTTACATGAAGCAGGCAATGAGAGCGTATGCGAAATCTTTTGGAAATGCACTTGAGACACAGATTTCGTCGGCCATGGAGCAGATCGTCGGACAGATGTCTTCCGGTATGGGTAAAGTAATGGAATCTGCCATGACACAGATCGGACAGAATCTCCAGAGTGTCATGACAGATGCGATGAAGATCGATACAGATGCATTTGCAAAGGCATTTCAGTTCAATATGACGGAGGATGATCTGACAGAACTTATGATGTCTATGAGCGGAACGGCGAGTGCAACGTATGACAGCAATCTGCAGAAATTAGGATATGCTGACTTCGCAAAACCAAGCGAGATTGACATTTATCCTAAAGACTTTGAAAGTAAGGAACAGGTAGTGGATTATCTGGATCGTTATAACAAGAAGATGGAGAAAGCCGGCAAGGATGAACAGGTGATTTCCTACACGGATGTAGTGGGAACTCTGATGTCATCGGTGACAGATATCGTCAATACTATCAGTTATGTGCTAATTGCATTTGTGGCGATTTCACTGGTCGTATCTTCAATTATGATCGGAGTCATTACGTATATCAGTGTGCTGGAGCGGAAGAAAGAGATCGGAATCTTAAGGGCGATCGGCGCATCGAAGAGGAATGTATCTCAGGTGTTTAATGCGGAGACCTTCATTATTGGACTGTGTGCGGGACTGATCGGAATCGGACTGACGCTGTTGCTTCTGCTCCCTGGCAATATGATCATTCATGCGGTGGCAGATAATTCCAATGTAAATGCAGTGCTTCCGGTTATTCCGGCACTGGTGCTGATCGCACTGAGTGTGGTACTGACATTGCTTGGTGGACTGATCCCGTCAAAGAAAGCATCGAAGAGCGATCCGGTTACGGCTCTTCGGACGGAATAAATTATTATCAATGAGCTGCATAAAACGGTAAAACGTCTGTTGAAAAAATCATAGAGAAAGATTAAAATATGCTATGGAGAAATCTATAGCATATTTTTTATACCAAAAAGAAGGAGACCTTATGTATAATTTTAATTATTACACACCAACCAAAGTTGTATTTGGAAAAAATACAGAAGACAAATGTGGAGAACTGGTAAAAGAACAGGGATGTAAGAAAGTAATGATCCATTACGGAAGCGGAAGCGTCAAACGTACCGGATTATTGGATAAAGTAAAGGCTTCCCTGGATGAAGCAAAGATTGACTATATAGAACTTGGTGGTGCAGTACCGAACCCAAGACTTTCACTGGTATATGAAGGAATCGAGCTCGCGAAAAAAGAAGGAGTAGATTTCATCCTTGCTGTAGGCGGCGGAAGTGCGATCGATTCTGCAAAAGCAATCGGATATGGAGTTGCCAATGAAGGGGACGTATGGGATTTTTATGACAAAAAGCGCCAGGCAACAGGATGTCTTCCGATTGGTGTTGTACTGACTATTGCAGCGACAGGAAGTGAGATGAGTAATTCTTCTGTTATTACAAAAGAAGACGGCTGGATCAAGAGAGGATACCGCAATGACTATGGAAGACCGCGCTTTGCAATCATGAATCCGGAACTGACCATGACACTGCCGGATTATCAGACAGCATGCGGATGCACAGACATTCTGATGCATACGATGGAACGCTATTTTACAAATGGTGGAAATATGGAGATCACAGACAGTATTGCAGAGGGTCTGATGCGTACGGTAATTGAGAATGCAAGAATTCTGATCAATGATCCGAAGAACTATGATGCACGTGCGGAAGTAATGTGGGCAGGAAGTCTGTCTCATAACGGGCTGACAGGCTGTGGCGCGGTTGTCGGAGGAGATTTCGCTTCCCATGCACTGGAACATGAGATCGGAGGACTGTTTGACGTGGCACACGGTGCAGGCCTTGCGGCAATCTGGGGTTCCTGGGCAAGATATGTATACAAAGACTGCCTTTCTAGGTTCGAAAAATTTGCAATGAACGTCATGCGGGTAGACCCGGAAGGAACCGCAGACGATGTGGCATTACGTGGAATCGAAGCCATAGAAGACTTCTTCCGTGAACTCAAGATGCCAACTTCTATCCATGAACTTGGCATTAATCCTACAGATGAAGAACTGAAACTGATGGCACATAAATGCAGCATCGGATGCAAGGGAAGCAAAGGATCTGCGAAGGTACTTCATGAGGAAGATATGTACAAGATATATAAAGCGGCACTGTAAGAAGGCTTCCGCGATTTCATCTTCATAGCATGTGAAAACGTAACTGAATAAAAGTATAGCAGTGGTTGCTGTGCATATGCACAGTAACCACTGCTATACTTTTATTCAGGCCATTATGAAGCAGAAAATCAAACGAAATCAAACCTTCCGAACAACGACTTCCTCCGTCCTGTGAATTCCTTCTTTTAATGTTGCTTCAACATCCTTTACAACCTGCTCCTCACCAACCGGAATCACCAGCCCTACAGCGGTAACAAGTGGAACAAACGCAACCCATATTCCGTGAGCTCCGAGGTATTCTACCGCAAAATATCCAACCAGAACCCCCAGATGGAAGAGAATCAGCGTGTTCGTAAAAAGCAATGCCCGTTTCTTCTGAGCCAGATCATGTATCATATGATATCTGGTCCATGCAAGAAGTGTCTGCTTGTAATTATTCGTTGAAAAGATCGTGGAACTGTTATAACATTCCGGAGTGGTAAAAGCCTGCCACTGGTATGCATTCAGGATGAATACAGGGAACAGTGCGATCAGGGGATTGACCGATGTCGGAATGATCCCTGCGATCCATATGCAGACGGCCTCTACCGCCAGTGCGATATAAGATTTTACAGAGGTAAAATGTTCGCCGATTAAAAATGCGGCAATGATCGCAAGGCCATATAAAATAAAAATAGCCAGACGAAGGAAGGCATCCGTCAGGTTCATTTCCGTAAAGTTTAGGACCATTTCAATCAGATTCATGGTCTGTGCGGCACCAAAATTGCCGCCACGGACTAAGATGGCATAAGCACCGGTCAGTCCGCCGATAAATGCAAGATTGACATGCAGTAATGCACGTTTATGATTATATATCCAATTCATTTTTCTATCACCCGGTGCCTATTATAGGACGGAGAGATGGAAAAATCAAACAAAAGTGTGGAAAAAAGAGATTGGATGGAAAATAATACAAATATGGATTGACATTTTACAAAAAATTGAGTATCATAGACTTTAATGAATAAAAGCGTTAAAGCGCGAAAGCTGTTACGCAAAAAATTCATAAAAAAGAATTATGAATGAACACGAAAGGGGAATTTTCCAATGCCGATTACAGATATATTGGAGAAAAACTGCCGCCTGTACGGAGACGACGTTGCGCTGGTAGAGATTAATCCGGAGATGCCGGAGACAAAAAGAACTACATGGAAGGAGTTTGATCTGATTGAACCTTCACGCGCGGCTTATTATAGAAGAGAGATCACATGGAATGTATTTAACGAAAAGGCAAACAGATTTGCCAATCTTCTGATTGAAAGAGGAATCAAAAAAGGAGAAAAAGTGGGGATTCTCCTGATGAACTGTCTGGAATGGTTGCCAATTTATTTCGGAATTCTGAAGACCGGAGCATTGGCTGTACCACTGAACTTCCGTTATTCTGCGGATGAGATCAAATATTGCGTGGAACTTGCGGAGATTGATATTCTGGTGTTCGGACCGGAGTTCATCGGACGAGTAGAAGAGATTGCAGATGAGATCAGCAAAGGACGTCTGTTATATTTTGTAGGAGACGGATGTCCGGGATTTGCCGAGGATTATAATGCACATACGGCGAACTGTTCCAGTCAGTCTCCGAAGATTGATGTCAATGATGACGATGAGGCAGCAATTTATTTCTCATCAGGAACAACAGGATTCCCGAAGGCAATCTTACATAACCATGAATCCCTGATGCATGCAGCAAAAGCAGAGCAGAATCATCACGGACAGACGAAGGATGATGTATTCTTATGTATTCCACCGTTATATCATACCGGGGCCAAGATGCACTGGTTCGGAAGTCTTCTGACGGGAGGAAAAGCAGTATTGTTAAAAGGAACAAGTCCGAAGACAATCTTACAGGCAGTATCGGAAGAACACTGTACTATTGTATGGCTGTTGGTTCCGTGGGCGCAGGATCTTCTGCTTGCACTGGACAATAAGGAACTGGATATTGCAGATTATGATCTGGACCAGTGGAGACTGATGCATATCGGTGCACAGCCGGTACCACCAAGCCTGATCAAACACTGGAAAGAATACTTCCCGCATCACCAATACGACACGAACTATGGTCTGAGCGAATCCATCGGGCCTGGATGTGTACATCTTGGCGTGGATAATATCGATAAAGTCGGTGCGATCGGTAAAGCCGGATATGGATGGGAAGCTAAGATTATCGATGAACAGGGCGAGACGGTAAAACAGGGCGAGACCGGAGAACTTGCGGTCAAAGGACCAGGCGTCATGACCTGTTACTACAGAGATCCGAAGGCAACAGCAGAAGTTCTGCATGACGGATGGCTGTATACCGGAGACATGGCGATGGAAGACGAAGACGGATTTATCTTCCTTGTTGACCGTAAGAAAGATGTCATCATCAGTGGTGGTGAGAATATCTATCCGGTACAGATTGAAGACTTCTTACGTACCAATGAAGCTATTTTGGATGTGGCGGTTATTGGACTTGCAGATCACAGACTGGGAGAAATTTCAGCAGCAATCATTGAACTGAAACCGGGAGTTGAATGTACAGAAGAAGATATTCAGGAATTCTGTAAGAAACTTCCGAGATATAAGAGACCTCGTAAGATCATCTTTGCAGATGTTCCGCGTAATCCTACCGGAAAGATTGAAAAACCAAAGCTTCGCGAAAAATACGGAGCAACACATCTGGTTGCGGCACAGAACCAGGGATAATAAAATATGTAAAAATGTCATCTCTTTTGCAGGAAAAATCTGCAGAGAGATGGCATTTTTTTACGGACGTGTTTATAATAGTGGAGAAATAAATAATAAGAGCAGACTGGAGCTGAATATAGAATGAACACCAATGAGAAAAAAGAGATTACAATCCGGATTGCAAAAGAAGAGGATGCGGAAGAACTGCTTGCAATCTATGCGCCTTATATAGAACATACAGTGATTACATATGAATATGATGTGCCGACGGTGGAAGAATTCCGAGGACGGATCCGGCATGTATTGGAGAGATATCCATATCTTGTGGCGGAGGTGAATGGAGAAATATGTGGATATGCATATGCAAGTGCTTTTCACGAGAGACCGGCAGGAGGATGGAATGTAGAGACGTCTATCTACGTGGATCAGAATAAAAAAGGAATGGGTATCGGGACAAAATTATACGACATGCTGGAGAAGATATTAAAGCGGCAGAATGTGTTAAATATGAATGCGTGTATTGCATGTACCGAGCATGAAGATGAATACCTGACGAATGCAAGTATCCATTACCATGAACATTTGGGATATCGTATGGTCGGCTGGTTCACAAATTGTGGATATAAATTCCACAGATGGTACAATCTGGCATGGATGGAAAAAGAGATTGGAGAACACGTGGCAGATCAGCCGCCGGTGATCGCGTTCACGGATATAGTAGAAGATATTTCTTTACAGAACGGAGAACTCCGTTTATAATATGCATGTTAAAATAATTGAAAATACAAGGTTCTCCGAAGCCTTCATGCCTAAGATCCATAAAAATTGTGATGATGGGATGTTGGCCAGGAATGACAGGTCTGTCAGTTCCTCAGGGTAGATAGGGAAACGTATCTGCCTCCCGCGTATTTGGAAAGGAGAGCAGCACCTTTGCTTACCAAAGCACATAGGAGAAGCTGTCAAAGCATTCGTAAAAAATGTCACAGACAGATTCTCTTATATTTCGCCTGCTCTTTTTTCGGAAGGAGCAGGTTTTTTAATATATGAAAACAGAATCAGATAAGAAAAAATCCGGAATCAGTGCCATAATCCTTTGTGGCGGGAAAAGTACCCGGATGGGGAAGGATAAAGCAGGACTTCTGATTGGAAAGAAGACATTTTTACAACAGATCGAAGAACATGTAAGTGGTGCGGATGAGGTGCTGCTTTCGGTAAAAGACCGGCGGGATTATCCGAAGATAGAGGCAAGACATATCGAAGATCTGGAACAGGACAAAGGACCGTTGATGGGTCTGTGCTCGGCGCTGAAAGAATGCAGCCATGAACGGGTCTGGGTGATATCCTGTGATATGCCGCTGGTTGACTGGGATGTGGCGCAGGAACTGGAAGACTATCTGATAGATGGGATTGATGCAGTGATCCCGGTAGACAAGACCGGGAAAAAATATGTGCTCTGTGCATGGTACAGGAAATCTGTATGGAAGATATTGGAAGAACAGTTAAAGACCGGGGATTATAAAGTGCAGCATGTACTGGAAAATCTGAGGGTATGTTATGTGGCAGTTCAGGGAATTACAGACGGAGCGGGAAAATTTTATAATATAAATACACCAGAAGAATATCGGAAAATAATACCAGAGAAAATAAAAGAAAAAGCACAGCAGACCCCGGTTGTATCGTTTGTGGCCTATTCCGGCACCGGTAAGACGACATTTCTGGAAAAACTGATTCCGAAGCTGAAAGCATATGGGCTTAAGATTGCGATCGTAAAGCATGACGGACACCGGTTTGATATCGATCACGAAGGAAAAGACAGTGACCGCTTTACCAAAGCCGGAGCAGACGTGACCGGTCTGATCTCCTCGGAGAAAGCGGTGCTGATGGACAACAGAACAGTTGATCCGGAAGAATTCCTGAAAAAGATAGATGGTGTGGATCTGATTCTGACAGAGGGATTCAAGCACGGACCGTGGCCGAAGATCATGCTGCACCGGAAAGAAAACGGGAAACCGATGCCGTTACGACCGGAAGAATGTCTGGCAGTGATCAGTGATGTGGATGTGGAGGACTGTGAAAATGTGTTCCCGTTGGACGATGTTGGGAAAACGGCGGTTTTTTTACTTCAGTATATACAGCAGAATATGCAACATATAGAAAATCTATAGTAGAGTATGAAACGGAATGTGCCTGGATGACAGGTACAAGATGATAGATACATTGATAAGAATTGAAACGAGAAACGATAAAGAAACGAGGCGGAAAAAGTATGAAACTGATCAGAACAGAAGATGCAGTGGGACATGTGTTATGTCATGATATGACGCAGATCATTCCGGGAGTGATCAAAGATGCGAGATTCCGGAAGGGACATATTGTCACAGAAGAAGATATTCCGGTGCTTCTTTCCATAGGGAAAGAACATCTGTATGTCTGGGAGAAGACAGAAGGCATGCTTCATGAGGATGAAGGTGCGGAACGTCTGCGCAGGATCACGCAGAATGAAAATATGTATCCGTCAGTTGTAAAAGAAGGCAAAATTGAACTGCTTGCGGATGTCGACGGATTATTCCAGGTGGATGTCGAACGATTATATGATGTGAACAGTGTGGATGAGATCATGATCGCAACCAGACACACGAACACAGCGGTAAAAAAAGGCGACAAGCTCGCAGGAATGCGGGTGATTCCGCTGATCATAGATGAAAAGAGACTGGAAGAAGCAGAAAAAAAGGCGGGTCCGGAACCGTTATTGAAGGTAACACCGTGGAAATTAAAGACGGCAGGTGTGATCACAACCGGAAGTGAAGTCTATAAAGGACTAATCAAAGACCAGTTTACTCCTATAGTGGAAAAGAAGCTGGAGACATTTGGAATCCAGATGACAAAGCATGTATTATGCAGTGATGATACGAAAATGATCACGGACGCAATTGCAGAAATGAAGGAAGCGGGAGTGGATCTGATTATCTGTACGGGCGGGATGAGTGTAGATCCGGATGATAAGACACCGGGTGCAATCAAGGCTTCCGGAGCGGAAATCGTCACATATGGGGCAACGACACTGCCGGGTGCGATGTTGTGTCTGGCTTACTTTGAAGACGATACACCAATCGTGGGACTGCCGGGCTGTGTGATGTATGCAAAAGCAACCGTATTCGATCTGATCCTGCCGAGAATGGCAGCAGGGATTAAGATTGAGCGGAGAGATATTATCCGGATGGGACACGGAGGACTCTGTCTTGGTTGTAAAGAGTGCCATTATCCGGTCTGTCCATTCGGAAAGGAGGCGTAAAGGTGGAACCATCCCGAGTGACACTTGAAGAGGCACAGGAATTATTTCAAATCTGTATGCCGGGAATAAAAAAAGAAGAAAAACCGGCAGCAGACTGTCTGGGACAGATTCTGGCAGAGCCGGTATATGCGGCAGTAACCCAGCCGCCGTTTCCAAGGTCAGCGATGGATGGATTTGCACTGAGAAGCCGGGACGTCTGCGGGGCAGATCTTGAGCATCCGGTTACCTTGGAAGTTGCCGGGTGTGTGTATGCGGGACAAAAGACAGAGCTTATACTGGAACCACATCAGGCAGTCCGGATCATGACCGGAGCAATGATACCGGAAGGAGCAGACTGTGTAGTAAAACAGGAAGATACGGATTATGTAAGAATAGCAGATCCGGATCCGGACAGGAAAACAATCAAAATTTATAATAATGTGGGACCGGGAGAAAATTACTGCCCGAAAGGAGAAGATTTTTCTGCCGGGGAATTGCTGGCAGAAGCCGGACTTTTGGTGAATTCTTATCTGCTGGCTGCAGTTACGTCTGCGGGAGTACGGGACATTACTGTATATAGAAGACTTAGGGCTGCAGTGATTACAACCGGTGATGAGCTGCAGAATGCAGATACATCATTAGAACCCGGGAAAATCTATGATGCAAATGGAATCTGGCTGTGTGCGAGATTAAGAGAGATGGGCTGTGAGATACTACAGTATGAAACCGCGGGAGATGACAGGGACAAGATCACAGACAAGATCAGTGAGGTATTAAAAGAAGCAGATCTGATCCTGACAACCGGAGGGGTATCAGTAGGAGACAAGGATCTCGTTCCGGATGTCATAGAAAGCCTGAACGGCAGGGTACTATTTCACGGGATACGGGTAAAACCCGGAATGCCGACAATGCTTTCGGTAGTAGAGGACATCCCTGTTCTGTCGCTTTCCGGTAATCCATTTGCAGTGGCGGCATTATTTGAATTATTAGCCGGCGGATATCTGGCGGACAGGGCAGAAGAGGTATATACACAGAAGAAAGAGACAAAAGTGCTGAGACAGACATTTGTAAAGACCGGGAAGCCAAAACGGATCGTAAAAGGAAAATGTGATGAGGAAGGCGTGTTCCTTCCGCAGATTCAGAGAAACGGACAGCTTAAGAATGGGATTGGCAGCAATTGTCTGGTGGTATTCCCGGAGGGAGAACGGACCTATCCGGAAGGAGAAAAAGTTCAGGTGATCTGGATATGATAAGGAAGGAGTAATCATGGGAGAATTTACGCATTTCAATGAACAGGGGCATGCAGTGATGGTCGATGTCAGTGAAAAAGCAGACACGATGCGTGAGGCAACGGCAATGGGAAGAATCCGCATGTCGAAGGAATGTTTTGAAAAAGTAAAGACGGGTGGAATGAAAAAGGGAGATGTCCTGGGAACTGCAAGGATTGCAGGAATCATGGGGGCGAAGAGAACATCAGAGCTGATCCCGTTGTGCCATATCCTGAACCTGAGCAAGGTTACAGTGGAATTTGAATATATAGAGGAAACCTGTGAGATTGAAGCACGGTGTACGACGAAGACGGTCGGGAAGACCGGTGTAGAGATGGAAGCACTTACCGGAGTTCAGGTGGCACTGCTTACGATTTATGATATGTGTAAGGCGGTCGACAAAGGCATGTGCATGACCGGTATCCGTTTATTGAAAAAAACAGGTGGAAAAAGCGGCATATGGGAAGCTGACCGGGAGACGGAGCTATGATTGATGCGGCAGGAAGAGTGATTGATTATATGCGGATCTCCATTACGGACCGCTGTAATTTAAGATGCAGATATTGTATGCCGGACGGAATCACGCAGGTGTCCATGGCGGAGATCCTGACGTATGAAGAGATCCGGAAAGTGTGCATACTTGCAGCAGAGCTTGGCATTCAGAAGATCAAGATCACAGGCGGGGAACCGCTGGTGCGGAAAGGATGCGCCGATCTGATTGGAATGATAAAAAATATTTTGGGAATCACACAGGTCACGATGACGACGAATGGCGTTCTGTTACAAGACAATCTGGAAGCGTTAAAGAAGGCCGGACTGGACGGGATCAATATCAGTCTGGATACGCTTGATCGTGAAAAATATCAAGAGATTACCGGAACCGACGCCTGTGAAACGGTACGGCAGGCAGTAGCGGCCGCCGCAGAAAGTGGGATACGGACAAAGGTGAATACGGTGTTGCAGTCTGACGGTGACAAAACGGAATGGAAGGCATTGATCACACTGGCTGAAAGCCTGCCGGTTGATGTAAGATTTATAGAACTCATGCCGATCGGTTATGGAAAGGAGAATACAGGTGTGTCGAATCTGGAACTTCTGGATGAGATACGGAAGGTATATCCAGATATCCGAAAGGACAGTAAGATACACGGCAATGGACCTGCGGTATATTATCAGATTCCAGGATTCACTGGCGGTATCGGATTTATCAGTGCGATGCACGGTAAGTTCTGTAAGAACTGCAACCGCATCCGGCTGACTTCGACCGGAGACCTGAAGCCGTGTTTGTGTTATGGGGATACCTATCCATTGAAAGATTTACTGCGGAATGGAACAGAGGAAGAGATAAGAAAACAGATAAAACGAGCCATTGAACAGAAACCGGCAGCGCACTGCTTTGAAGAGCCGGGAGCGATTACGGAAGCACATCAGATGGCACAGATTGGAGGATAAAAGACAGGATGAATCAGAAGAAAGGCGTGATCAGAGGAATCTGTATCAGTCCCAGAAGAGGAACTGCCAAGTATCCGGTAGAAACGGCAAAGATCGTGCCGGACTGGGGCATTGAAGAAGATGCACATGGCGGAAAATGGCACAGACAGATCAGTCTTCTTGCACTGGAGAAGATTGAAGCATTCCGGGAAAAGGGAGCGGATGTAGATTTTGGGGCATTTGGAGAAAATCTGATCGTAGAGGGATTTGATTTAAGAAATGTTCCGGTTGATTCCGAAATACGGATCGGAGATGCAGTCAGGCTGAAAGTCACACAGATTGGAAAGGAATGCCACAGCCACTGTGCGATCTATCAGCGGATGGGAGACTGTATTATGCCAAGAGAAGGCATTTTCGCAGAAGTACTGACAGGTGGAATGATCCGTGTGGGTGACTGTGTGGAAGTCGTAATGCCGCAGGAAGACCGCCCATACAGTGTAGCCGTGATCACGCTGAGTGACAAAGCATTTGCCGGAGAACGAGATGACCTAAGCGGTCCGGCAATAGAAAAGATATTAAAAGACAGTGAAGAAAAAGATCATATCAGATTTGACATAAAAGAGACCATTCTTCTGCCGGATGGTGAAGAAGGATTAAAGAAACAGCTGATCCGTCTGGCGGATCAGAGACAGGTTGACCTGATCCTGACAACAGGCGGGACAGGATTTGCCCAAAGAGACATGACGCCGGAGGCCACGATCGCTGTCTGCGACCGGATGGCAAACGGAATTGCAGATGCGATCCGTAATTATTCGATGACGATCACAGACCGTGCAATGTTCAGCCGGGCAGTGTCGGGACTGCGGAAGAAGACACTCATTATCAATCTTCCGGGGAGCCCGAAAGCAGTGACGGAAGCACTGGAGTATATTCTTCCGAAACTTCCTCATGGACTGGATGTCCTGAGAGGAAATGTACAGGAATGTGGCAGAAAATAATCCTATTACAGATACAGTAACTGGTAAATTTATCAGACAAGAGAAAAGGAGAAACGTATTATGAAGAACCAGATGGCAAAAAGGATTGCATCTGTCCTCCTGGCAGGAGTGATGCTAGTTTCACTGGCAGCATGCGGAGAAAATAAAAAGACAGAAGAAAAGAAGACAGATGACAGCAAAAAGAGCAGCAAGAAAGAGACAGAGATCCAGGTATTCATCGCAGCAAGCCTGAACACGGTTATGACAGAGCTTGCAAAAGAGTACAACGAAGATCATCCGGAAGTGAAGATCACATTTAATGCAGACAGCTCCGGAACATTGCTGACACAGATCGAAGAGGGATATGAGTGTGACCTGTTCTTCTCTGCAGCACAGAAGCAGATGGATCAGCTTGAAGCAGACGGATTGGTAGTAGACGGCACAAGAGCAAATGTCCTGAATAACCAGGTGGTAGTTATCTCCTTAAAAGACAGCGGCACAAAGGTAACAGGTCTTGAGAACTTAAAAGATGCCAAGAGTATCGCACTTGCAGGCGGAAGTGTTCCGGTTGGAAAATATACAAGACAGGCACTGGTAAATCTTGGAACATTAAAGGCTGACGGTGAAGTAGATGCCATTACAACAGATCAAGTATCACAGGCACTTGGTGGAGTGGAGATTAGTGAGGAAGATAACGTAAGTAAAGTACTTACAGCAGTAGCAGAAGGATCCTGTGAAGTTGGAACAACATACTATTCAGATACTTATGGATACGAAGACAAACTGAATATCCTTCAGGTTGTAAGCTATGATCTGACAGGCGATGTTATCTACCCAATCTGTCAGGTACAGAATGACGAAGCAGATAAGACACAGACTGCAGCCGCAAAAGACTTCTACAAATTCGTATTATCTGACAAGACTAAGAAAGTCTTCGATGCATACTATTTCGACACAGACGTAGAAAGATAAGAAGCTTCATAGTATGAAAGAAAATATGCAGGCAGTTGTGGCTGCATGTTTTCTGTTTTTCGAAGTATGTAATAGATGAAACAGGAGGAAGTTACATGGATGCAGTGGTAGAAATATTGAAAGGACTGGATTACAGTCCACTATATGTGTCGTTAAAGACGGGAATTGTTGCAACGATATTCTCATTCTTTCTTGGCCTGTTTGCCGCAAGAAGAGTAATCAAGGCAGGACCGAAAGTGAAAGCAATTGCAGATGGGATCCTGACACTGCCGATGGTACTGCCGCCGACGGCAGCAGGATTCTTCCTGCTTCTTCTGTTCAGCAGAAGACGTCCGTTTGGTATCCTGCTGTACGAACAATTTGGCATCAAAGTTGTACAGACCTGGGCTGGCTGTATCATAGCAGCGACCGTGATCGCATTTCCGCTGATGTACAGAAATGCAAGAGCGGCATTCGAACAGATCGATGTGAATCTGATCCATGCGGCAAGAACACTTGGTATGCCGGAATATAAGATCTTCTGGAAGGTTGCAGTCCCATCCGCAGGACCGGGACTGGTAGCGGGTACGATCCTGACATTTGCAAGAGCGCTTGGAGAATATGGTGCAACATCCATGCTTGCGGGCAATATTCCGGGAAAGACGGGAACCATTTCCCAGAGGATCGCAATGGTTATCCAGGACGGCAATTATCTGACGGCGGGCATCTGGGTTGTGATCATTATGCTGGTTGCATTCGTGCTGATCGTCCTTATGAATCTGGTGACCGGTCAGAATACGAAGAATATCCGGAGATGGTAGGAGGAACGACAGATGGCGATGGAAGTAAAGATACATAAAAAACTTGGAGAGTACGAGCTGGATGTACACTGGAAATCCACGAAGAAAAGAATCGGAATCCTCGGTGCTTCCGGAAGCGGAAAGAGTCTGACTCTGAAAAGCATTGCAGGAATTGAGCACCCGGACCAGGGGCATATCCAGATCGGCGATCATGTCCTGTATGATTCTGATTCCAGAATCTGCTTAAAACCACAGAAGAGAAATGTCGGATATATGTTCCAGAACTATGCATTGTTCCCAACGATGACCGTGGAGCAGAATGTCGGAGCCGGACTTGCCGGTAACAAAAAGAAGAAGCAGGAACAGGTACAGAAGATGATCCGTCATTTCCGTCTGGAGGGACTGGAAAAAAGACTTCCGAGAGAGCTTTCCGGCGGGCAGCAGCAGAGAGTTGCGCTGGCGAGGATCATGGCATACGAACCATCCGTTATTCTTCTCGATGAACCATTTTCGGCACTGGATGTCTTCTTAAAAGACCGTCTGCAGCAGGAGATGATGGAACTCTTAAGCGATTATGACGGAACGGTGATCCTGGTGTCCCACAGCAGGGATGAGATCTACCGGTTCAGCGAGGAACTTCTGGTCATTGATGACGGGAAACAGATCTGTTACGGTGACACAAAGGCAATCTTTGACTGCCCAGAACAGGTGGAAGCAGCAAGGCTTACCGGATGTAAGAACATTGTTCAGGTAAAAAGGTTGGATGAACACAGTATCGAGATCCCGGACTGGGGCACAAGGCTTCATCTGGAACAGGAGATCGATGCAGAGATTACACATATCGGGCTTCGTGCACACGAATTCATCCCGGTGTGGGGCGAAAGAGAAGATAACTGCATTCCGGTTAAAGAAAAAGGAAAGGCAGAATTTCCATTTGAATGGAAATATTTCTTAAAAGGTGAGACAGAAGAAAGTGATGATATCTGCTGGTATGTACAGAAAAATCTATGGGACGAACTTACAGAAAAGGGCATTCCGGATTATCTGAAACTGCCGGAAAAAGAGATTCTTTTGCTGAAATAAAAATCATGATATAATGAGCGTTAGCGGACTGGCGTATGCTGGTTCTCTGACGCCTATTTGGGGGAGGAAAATAATGTATACAATCGGGACACATATGTCCATTGCGGGAGGAATTGCGAAGACTGCGGAAAATGTAGTAAAGATGAATGCCAATACGATGCAGATATTCAGCAGAAACCCGCGTGGATCCAGTTATAAAACTTATGCACAAGAAGAAGTAGAGAAATTCCAGCAGATCCGTAAAAGCCATGCATTCGGTCCGGTTCTTGCACATGCGCCGTATACGATGAATCTGGCGAGTGCGACGGAAAAGACATATGAATTTGCCTGTACGGTGATCCGGGAAGATATCAGACGTATGGACGAACTGAAGATTGAAAACCTGGTATTCCATCCGGGCAGTCATACCGGGATCGGAGAAGAAGCCGGGATTACCAATATTATCCGTGGACTTGATCAGGCGATTACAGGAACGGAGAATATTAAGGTTCTGTTGGAAACAATGAGTGGAAAAGGGACAGAGATCGGATACCGTTTTGAACAGTTAAAGCAGATCCGAGACGGCGTACAGCACCCGGAGCGGATTGGAATCTGCCTGGATACTTGTCACGTGTTCGCGGCGGGATATGATATTGTCCATGATCTGGACGGGGTACTGGATGAATTTGACCGGATATTGGGACTTGAATTATTAAGAACGATTCATCTGAATGATAGTCTGATGCCTTTCGGTTCCAGGAAAGACCGGCATGCAGTGATCGGAGAAGGTGAGATTGGGCTGGAGGCACTTCTGAATGTGCTGCGCCATCCGAAGCTTAAAGATCTGCCATTCTATCTGGAGACGCCGCTTGATGATGCCGGGCACAAAGAAGAGATTGCCAGATTGAAAGAATATCTGGGTGAGGAATAAGGAGCGGAGCAGTTGAAAAAGTTAGAATATATAGCAAGAATCCATACCGACTTTCCAACGAAATTTGGAATTCCAAGGCAGTCGGGACTTGTAAGTACAAAAGGAACAATTGTATTCGAGCCAGAATACCGCAAAGAAGAGGCACTAAAAGGACTGGAAGAATATTCGCATCTGTGGCTGATCTGGGAATTTTCAGAGGTGGTCAGGGAGAACTGGAGTCCGACGGTACGTCCGCCGAGACTTGGCGGGAATAAGCGGTGCGGTGTATTCGCAACCAGGTCGCCGTTCCGGCCGAATCCGATCGGATTGTCCTGTGTCAGGCTGCTTGGGATCGAGAAACGTCCGGAAAAAGGTATGGTTGTTGAAGTCGAAGGAGCAGATTTGATGGATGGAACGCCGATACTGGATATCAAGCCATATCTGCCGTATGTGGACTGTATGCCGGATGCCAGAGGCGGATTCGCCGACCGGGTGAAGGGTTATGCACTGGAGGTAGAGATACCGGAGAAACTTCTGTTAAAACTTCCAAATGAACAGCAGGGATGCGTGCGGGAGATCCTCGCAGAAGATCCGAGACCGTCTTATCAGAATGATCCGGACAGAGTATATGGAATGGAGTATGCCGGGTATGAGATTAAGTTCCGGGTAAAAGACTACAGGCTGACGGTCTGTGAAATTGAGCGGGCCGCCGCGGACAGAACAATAAAATGATAATGATCAGGAGGATACAAAGGTGAAGTATTATCTTGCGCCATTAGAAGGAATTACAACTTATATATACAGGAGAGCATATCATACACATTACCGTCCGATGGAGAAATATTTCACTCCTTTTCTGGTTCCGCATACCAAAAAGGATTTTAATACGAGAGAGAAGAATGATATTCTGCCGGCACACAATCCGGGGATGAACCTGGTTCCGCAGATCCTGACAAATGACGCAAAGGGATTTCTGGATACGGTAGAAAAGTTAAAAGGGTATGGATATGATGAGGTGAACCTGAATCTTGGCTGTCCGTCCAAGACGGTAGTATCGAAAGGACGCGGCTCGGGATTTCTGATCCACACAGAAGAACTGAACTGGTTTCTGGATGAGATTTATGCAAAAGCAGATGTGAAGATATCCATAAAGACAAGAATCGGAAAATTTGATGCAGATGAGTGGGGAGAACTTTTGAGGATTTATAACCAGTATCCGTTGGAAGAGCTGATCGTACATCCGAGAGTACAGCAGCAGTTTTATAAAGGACATCCGGATCTGGATGCATTTGCGGATGCAGTGAAGGAATGTAAGCACACGTTGTGTTATAACGGTGATATTTTTACAACAGAGGATATGGAAAAATTAAAGAAGCGGTTTCCAGAGGCCTCCTGTATCATGCTGGGGCGCGGAATTTTGAGAAATCCGGAACTGATTGAAATCATGGAATCCGGAGAAAAAAAGATCGATGCGAAGAAATTAAGAGCGTTCCATGATCAGATCTATCAGGATTACCAGGAGGTAAGCTGTGGGGATAAGAATGTGCTGTTCAAGATGAAAGAACTCTGGTGTTATCTTGGGACATTGTTCCCGGATAAGGAAAAACAGCTGAAAAAGATCCGGAAAGCAGAGAAACTGGATCGCTATGAAGCAGTTGTAGAAGAACTTTTAAGTCACAATTATATTGACTTAAAGTAAATAGATGCTGAAATAAAAGAGATTGCAGACAAAATCAGGAATAAAGTTCTGCAGTCTCTTTACTTTAAAAAAAATATGCAATATAATAGATAAAAATTCTATATACAGGAATTTTGCAAAAGGGAGGGACATGAATTGGATCGTTTGAATGAATTGATCGCAGAGAATCTGAAAGATATCCGAAAAGGAAAAGGACTGAGTCTGGAACAGGTGTCATCCCTTACCACAATCAGCAAAAGTATGTTAAGTCAGCTGGAAAGAGGAGAAGTGAATCCTACGATATCGACGGTGTATAAGCTGGCACTGGGATTGAAAGTACCGGTAACGGCATTTACCGCAGATAAACCGCAGCCGTTTTTCGGAACTGGCAAGAAAGAAGTAGATCCTTTGGCGGGTGATGATGGAAGATATCGTCTTTATCCGATTTTCAGCTTCCGGGAAGGACAGGATTTTGAGATATTTGACCTGGAATTTGACGAGGGAGGCATGATGCAGGCGAACCGCCAGATGAATGGTACGAGAGAATTCATTACCGTGTATTCCGGAGAATTGACACTGATCTTTAAAGATCATGAATATGTGCTGAAAGCCGGAGATGCGGCTTCGTATAATGCTTTTGATGATTATGTGTATAAAAATACTGGAAAGGGAATGGTGACTGCCAATATTGTAGTACACTATTCGAATTAGAAAGGAGTAACAGCATGGAAGACCAGAAACAGCGAGTATATGATGCGTTAAACAAGATGGGAATTAAGTACGAGGTGGTAGAACACGAGCCCGTGCATACAATGGAGGATATGGACCGGCTGGGACTCCCGGAAAAAGGAACATTGTGTAAGAACTTATTCTTAAGAGATTCAAAGGGAAAGAGACATTTCCTGATCACAGCTGATGAGAAGACAAAGGTAGATCTGAAGGCACTGGGAAGACAGCTTGGGGCAGGAACATTAAGCTTTGCTTCCGAAGAACGTCTGGAAAAATATCTTGGTGTAAAACAGGGAAGCGTTACACCTTTTGCCCTGATGAACGATACGGAACATGCGGTGGAATTCTTTATCGATAAAAACTTAAGCAGATGTAAAAGTATGGGAATTCATCCACTGGAAAATACAGCAACAGTATTCATATCCTTTAAGGATCTGGATAAATTCTTATGGAATCTGGATGTTGATGTAGTTAAGATTAAATTGTAAAAAGTTTATAGTTTTTTTATTGCATGTTTCCTCACGCAGAAGTAGAATAGAACAGTATATGATACGAAGCAACAGATGAAAGTGAGGATAATTATGGAAGAATGGCAGAACGGACACGACCAGCCAGGATACCATTATCACCAGGAGCAGGATAAAAAGCGAAAGCCAATTGAGACACCGGGAAAGCGTTTCTGGAAGATGTGGGGTCCACTCCTGATCAAATGGGGAATTGGAATCGGTGTAGGCATGGTAGTCATGGCGGCCATGATGGTGGCATATATGAAGACGCATTATCAGACGCAGGCGGCATTAGAAGCATTGATGTCTGATCAGAATAAGCTGATGGGCTTTTATGAGAAGATGTTGAATAAATATATTGATTATACAACATGGGTGGAAGGTCTGTCAGCGCTTGTTACGATTCCTGTGATGGCAATTTTGTATCACGGTGACAGAAAGAAAGAGAAAAAAGCAGGTATCATACCGGATAAAAAAGCACCTTTGTGGAAATATCCGGCGGCGCTTATTATGGCACTTGCCATGAGCCTGGGACTGAATAACCTGATCATCATCGGGAATCTGTCTGCGGTAGATGCAAGCTACAAGACAACGATGAATGCCATGTATTCGGCGCCGCTTGCTATACAGATCTTATGTCTGGCAGTACTGGTTCCGATTTGTGAAGAATACGTATTCAGAGGACTGTTCTTCAGAAGAATGGAAAAGGAAAGTTCGTTTGTATATGCGATGGTTTATTCATCAGTTGTATTTGGTGTATTACATGTGAATCTGGTACAGATGCTTTATGGATTTTTACTGGGACTGATGTTGGCATATGTATATGAAAAATACGGTTCGCTGAAGGCACCGGCAGCAGCACATATGGCGATGAACCTGTTGTCTGTACTGGCTACCAGATACGGACTCTATAATTGGATGTTGAAAGATAACATGCGGATCGGTGTGATTACGGTTGTATGTGCAATGATCGCATCAACAATGTTTGTTCTGATCCAGCGGATTGAAGAAAAACCGGAGTTAAAGACTGAAAATGAAAATCTGACAATGTAAATTGTCAGATTTTTTTGTACGAAACATAAAGAAGACTAATAATCTGACAATTTGGGGAAATTTTCCTCTTTACAATAGTAAAGCCTTGTGATATAGTAGGAAAAAACAAAAGAAAGGAACAGGTGTATGAAAGAAGGAAATGTAGTCCAGCATCATGGACTGTATCGTTCCGAATTCGAACATGATAATTGTGGAATCGGTGCGATCGTTAATATCAAAGGACAGAAAAGTCACGATACAGTGGCAAACGCATTGAAAATCGTTGAAAATCTTGAACATAGAGCTGGCAAGGATGCCGAAGGTAAGACAGGTGATGGAGTTGGAATCTTATTACAAGTTTCTCACAGATTCTTCTCTAAAGTCTGTAAACCTCTCGGCATCTTTTTAGGTTCTGAAAGAGATTACGGAGTGGGAATGTTCTTCTTCCCGCAGGACGAATTAAAAAAGAATCAGGCAAAGAAGATTTTTGAAGTCATCGTCAAAAACGAAGGAATGAATTTCCTTGGATGGAGAGAAGTTCCGGTAAAGGCAGATGTACTTGGAAGCAGAGCAGTTGAATGTATGCCGTGCATTATGCAGGGATTTATTGAAAGGCCAAAGAAAGTAGAACAGGGTATTGATTTTGACCGTAAGCTTTACATTGTAAGACGTGTATTTGAGCAGAGTGCAGATGATACATATGTGGCATCCCTTTCCAGCCGTACTATCGCTTATAAAGGAATGTTCCTGGTAGATCAGCTTCGTCTGTTCTTCCCGGATCTGCAGGATCCTGATTATGACTCTGCGATCGCACTGGTTCATTCCAGATTCAGTACGAACACGAATCCAAGCTGGGAGAGAGCACATCCGAACCGTTTCATTGTACATAACGGTGAGATCAATACCATCCGTGGCAACACGGACAAGATGCGTGCCAGAGAAGAGAATATGGAATCTGAGTGTATGAAAGGAAAACTTCACGAAGTACTTCCGGCAGTTAATACCAGCGGTTCCGATTCAGCAATGCTTGACAATGCAATTGAGTTCATGGTTATGAGTGGCATGGATCTTCCGCTTGCAGTAATGATCGCAATTCCGGAACCATGGGCGAACAACAGAAACCTTTCCCAGAAAAAGAAAGATTTCTATCAGTATTATGCAACCATGATGGAACCATGGGACGGACCTGCGTCCATTCTGTTCAGTGACGGTGACTGCATGGGAGCCGTACTTGACAGAAACGGGTTGCGCCCATCCAGATATTATATTACGGATGACGATACACTGATCCTTTCCTCAGAGGTTGGTGTTTTAGATATTCCACCGGAGAAAATTGTAGTAAAAGAAAGATTGCATCCTGGCAAGATGCTTCTGGTTGATATCAAAAAAGGAAAAGTCATTGATGACGAAGAACTGAAAGAGACTTACGCAAGCAGACAGCCATATGGTGAATGGCTGGACAACAATCTGATCGAGTTAAAAGATCTGAAGATCCCGAATCAGAAAGTTCCTTCTTATACGGCAGAAGAATGCAGAAGACTTCAGAAAGCATTTGGATATTCTTATGAAGAAGTAAAGACATCCATCCTGAATATGGCGAAGAATGGTGCGGAAGGAACGGCTGCTATGGGTATCGATGCACCGCTTGCGGTATTATCAGATATGCATCAGAATCTGTTCGGATATTTCAAACAGCGTTTTGCACAGGTAACCAACCCTCCGATCGATGCCATCCGTGAGAAGGTCGTTACATCCACAACGGTTTATATTGGCGAAGATGGTAACCTTTTGGAAGAAAAAGCAGAGAACTGTAAGATGTTGAAGGTCAACAACCCGATCCTTACAGAGACAGACCTTCTGAAGATTAAAAATATGAAAGAAGACGGATTCAAGGTTGCAGAGATCCCGACAATCTATTATAAGAATTCAAGCCTTGAAAAAGCAATTGATTATCTGTTCATCGAAGTTGACAGAGCTATCCGCGAAGGGGCTAACATCCTGATCCTTTCAGATAGAGGAGTGGATGAATATCATGTGGCAATGCCGTCACTTCTGGTACTTTCCGGATTGCAGCAGCATCTGGTACGTACGAAGAAACGTACGTCTGTGGGAATTGTTCTGGAGACGGGAGAACCAAGAGAAGTACATCATTTTGCGACACTGATCGGTTATGGTGCATGTGCGATCAACCCGTATCTTGCACATGAATCCATCAAACAGCTTATTGATACCGATATGCTTCAGAAAGACTATTATGCGGCAGTTGATGATTATAACAATGCAGTGCTGGGAGGAATTATAAAGATTGCATCCAAGATGGGTATTTCTACAATCCAGTCTTATCAGGGAGCTAAGATTTTTGAGGCAATCGGACTGAAACAGGAATTCATTGACAAGTATTTTACGGACACGGTCAGTCGTATCGGCGGCATCGGAATCGAAGAAATTGCGGCGGATTATATCGCACGCCATTCTCAGGCATTTGACCCGCTTGGACTGGAAGTTGATATGACACTGAACAGCGTCGGACAGCATAAGTTAAAGAGTGGTGGAGAGAGACATCTCTATAATCCACAGACGATCCATATGCTTCAGGAATCTACAAGACGTGGTGATTATGATATGTTCAAACAGTATACGGATATGGTTAATGCAGAGGGAGAACATATTAATATACGTGGACAGCTGGAATTTAATTATCCGAAGAAAGGCATTCCGATTGAAGAAGTAGAAAGTGTAGATGAGATCGTAAAACGCTTCAAGACAGGGGCCATGTCTTACGGTTCTATTTCCAAAGAAGCACATGAGACACTGGCAATCGCGATGAACCAGTTACATGGTAAATCCAACAGTGGTGAAGGGGGAGAAGAAATTGAACGACTGGATACCAACCGCTGTTCCGCAATCAAGCAGGTCGCTTCCGGACGATTCGGTGTAACTTCCAGATATCTGGTAAGTGCACAGGAAATCCAGATCAAGATGGCACAGGGAGCGAAACCAGGAGAAGGCGGACATCTGCCGGGAGGAAAGGTATATCCATGGATTGCCAAGACCCGTCATTCTACACCGGGAGTCAGTCTGATTTCGCCACCGCCACATCATGATATCTATTCCATCGAGGACCTTGCACAGCTCATTTATGACTGCAAGAATGCGAATAAAGATGCAAGGATTACGGTGAAACTGGTATCAGAAGCCGGCGTTGGTACTGTAGCAGCCGGTGTTGCCAAAGCAGGAGCCGGACTGATACTGATCTCCGGATATGACGGAGGAACCGGTGCGGCACCAAGAAGTTCGATTCACAATGCCGGACTTCCATGGGAGCTTGGACTTGCCGAGACACATCAGACGCTGATCCAGAATGGTTTGAGAGAAAGAGTCCGCATCGAGACAGACGGTAAGCTGATGAGCGGCCGTGACGTGGCGATCGCAGCCATCCTTGGAGCAGAAGAATTCGGATTTGCTACCGCACCGCTGGTAACAATGGGATGTGTAATGATGCGTGTATGTAATCTGGATACCTGCCCGGTCGGAGTTGCAACACAGAATCCGGAACTTAGAAAGCGTTTCCGCGGAAAACCGGAATATGTTGTGAACTTCATGCGCTTTATCGCACAGGAACTTCGTGAATATATGGCAAAATTCGGTGTCCGTACACTGGATGAACTGGTAGGAAGAACAGATCTTCTGAAGGTGAAGGATGTGCCAACATCAGAACGTGCATCCACACTGAATCTGGAGCAGATTCTGGATAATCCTTATGAAGGCACAAAGACACCGATGACCTTCAATCCGAAGAAAGTCTTTGACTTTGAACTTGAAAAGACACTGGATGAAAAAGTTCTGGTAAAAGAACTTCTTCCTGCTGTAGAAAAGAAACAGAAGAGAAGCATTGAAATAGATGTAACAAATACAAACCGTACATTCGGAACGATCTTTGGTTCAGAGATTACAAGAAGATATCCGGAAGGTCTGGATGAAGACAGTTATGTAGTACATTGTAAAGGTGCCGGCGGACAGTCATTTGGTGCATTCATTCCAAAGGGACTGACACTGGAACTTACAGGTGACAGTAATGACTACTTCGGTAAAGGATTGTCAGGTGGTAAACTTGTCGTATATCCGCCGAAAGGAATCCGTTATAAAGCCGAAGAGAATATCATCATCGGTAACGTTGCACTCTACGGTGCGACAAGTGGTAAGGTATTCATCAACGGTGTGGCAGGAGAACGATTTGCAGTGCGTAACTCCGGCGCAACAGCTGTTGTGGAAGGTGTCGGAGATCACGGATGTGAATATATGACAGGCGGGCGTGTAGCTGTTCTTGGTGGAACAGGTAAAAACTTCGCAGCCGGCATGAGCGGCGGTGTCGCTTATGTACTGGATATGGAAAATGATCTCTATACAAGAGTCAATAAAGAGATGGTCCATATCGAACATGTGACAACCAAGATGGATGTCGGAGAATTAAAGAGCATGATCGAAGAACATGTTGCCAATACCAATTCCGAACTTGGTAAGAAGATCCTGGATAACTTTACAGAATACCTTCCAAAATTCAAGAAGATCATTCCAATCGATTATGAGCGGATGCTGACAACGATTCTTCAGATGGAAGAACAGGGCATGAGCAGTGAACAGGCAAAGACAGAAGCATTTTATGCGATCAAAGAAGGAAGATAGGGGGGAAGAACAGTGGGAAAAGCAACAGGATTTATGGATTATGACAGACAGGATAAGCCGGCTGAAGATCCAAAAGAACGAATTAAGCATTTTAAAGAGTTTCATACACCTCTGTCAAAAGAAGAACAGGAACTGCAGGGAGCCAGATGTATGGCGTGCGGCGTACCGTTCTGCCAGTCCGGTCAGATGCTGATGGGAATGGCAAGTGGCTGCCCGCTTCATAACCTTGTACCGGAGTGGAATGATCTGATCTTTCACGAGAACTGGGAAGAGGCATATTACAGACTGAAAAAGACGAATAACTTTCCGGAATTTACATCCAGAGTCTGCCCGGCACTTTGTGAGGCGGCATGTACATGTGGACTGAACGGAGAGGCAGTTTCAAGTAAGGCGAATGAATACAGCATTATTGAAAATGCATATAAAAAAGGTTACGCAACGGCAAAACCGGTGAAAGTAAGAACCGGAAAGAAGGTAGCGATTGTAGGATCGGGGCCATCCGGACTTGCGGCGGCCGATATGCTGAACAGAAGAGGTCACAGTGTGACGGTCTTTGAAAGAGAGGATAAGATCGGTGGACTTCTCCGTTACGGCATCCCGAATATGAAACTGGAAAAGCAGTTCATTGACCGGAAGATTGCGATTATGGAAGAAGAAGGAATCCGGTTCGTGATCGGATGTAATATCGGAAAAGATAAGAAAGCGGCTACATTATTAAAAGAATTTGATCGTGTGGTTCTTTGCTGCGGTGCATCCAACCCAAGAGATATAAAAGTTCCGGGAAGAGAAGCCGAAGGAATCTATTTTGCAGTGGATTTCCTGAAATCAACCACAAAAGCACTCTGGAAAAATGCAAAACAGAATGCAGACGGAACCTATGATCTAAACCTGAAAGACGGTACATACATTTCCGCAAAAGGGAAAAATGTTATGGTCATCGGTGGCGGAGACACCGGAAATGACTGCGTGGGAACATCCATGAGACACGGAGCCAAGAGTGTGCTGCAGCTTGAGATGATGCCGAAAGCTCCGGATGAACGTACCGAGATGAACCCTTGGCCGGAATGGCCGAGAGTCTGCAAGACGGACTACGGACAGCAGGAAGCTGCCGCTGTCTTCGGACATGACCCGAGAGTCTACCAGACAACAGTAAAAGAATTCAAAAAAGACAAAAATGGAAAAGTCTGCAAGGCAGTTCTGGTAAAATTAGAGCCTAAGAAAAATGAAAAGACAGGACGTATGATGATGACGGAAGTAGCCGGAAGTGAATATACAGTAGATGTAGATCTTGTATTAATCGCAGCCGGATTCCTTGGAAGTCAGGACTATGTCACGAAAGCATTTGGTGTGGAAGTAAATGAACGTACGAATGTGAAAACCGCGCCGGGAAAATATGACACGAATGTGAAAAATGTATTTACGGCAGGAGATATGCACAGAGGACAATCGCTGGTTGTATGGGCAATCCGTGAGGGCCGTGAAGCGGCAAGAGAAGTGGATATCAGTCTGATGGGATATACGAATATGTATGTGCAGTAAACGATTATGTGTCTGAACAGAACTGGAAAATAAGATAAAGATGAAAAATTCTTGAATAATCTGCGAGTACAATTTATAATAAGAAGAAACAGGCCGGAATCATATGTTCCGGCCTGCTAAATGTTACAAAAATATTAAAAAATGTTGCAATTTGTATTTGTGTGCGCTATAATAGGGAACAGATGTGAGAGATTGTTCTCATGACGAGGGGAAAATAATTAAAACAAATAAGAAAGAAGAGTGAGTATGAATAAACACGGAATCAGATTGATCACAGCAGTGGTGACAAGTTCAATGATTGTAACACCGGTTCTGGCAGCACCGTCTGTCGATGATTTGAAGAAGGAAAAAGCATCAAAACAGAATGAAGTCAGTTCGTTACAGTCACAGCTTACAACATTGATGGGAAAGGTTAATACACTGGAAAGTGAATTGATCCAGACAGGTGAGGATATTACAAAAGCACAGAGTGATCTGGTAGTTGCGCAGAAGAAAGAAAAAGAACAGTATGCAGCAATGAAGAAGCGTATTAAATATATGTACGAAGCCGGTAATGATTCAGCGTTTGAAACATTGGTCACATCGGATGATTTTACAGATCTCTTGAGCAAAGCAGAGTATGTTCAGAATGTACATAGTTATGACAGAAAACAGTTACAGGAATATGTAGAGACAAAGCAGCAGATTTCAGATTTGAAGGACAGTCTTGAAAAAGATCAGAAAGAACTGGAAAGCAAGCAGGCTGAATATGAGAAGCAGGGTGATAACCTGAATAACCTCATTACTTCCAAATCAGCAGAAGTTGCAAATCTTGATTCAGAGATTCAGGCAGCAGCAGAAGCGGCAGCAAAGGAAGCAGCGGAGAGAGCGGCAAAAGAAGCAGCAGAAAAGGCTGCAAAAGAGGCTGCAAAGAAGCAGCAGGCATCTGCAGCTAATAACAGTACTTCATCTAACAGACATAATTCTACAACAAGCAACAATACAACGAGCAACAAAAATAACACAAGTAATACAACGAGACCATCAGGTAATAATACAAGCAGTAGTACAACAAAGCCGTCAGGTAATAATACAAGCAGCAATACAACAAGCGGATCGAATGCAAATGGTGGCACGATCGTAAGCAGAGCATACAGCCAGCTTGGAAAACCTTATGTATGGAGTGCATGCGGACCGAGCAGTTTTGACTGTTCAGGATTCGTAAGCTACTGTCTGACAGGAAGCTATACACGTCTTGGTACAACTCTTACATTTATGGGATGGACAAGGGTAAGCAACCCACAGCCTGGTGATGTTGTAACAACAGCAACACATTGTGGTATTTATATCGGAAATGGTCAGATGATTCATGCTCCGCACACAGGAGATGTTGTAAAAGTCGGACCGGTACAGTCTGGTATGATCTATGTGCGTAGATAATGAAAAGTAAATAAAATAAAAACCGGAATCAGGTAACTGGTTTCGGTTTTTTATTTTTTATGCTAAAGTTTGCAGAAAAATAAAAGGAAAATCCTTGCAAACAGACAACCTTTATGGTAATATTAAAAAGTCGCAAAAAATCACGCATAGGCTTGTCCCGATGGTGCCAAAGCCTGGTAACAGGACGGTTTCGGGGACGTATAACAACATATGCGGAAGTAAAAAACCAATGGAGGAAAGAAACATGAGCGTTATTTCAATGAAGCAACTTTTAGAAGCAGGTGTTCACTTTGGACATCAGACAAGAAGATGGAACCCTAAGATGGCTCCTTATATCTACACAGAGAGAAATGGTATCTACATCATTGACCTTCAGAAATCTGTAGGTAAAGTAGATGAAGCTTACCAGGCAGTAGCTGATATCGCTGCAGAAGGCGGATCAATCCTTTTTGTAGGTACTAAGAAACAGGCTCAGGATGCTATCAAAGTAGAAGCTGAACGTTGCGGAATGTACTATGTAAATGAAAGATGGCTTGGAGGAATGCTTACAAACTTCAAGACAATCAAGAGCAGAATCGCTCGTCTGAAAAACATCGAGAGAATGTCAGAAGACGGAACATTTGATGTACTGCCTAAGAAAGAAGTTATCCAGTTAAAGAAAGAATGGGATAAACTTGAGAAGAACCTTGGCGGAATCAAAGACATGAAGACACTTCCAGACGCTATTTTCGTAGTAGATCCTAAAAAGGAAAGAATCTGTGTTCAGGAAGCACACACACTTGGAATTCCACTTATCGGTATCGCTGATACTAACTGTGATCCAGAAGAACTTGATTATGTAATTCCTGGAAACGACGATGCTATCCGTGCTGTAAAACTGATCGTTTCTAAGATGGCTGACGCTGTAGTAGAAGCTAACCAGGGTGTTGCAGGCGAAGAAGAGTATGTTGAAGAAGCTGAAGAAGCAGCAGTAGAAGAATAAGATTCTTAAAAAACATAATTGGAGGATAAGATCATGGCAGTTACAGCTAAGATGGTAAAAGAATTAAGAGAGATGACTGGTGCAGGAATGATGGACTGCAAGAAAGCTCTTAATGAAACAGATGGTGATATGGATGCAGCTATCGAGTTCTTAAGAAAGAACGGAGAAGCTAAGGCTGTTAAAAAAGCCGGACGTATCGCAGCAGAAGGTATTGTTATGGCTGATGTTAAAGAAGACAAGACAGCAGCTATCGTAGAAGTTAACTCAGAGACAGACTTCGTTGCTAAGAATGCTGAATTCCAGGGATTCGTTAAAGCTGTTGTTAATCAGGCAATCGCTTCTGAATCAACAGATATGGAAGGATTCATGGCTGAGGCTTGGAACGAAGATGCTTCTAAGACAGTTCAGGATGCATTAAATGAAAAAATCTCTGTAATTGGAGAAAAACTGAGCATCAGAAGATTTGAGAAAATCGTTACAGACGGCTGTGTAGTAGATTACATCCATGGAGGCGGACGTATCGGTGTTCTCGTAGAGGCTGATACAGATGTTGTTAACGACGAGATCAAAGCTTGTCTGAAGAACGTAGCTATGCAGGTTGCAGCTATGTCTCCAAAATATACTTCACGTGATGAAGTTGATGCTTCTTTCTTAGAGCATGAAAAAGAGATTCTTCTTGCTCAGGCTAAACAGGAGAATCCTAACAAACCAGATAACATCATCGAGAAGATGATTATCGGACGTCTCAACAAAGAGATGAAAGAGATCTGTCTGTTAGACCAGGTATACGTTCAGGACAGCGACCTTACAGTAGCTAAATACGTAGAGAAGGTAGCAAAAGAGAACGGAGCTAACATGACAGTTAAGAGATTCGTTCGTTTCGAGACAGGTGAAGGTCTTGAGAAGAAGAACGAAGACTTCGCAGCTGAAGTTGCAGCTCAGATGGGAAACTAATTTATCAATCGCAAGACTGGTAAAAAGCAAATTAAATAGCGTATTTAAGCGGTTTCTGCCTATTTTGACAAGTGTTATGAACTACTGTAAAATCTCACAAAATATCGTGCTATTTTGGGTACAGATTGGGTAGGGTATTGGGTAAAGAAATTTACCCAACCTCTTAACGAGGAATTTACTTGTTGTTTAAAAATAGAAAGGGAACGCTGTGAGTGTTGAGGGTGTATTGCATTTTGCAATATGCCCTCAAATTTTTTAAAAAAATAATGTTAAAGATTGGGGAATATGCTAGAATAAGAGAAATAAACAAATTAGAATTTGAGGTGGAGATATGTATGAAATACGAAAAATACATAGCAATGAAGTAATGGAAGCCCTTGCTTTAGCATTAGAAGTGTTTTTACAATTTGAAGCACCGGACTATAAACCGGAGGGAATTGAAACATTCAAGCGAGATATAGTTGAAAATGATGAATTTATTTCAAAATGTCAACAAGGTATCTGCCCTATATATGCGGCGTTTGACAAGGGTAAAATGATTGGAATTATCGGTATGTATTCAAACAGGAAGCATATCAACTTAGCATTCACAAAGAAAGAATATCATCGTCAAGGTGTAGCTACTTCAATTTTTCAGTATCTTTTAGCAGATATTTTGAAAGATGCTCCAAAGTTGCACGAGATTACTTTAAATTCGTCACCATACGGTAAGCCATTTTATCTTCATATCGGATTTAAGCCACAATCAGACGAGCAAGAAATAGACGGGATTAGGTTTACCCCTATGAAGTACACAATCTGATAAACTTCAGTTTGTAAAATTGAAAAATGTGAATTTGGAGGATAATAGGATGTTAGAATTTAGATATGATACTCAACTTTTGATTGAAGGCGAAAATCTTGATGAAGATAAAATAAATGAATATTTCACAAATAATTTTAAAGGAGATTGCTTATTGGCGGTTGGAGATGAAGAATTGATTAAAATTCATTTTCATACAAATGAGCCATGGAAAGTGTTAGAATATTGTTCTCAAATCGGAGAAATCTATGATATTGTTATTGAAGATATGGATAGACAGGCGAGAGGGTTAAAGGGGTAAATTCCATATTATTGCAGACAGTTTTTTTATTGACTGTCTGCTTTTTCTTTTTAATTATAATTGATAGTGGTACTATAAAATGGTTCATATCCATTGCGAAAAGACCATTTAGAGTGATACAGATTGATTGTAAGAATAGTAGGAGTTCCGTTGATTTGATTATGTTCTGCTTCGATTTCCGCTATTACTTCATCTGTATTCCAGTATTGATATACAATAACTTGTAGTTCGGTATCACGATTAGCCCCATTGCTGAATGACATACTGTTAAATACAAGATAATCGGGCAAGCTAATGTAATAGAGAATGCCTGCAAGCAAGACTAGAATAATAGTGGCAAATAACAATTTCTTTTTCATTTTGATATACCTCTGTTTCTGTATAGTTATAGGGATAAGTATATAGTACCTCACTATATAGTGAATTACTACATAAAGATTTATTGAATATACTTTTATGTAGAGGTGAGGCAATGAAGTATGGACATTTGGAACTTCACATAGAGGAACTGCTGAAAGAAAAAGGAATTAGTAAGAATACCATTTGTAAGGAATTGGATATACCGAGGTCTAATTTTAATCGTTATTGCAGAAATGAATTTCAGAGATTAGACGCACAACTAATCTGTAAACTGTGCAGTTACTTGGAGTGTGGAATAGAAGAACTGATAGAGTATGTGAAAGAATGAGAGCCTGTCGGATTGAAGAAAATTCGTGCAGGCTTTTGTTGTGTCAAGAAAAAGAGAAAATGTAGTGAGGTCAAGGAACAAGGCGTAGCCGATACGCCGTAGGGCAGTCCTTGACGGAACGGACACAGCCAACAGCACCATGATACAGCAGAGGACTTGAAAGGTCGGAAACCTTGCAAGTCCTCTTGTCTGTTACTGGGCGTTATGCTTTAAGTAAAGTGCTTCTTTCTCCAGTTCCTTTTCAAATGCTTTTATGTGACCGTCTTGTATTCCGTTGTCGATATGAAAGCAGTCGTCAGTCTGTGAGTAGGAGAGCATGGTAACTTTCGGTTCATAGGTTGCTGTATCAATTCCATAATAGTAAATCGTGGCGGTTGTTAATACCATGTGAATGCTTTCAAAATCTCTTGTAAAAATTGTATGCCTGTCGGAATAAAAGAAATCAGACGGGCATTCATAGAATTGGGAACTATCCTCTTTCAAAAATAGTGGCAGTATGTGCATTGCATTTCCAGCACGATTGACAAGGACATAAAAGCGTGGAATGAGGGCGGCATATTGTGTCATCATGGCGATATATATATCATCTAAATCATCAAGAAGATACTCAGAGCAGGAGTTGTTATAAAAGACATATTGCAGGGCGTTATCGTTTTGACTTGTATGTTCCATAGGCACATTTTGTCCGTAAAGCCAACGCAAATCTACATCTAAGGAGTCGGCGATCAGTTCCATTTTATCGGCTTTGGGGTTGTATTGTCCCGAAAGATAGGAACTAAACGCCCCTTTGCTGATACCTGTATCTTTGACTATATCTACTTGTTTTTTATTTTTTGCTTTCATGGCAAATTTAATCCGTTCTGCGATTGTATTCATCTGAAAACCCTCTCTTTCCATATCTCGTTATAACTTTTCATATCTTATCGTCTAAGGACACTATACCACAAGTTCAGAAAAAAGAAAATAAAAAGTTTATAAAAAACTAAACTTCCTATTGCAAAACAAATATGTCTGTGCTAATATACAATTAAGTTCAGAAATAACTGAACCACAAACGACGTCGTAATAAGAAATTGAAAATATGAGAAACTGACCTATCGGTTCAACGGGGAGAAAGGAACGTGTATGCAGATTACATTGACAAAAGAACAGGTAAAAGAAGCATTTGGAGAACTTCGTTTCATGGGTGCGGATAACTGTTACCGCTATGATAAAGACAGTAAGAAGAAAACAGAGGAAGTGGAAGCCTTAAAACTTCATCTTGGAAGTATGAAGCTTGGGAACAGCGTGGATATTCGCTTGGAAGCAACGGAACTTCCGAAGATTGAGCCTTATGCTGTGGTGGAACTGGGAGAACCAGTTTATGCCCCTTATGTGCAGAGAGGAAACTTTCCTGTATTAGTGGAGAAGATTACCTGTAAGGGTATCCGCCCTGTTCCAAATAAAAATATGTAGGCGGTCAAAGTTCCTGTCCTCGTTCTGACGTACCAAACGGCAGGTTGAGGGCAGGGCAATGGCAACGCCATTGCAGATAAGGAGGTTTGATAAATTTGGAAGAAAGAAGCGGAAGTTTTCTTCCAGAACTCCCCTACACTAACAGGGGAGTAATACGGCAGAAAGAAGAATTAAGTGCCTTGATAGATTGGTGTCAGATAACCATTAAGGAAGTTCCGTTAGAAGCAGTCATAGAAGATGTGTTGAGAATACCTTTGGAACTTATGACGGTAACAGGCTATGAAAAAGGGATTGCAGGACATGAGGTTGTGGCAATCTTCGATAATATCAAGGTGCTAAAGCCGACAGGAAATGCACAGTATCAAGGCTTTCAGATCTTAATGAGTGGGAAAGGCTGTCGTAACTATGAGAATTTTTTACAACTCAATGAGGAAACATGGTTTGATTTCTTAAACAGAGTTTGTCAGTATCACATCAATTTTCCTCGGATTGATTTAGCGATAGATGATAGAAAACCGTATTTGAGTATTCCCGATTTGATTATACGGACAAAAGAGGGATTGCTTTCCACAAAACTAAGGGATATAGATTTTCACGATTCGGGAGAACTGAAAGAGGAAGTGTTTCAGAGTAAAGGTGGCAGTCTTTATCTCGGCAGTTCAGCCAGTAATTTGAGATTGGTATTTTATGAAAAGGGATATGAACAGAATAAAAAGTATGGAACAGAATTAGATGAAAATTGGAATAGATATGAGTTGAGATTTCGGCAGGAAATGGCAGTTAGCGTAGTACAGGAATTATTGAGATATAGAGATGTGGCAGGACTGGCAATGGAAGTATTGAACAGCAAAATACGATTTTTAGAAAAGCCGACAGACAGCATGACAACACGAAAAAGGCTTTACCCAACCTATCAAGCGTGGGCGGAACTGATGAAAGATATAGGTAAGGTTAAACTTACCATGCAACCACAGAAGAAAAGTTTACAAAAGGTGTGGGAATGGTTAGAAAAGTATGTTGCTCCGTCTTTGAAACTGTTTGCAGAGGTTGGAAAGATAGAGAAAAGGGATTATATCGGTAATCTTGTAGCAAATGGAGAAATGAATATCACACAGAAACAGTTGTATGATGATTACATAAAAGCAAGAAGATTAGAGGAAAGGGGATAATCGTATAGAAAAAGCATTATTAAATTTAAAGGAAGTAAGTGAGTATCTTGGACTTGGAGAAACAAAGACAAGAGAACTCTTGAAAAGTAGAAACTGTCCGTTTTCCATGAAGATTGGGTATCGGTGGTATGCGAACAGAAGATTATTAGACACATGGCTAGAGCAACAAGCAAAAAGTTATTGAAGTTCTGATTGAAAAGGAGGCGAACTTATAGTAGTATATGGTTAAAATCACAGAAGTTCCCTTTTTATTTATCAAAATATTTGATTGATAGAAAGGGTAGAGATTATGGGTAAAGATTTAAAAGGAAAAGAATTAGGAACAGGTTTACGTCAAAGAAAGGACGGTAGATACGAAGCAAGAGCAAAGATAAACGGAATAGACATTAACTTGTATGATGTTGATTTGAAGAAATTAAAAATATTGTTTGAAAAGGCAAAAGAAGAAGCAAGAAATAATATTGATATGAAACGTCAGAAAATAACGCTGAATGAATGGTTTGAGGAATGGTTTGCAAATTATAAAATTCCTAATATCAAGGAAACAAGCGTGTTTCCTATGCGTAGCAAATATTATAATACATTTGGAAAAGCAATAGGGAATATGAAAGTGACAGATATACGGAACTTGGATATTCAACGTGTCATTAACGATATGAATAAGCAGGGGAGAGCGTCTTCCAGTATGCGAGATGCTTTAGGCAGAGTTCGGGAGTGTTTGGAGTCTGCAAAGAATAATCGTATTATAGACATCAATCCATGTTTTGAAATCAATGTACCTTGGGAAAATAAAACAGCAGAAAGACGTTTCTTATCAATGGCAGAGCAAACAAGGTTTTTGCAGGAAGTAGAGCATAACTGGTATAAAGAGATGTTTTACATTATGTTTCTGACGGGTATGCGAATTGGGGAAGTCGGTGGTCTGAAATGGGAAGATATAGACTGGAATAAGAAATGTATTAACATTCAAAGGTCTTTATCCTGTCAATATGAAAATGGAGTAAAGACTATGCGACTAACAAAGCCTAAAACACATAATTCATACAGAAGTATTCCGTTTATGGCAGAAACAGAAGAAATTCTGTTATCTCAAAAAGAAAAACAGAACAGGCAGAAAAAAGCCTATGGAAATCGTTGGCGTTCAAGTGGAGAATTTGATAACTTGGTGTTTACCACTTCTTTAGGAAGTCCAGTTATTCGGAATGTAGCAGAAAAAGAAATTAAGAAAGTAGTAAAAGCAATCAATTTTCAAGAAGCAATAGAAGCGGTAAAGGAAAACAGAGAGCCGATAGAATTTAAAGACCTTTATCCTCATGCAATCCGACATACATTTTGTAGCAGGTGCTTTGAAAAAGGAATGGACGCTAAAGTAGTGCAAATGCTAATGGGACATCAGCATTACAGTACAACGATTGACATATATACTCATGTGACAGAAACAAAATTTGAAGAAGAAATAGCAAAGTTTGGTAGCGTGAGTGAAAAACAGAAAGTTCAGAAAAATAAAAACTCTACCCAGTGTGCATAAAAGAGTACCCAACATAGCAAAATAAGAGAAATTTGCTTTCAACGGGAATGAAAAGTTTCTACCCAAAGGGAAATTGGGTAAAATGGAAGAGCAGAATTGAGGAAAGCGTAGAAAGCCTTATAAAATGGGCATTTGAGAAAACAGTAAATAAAAGTTGGCAAAACAGATGAACGCATAATCTTACAGTTCGCATAAGAATTTGAACCGTAATTTTATCATGTAAATCAATGAAAAACCTTGAATTTCCTATGAAAATGGGATGATTCAAGGTTTTTTTGCGTGTTGGGAAATATAAATTTAAAAATTATTTTTTGATAATTATGGAAATATTTACCGATTGAAAGCAAGTAAGAAGAAATATATAATAATAAATATTATATTCATAATAGATTAGAATTTGAAAATGATTAGTAAATTAATTTGAATGCTATGTAAAGAAGAGTGATATGAAAGCAATAAATACATATTCTAGAATACAAGAAAATATGGCTACTGAGTTTGAAAATATTTTGTCACAAAGGTCAAAAAAGTTAAATGTGAAGGTACAAGAGTTTATTGCGATAAAAACTCTTGTCGATTTATTGCGGAATATGGAGACAGAGATAAAATATTTTGAAAATTTTTTTACTTCTTTTCATTATAAATGATGAATTAATGGGAGCGGAATTAAAGAAGAAAGTTGTGAGAAATGGTCTAAAATTATTGCAACTAATATGTGGTAAAGCCTGTGCTGGTAGCAGCATCGGTTAAAAATATAGAAATGCTAGACTTTAGCAGAGTAATAAGATAAAATAGAATTAATTATTTTTTGTCAGTACAAAGGTTAAAGGAGTTAGAAAAAATGTATGAAATCATGAGTGCAGATGAAGCCATCCGTCTGATCAGGGATGGAGACTGTATCTGTGTCAATTCATTTGTAGGAATAGAGAACCCGACAGAACTTCATGAAGCAATCTACCGGAGATATCAGAAGATGCAGTCTCCTACACATCTGACGATTGTATCCAGTGCGGGATTCGGTGTCTGGGATGAAGAACATAATGCAGAAGGATATATTAGAGAAGGTGCAGTAGACAAACTGATCTGTGGACATTTCGGAGCCATGATGAGCACAAAGAAACTGGTGCTGGAGGACCGTTTTGAAGCGTATAATCTTCCCCTTGGATGTATTTCTCATGCAATCCGTGCACAGGCCGGAGGTCTGCCGGGAGCCCTTTCGAAAGTCGGACTGGATATATTCGTAGATCCAAGAAGAGAAGGACCTGGTATTAACCGCATATCCATCGATGATTCACTGGTAAAACATGTAGAAGTAGACGGGGACGAATTCCTGTATTACAAGCTTCCGAAGATTACGATCGCACTGATTAAAGGAACAGCAGCAGACAGAAAGGGAAATATCACATTCGATGATATGTTTATGTCCGGCGATGCTCTTTCCATCTGTCAGGCGGTAAAAGCAAACAGGGGAAAAGTTATCGTACAGGTAGACCGTCTGGTTGATACACCGTCGCGTCCACGTAACGCCATTATTCCGGGATGTCTTGTAGATGCAATCGTTGTGGCAGAGCCGGAAAAGAGAAACGAAGCGTATACGGCGCTTACGGGAAGCTTTGAGATTCCTTACAAGGACTGGTATACATGGAGTGAAAAGATCGAGAATGTATCGACCAAACCAAAAAAGAACAGTGTGACGGGAAATATCATTGGTAAGAGAGCTGCACAGGAACTTCGGGTGGATGATATCGTGAATATCGGAATCGGTATCCCAGAGATGGTATCCCGGTATGCGAGAAAGAGCGGCATGCTGGATATGGTAACCCTTACGGTAGAGTCAGGTGGTATTGGCGGATTTCCGGTATCGGGAGAAGCATTTGGAGCTATGATTGGTGCAGCGTCAGTCTATGATATGGCAAACCAGTTCGACTTATATGATAACGGAGGACTGGACATCTGCTTTATGGGAGCTCTGGAAGTTGACAAATATGGCAACATCAATGCACACAGAGGACCTGGTGCATTTGCCGGAATCGGCGGATTTGCAAATATTACGGCAAAGACACCGACGGTTGTGTTCTGTATGACATTTGATGCCAAAGGTCTGGAGGTTACGCAGAAAAAAGGAGTGGTGACGATTCAGAAAGAAGGAGAAATTGCTAAGTTCGTAGAGAAGGTCAACAGTGTAAGCTTCTCTGCAAAGCGAGCGATAGAAAATGGACAAAAGGTGTTATATGTGACAGAACGCTGCGTGTTCAGACTGACACCGAAGGGATTGAAACTGATCGAGGTGTATCCGGGAGTAGATATGCAGAAAGATATTCTGGACAGGCTGACGTTTGAGGTGGAGATTTAAATTGGGATTTATTTAATTCAGGAAGGCACGACGACCCGGACCTGCATAAAAAGTAGGAAGCCGTTCCTGTTCAGGTTCCGTCGGCGGGAAATACTGAAGCGTCAAAATTATGCTAAAAAGAGAGTGTAAAATATTTTGTGTAAATCTCTTAGATTAATGAAAAAATCATAATGATTTACATTAAGTTAAAAAAAATGAATTAGGCTTGAATGGCATGATTGCTGTTTAAGCCTTATTTACTATTTAGCATGAATAAGCAGACATGTCAAGAACGCCCGCTGAAAACGGGCGTTTTTGACCCTTACTCATAGTTGCTTTTTATTCTATTCGAGATCTTCTGGTTGGATTCTGTCTCCAAAATATATGCAGAGCTGATCCAAGGTCTGTCCCCAATCCCATGTTTTTCCAGTCCATTTCTTTGTGATGTCGGTCATGGCAAGATACAGAATCTTAAAAAGCGAATCATCTGTCGGAAAGATGGTTTTTGATTTCGTCACTTTTCTTAATTGACGATTGAAATTCTCTATGGAATTCGTGGTATAAATTAGTTTCCTAATCTCTCCAGGGTATTTGAAATATGTAGAAAGTTGCGGCCAATTATTACGCCAGGACGCTATTGAAGATGGATATTTTCCACCCCAATTTTCTTCCAGCATATCTAACGCTTCTAATGCAAGCTGCTCTGTATCTGCCTTATAAACCAGTTTCAGGTCTTTCATGAAGGCTCTGATATCTTTGTAGGAAATAAACTTAGTGGAATAACGAATCTGATGTACAATACATCTTTGGATTTCCGCTAATGGGAAAACTGCATGAATTGCATCCACAAAACCAGTCAGTCCATCAACAGATACAATCATGATGTCTTCCACACCTCTATTTTTGATTTCATTCAGTACACCAAGCCAGTATTTTGCACTTTCATTACCGCCAATCCACATACCTAAAACTTCTTTTTGACCAGAAAGTCTGATACCTATAGCTACATATACAGCTTTCTTTACCGTTCTATTATCTTCTCGTACATAAAAATGAATGGCATCCATGAAAACGATGGCATATTTCTTCTCCAAAGGGCGATTCTGCCATTCTTTGGCAATTGGAAGAATGCGATCTGTCATGTGAGAAATCATCTCTGCAGATGCATCCACCCCATAGACATTAGAAAGGTGTGTTGATATGTCTCTGGTAGTCATTCCCTTTGCATACATGGACAGAACTTGATCTTCAATGTTAGAAATATCTGTTTGATGTTTTTTTACAATCTGTGGTTCAAATTCACCTCTGCGATCACGGGGAATATCAAGATCAATATCGCCCATCGAAGATGTAACCGTTTTATGGCTGTAACCGTTCCGGCTATCATCTGTCTCCTTATTTTGATAATCATACTTCGAATAGCCAAGTTTCTGATCCATTTCTGCTTCTAGCATTCCTTGCAGGGTATCTCCCAAAAGATCCTTCAACATTTCTTGAACATCTTGAGCATCGGTTGGTTGATAGTGTTCCAATAAGCCGTTAATAAACTCTCTTCTTTCTGGTGTCATTTTTCTTCTTCTTGCCATAAAAATATCCTCCTGAATTAATATTTATTTTAACATCAATCCAAGAGGATACATATCACGTATTTAGTTTACACAGAATTATTTACACACTCGCTAAAAACGGGCTTCCGAAATTTGCAACTCTCCATTCGGCTCAAACAGGCAAATTTCGAAAACCCAACGCATAATTTTGACGCTTAACTATTTTCAACACCTTCTTCACATTTATTAACATTCACAGCCAGTCACGACTTGAAGGAAACAATAGATAAGGATTATTGTTTCCTTCAAGGACTGAGAGGCCGCTTCCCCGTTAATAAATTAAATCCCAAGAATTACAGAATATCAATATATTCTCCGGCCAAAGCTTTATTCATACTTCTGACTGCACAGAATTTTCCGCACATACTGCAGGTATCACTATGATCATCTTCCGGGCTTCGGCTGTCACGGATGGCTTTGGCTGTTTCAGGGTCTAATGCACAGGCATACTGTGCGTCCCAGTCAAGTTTCTGACGTGCTTCAGCCATTTTATCATCAATATCACGTGCTCCGGGAACACCTTTGGCGATGTCGGCAGCATGGGCAGCAATCTTGGAAGCAATGATCCCCTGTTTTACGTCATCTACATTAGGAAGCGCCAGATGTTCTGCAGGTGTTACATAACATAAGAATGCAGCACCATTCATAGCAGCAACTGCACCACCGATAGCGGATGTGATGTGATCGTAACCTGGAGCAATATCCGTAACAAGAGGGCCAAGTACATAGAACGGAGCACCCATGCAGATACTCTGCTGTACTTTCATGTTGGCAGCAACCTGATCAAGCGGTACATGTCCCGGTCCTTCTACCATTACCTGTACATTGTGGTCCCATGCACGTTTTGTAAGTTCTCCAAGACGCACCAGTTCTTCAATCTGGCATACATCGGTAGCATCGGCCAGACATCCGGGGCGGCATGCATCACCAAGGGAGATAGTAACATCATATTCTTCGCAGATATCGAGAATCTCATCATAGTGTTCGTAGAAAGGATTTTCTTCTCCGGTCATACACATCCATGCAAATACAAGACTTCCGCCACGGCTTACAATATTCATTTTACGTTTGTGTTTTTTTATCTGTTCAATCGTTTTACGTGTAATTCCGCAGTGAAGTGTGACAAAGTCCACGCCATCTTCTGCGTGAAGACGGACAACGTCGATGAAGTCCTGCGCAGTCAGAGTTGCAAGATCTCTCTGATAGTGGATGACACTGTCGTATACAGGAACAGTACCGATCATAGCAGGACATTCATGTGTCAGTTTCTGGCGGAATGGCTGTGTGTTACCGTGGCTCGATAAATCCATGATGGCTTCAGCACCAAGATTTACAGCGCTCATAACTTTTTCCATTTCAATATTGTAATCCTTACAGTCGCGGGATACACCAAGGTTTACATTGATCTTGGTACGGAGCATGCTTCCGACACCCTCCGGATCAAGGCTGGTGTGATTCTTGTTGGCACAGATTGCAACCTTACCTTCTGCAACAAGTTTCATAAGTGCTTCTGTTGTCATGTTTTCTTTTTTTGCTACAATCTCAATTTCAGGAGTGACAATTCCTTTTCTTGCAGCATCCATCTGTGTTGTGTAATTTCTCATGTGTTTGCCTCCGTTAAAAAAATTAAATATAAGGTTATAATGCGTCAGCAAAAACACACAGATTTCGATGCAGGGAAACATTTCTCTACACAGATCTGAGGTTCATAAAAGAACTATGAAATTACTGACGCCTATATCAGATGGGAAAATCTGATACTTGTGTATGCGGTACAAGGTGGTGTCCCCAATGTACCGTTTCTAAACAACTCTTAACGAGTCGTTTTTATCATAGCCATTACGCCGCTTTTATTCAGCGCTGTAATCAGCAGAAATGCAAGAATGCTTCCTGCAATAGTAGAAATCAGAAATGGAACTACATAGACGAAGATCCCGGCAGGAGTGATTCCCATAATATATACTGCAACAGGATAAGCAGCCAGGCCGCCAAGAATTCCTGTGCCGAGTGCCTCTGCAAGACAAGTCAGGCTGAGCTTGTGGCAAATGGAGTATACAAGTCCACAGCAAAGTGCTCCAACCATACTTCCGGGAAAAGCCATCATGCTGCCAAGACCAAGCAGATTTCGTAACAGGCTGGCACAAAATGCAATTCCTACACTGTACCAGGGCCCTAACGTGACTGCTGCCAGGATATTAATAATATGCTGTACAGGTGCACATTTACTGCCTGCAACCGGAAAGCTTAAGAAACTTCCGACGATGGCAAGAGCCGTAAATACACCGGCAAGAGCCAGTCGTCTTGTCCGTGAAGAGTCTGATGATAAAGTTGTGTGTGTCATAAATAAACATTCCTTTCATAAAAAAATACCCTTCATTCATAAAGCGGATGGAGGGTACAAAAAGTAAAAAAGAAGAGATGCGGGGGCATCTCTGTCAAATCAATACATGGTATGAATCCCTCCGTTGGCATTATCCAAATCAGGTAAAGGGTCGAAACGGAATTACGCTTCCTCTCAGCCGGTTTTCTCCAGCTCCCCCCTGTTTATAAAAAACTTTGTTCAATCGTTATTATAGTCTGGCATATCGGAAAATGCAAGAAAATTTTTCTGCCGGTAAGAAGAAGGGGGGATTTCATATGCTGTTTAAAAAGTCTGGAAAAATATAAGGAATCTTCACATCCTACAGATTAAGTAATAAAAGCGGAAGCTGGTGTAAAAAATAGTTTCTGCTTTTTGTGTTCCGGTTATTCTATAGATGTCGGATGATTTGATGTATACATGACATAGAAAGATATGCTAAAATAGAAAAAGATGTTGTTATAAAAACTGTACTGGAAAAGAAGCAGCGTACAGACAGATGTATAGACTGGAGGTTCAAAAAAAGAATGAGAGAGAATAATCTAGAGAGGTTTATCAAAGCGCAGGAGTCAGAATTTAAGACAGCTCTTGCAGAGATTAAGAGTGGACATAAGAGAAGTTGCTGGATGTGGTACATTTTTCCGCAGATTCAGGGGCTGGGGAGTAGCGGTACTGCAATGTACTACGCTATTGAAGACTATGAAGAAGCTAAAGCATATATAGAAAACGCAGTGATAAATGCACATTTAAGAGAGAGTTCAGAGGCACTTTTGCAACTGGAATCAGATGATGCAACCAGAGTCATGGGATGGCCTGATGATCTGAAACTGCGTTCGTCAATGACGTTGTTTGCGCTGGCGGCAAAAGAGAATGAAGTCTTTCGGAGAGTACTGGATAAGTTCTTTGATGGAAAATTAGATGCGCAGACAGTAGATATCCTGGATATGAGATATCTGGTGATGAGAATTGATGAACCGGATTTTGGATGTGAAGGAAGACCGGACGGGGTAGAACCAATGGCTAAAGTAACCCTTCTGAAGCTGAAAAGTGAAGAAGAGATTCAGTTAGAGATTCCGGATGCGGAACTTTATCAGAAAGAGATTAATGAGGGCAATGAAGTGGCATTCAGTCCGGATGGGGTTATATTAAAACTTTCATAAACTATATGAAGCTATATGTGTGAAGCGTGGGGAGAACGTAAAAATGTGTGAAAAAGATCGCGTATGTGCTACATGAAAGGGGAGAGTGTAAAAATATGAAAAATAAAAAGGAAAAGAAGCAGGAAGAGGAAGAGCTGACCGGTATGGCGGCTGTATGGGATTATCTGAAAACATTTCTGATCATATTCTGTGTTGTATTTGCGATGAACAAACTGGTGTATATCAATGCCGTGATTCCGTCGGAATCCATGCAGGATACGATCATGAAAGGAGACCGGGTGCTGGGAAACCGTCTGGCATATATCAAAGATGATCCAGAGAGATATGACATTGTAATCTTCAAATATCCAGATGATCCGTCCAAGATTTTTATCAAGCGCGTGATCGGACTGCCAGGAGAGACGGTTACCGTGAAAGACGGGAAGATTTACATTGATGGAAAAGAGCAGACACAGGCGGTAAGCTTCTGCCCGGAAGAGATGGCAGGAAGCTTCGGACCTTATGAAGTTCCGGAAGATAGTTATTTTGTAATGGGGGATAACCGGAACAATAGTCTGGATTCCAGATACTGGGATAACACGTATGTAAAGAAAGAGGCAATTCTGGCCAAAGCAGGATTCCGGTACTGGCCGCTTAATAAAGTTGGATTTGTAAATAAATCTGCAGAAAAATAGTTGCAATTGTTTTCTGTGTTTTATATAATGAATAAAGTTTTGCGAGAAAAGGCTCTGAAGCGATATCAGGGTCTTTTCTTAACGTAAACACATAGAATGAAGATGAAAGATAGCGATATACACAGATGACGGAAAAGGAGGAAAACAGGATGGAAAAAGATATGACGGCCGGCACTCCCGGAAAGATCATTTTCAATTTTACAATGCCGATCTTTATCGGTAATATTTTTCAGCAGTTTTATAATATGGCAGATACGGTGATCGTCGGGAAATTTGTCGGTAATGCGGCACTGGCGGCGGTAGGAGCATGTGGAACACTGGTATTTCTGATCATTGGCTTCCTGCAGGGAGTTACGGCGGGATTTACGGTTGTTACAGCACAGCACTTCGGAGCCGGAAACATGAAGGTGATGAAGAAGTCTGTGGCATCCGGTGCGGTACTTACAGGAATCGTAACCGTTATTCTTACATTGCTGAGCATGATCAGTATGGCGAAGGTGCTGCATCTGATGAATACACCGTCAGACATGTATGGAGAAGCTTACGGATATATTATGGTCATTTGCGGCGGGATTGTGGCACAGGCACTTTACAATTATCTTGCAAGTGTATTAAGGGCACTGGGCGATAGTAAGCGTCCGCTTTATTTTCTTGTGATTGCAGCACTTTTGAATATTGTGCTGGATCTGGTGTTTATCATTGTCTTTAGAATGGGAGCGGCAGGGGCAGCCTATGCGACAGTGATCGCACAGGGAATTTCGGGAATCCTGTGTCTGCTATATATTGCAAAGAAGGTTCCCGCACTGTATCTTCATAGAGAAGACTGGGAAATAGATAAGAATCTGGCCGGATGGCAGCTGAAGATCGGACTTCCGATGGCATTCCAATATTCCATCACGGCGATAGGAACGATTGTTGTACAGTCTTGCCTGAATATCCTCGGTTCTACAGCTGCAGCCGGATTTGCGGCAGCAAGCAAGATCGAGCAGGTGTTTACGCAGGCCTACGTTGCGCTTGGTACAACGATGGCGACTTACTGTGCACAGAATATGGGGGCAGGGAAATATACGAGAATCCGTAAAGGATTTAAGAGTGCAACATTGATTGGATTTATTTATGCGGTTGTGACAGGTGTGATTATTTTCTTTGTCGGAAAATATATGACGATATTCTTTGTATCAGAGAATGTAAATCAGATCATGGAATATGTGGATATTTATTTGAGGTGTGTAAGCGTGTCATTCCTGCCTCTTGTTATTGTTAATTTGTATAGAAACGGAATTCAGGGAATGGGATATGGACTGCTTCCGATGACAGCGGGGATTGCAGAACTTGTCGGACGGAGCGGTGCATCGCTGATTGCATCACATTTTGGCAGCTATATGGGAATCTGTCTGGCATCTCCGGCGGCATGGGTGCTGGCGGGAACACTTCTTCTTATTATGTACTTTGAGATCATGAAAGGAAAGAAAGACAGAAATTTGAAAAATAGATAGAAAACTGAAAAGCAACTTGTTATAATAAAATGTACGAATGAACATAGAAACATTGATGGGTGAAACAGCATGAATCAAAGAGTAATAAAAAAAGTCCGCTGTAATATCTGTTCAGCGGGATGTCCGATCGATGCTTATGTAGAAGAAGGAACGCTTGTGTCGGTAGAAGGCAGCCGGGATCTTCCGGGGCAGAGTGGAGGATTATGTTCTAAAGGAGCTGCTTCCAGGCAGTATGTTTATAACAAAGACAGGATTCTGTATCCGATGAAACGGATCGGAAAAAAAGGAAGCGGGGAATTTGAACGCATATCCTGGGATGAAGCGTATCGGATGATTGCAGAGAATCTTCTCAGGATCAAAAAAGAATATGGTCCGCAGGCGGCAGCATTTTATGCGGGATATCCGAAATGGTACAGACCGGCACTTCTGCGGCTTGCCAATGCTTACGGGTCTCCGAATTACTGTACGGAATCCAGTACCTGTTTTCAGTCGGCGGCAATGGCATGGAAATCTATTTATGGAAATGACATCTGCTTTCCGGATCTGATGCATGCACAGACGGTTCTCGTATGGAGTAACAATCTGTATCATTCCAATGTGGGAATGGCAAGACCTTATCAGTCGTTAAAAGCACGTGGGGCGAAGATCATAGCCGTAGATCCAAGAGAGACCGTAACGACACAGGCAGCGGATATCCACTTGAAACTTCTGCCGGGAACGGACGGAGCACTTGCGCTGTCTATGGCACAGGTGATCATAGAAGAAGGGCTGTATGATAAAGAATTTGTAGAAAAATATGTATATGGTTTTGAAGAATACAAAGCGTATGTGAATCAATTTCCACCGGAAAAAGCAGAGAAGATCACCGGTGTAGATAAGAAACTGATCCGTGAAGCTGCCAGAATGTATGCATCTAACGGGCCTGCCGGGGTGATGTTTTCAGCGTCTCCAGTTGTACATAATATTAATGGAATGCAGAATTACCGGGCAGTGATGTGTCTGATCGCACTTACCGGCAACTATGATATTCCAGGTGGCAATCCGTCAAGACCGGGTCCGGTGTCTCCTTGCAATGAATATGGAAAAGTAAAACGGCTGGATACGATAGAAGCCATCGGTGAGAAAGATTTTCCGGCATGGTTTGATCTACCGTGTGAGGAAGCGCAGTGTACAAGAATTGCAGATTATATTCTGAAGGAAGAACCATATCCGTTGAAAGCTGTGGTGGGATTCGGCCTGAACCACAGAATGTGGCCGGAGCCGGAGCATTTTCAGAAAGCATTAAAAGCGCTGGACTTTTATGTGAATGTAGATCTGTTTTTCTCAGATTCAAGCAAGATGGCAGACCTGGTTCTTCCGGCAGCGTCTTCCTTTGAACGAGATGTTGTGCTGAATGGACGGGGAGGAATGTTCTTCCTGTCAGAAAAAGCAATCGAACCGGTCGGAGAGGCGAAGAATGATATTGAGATCATGATCGGCATGCTTCGTGCCATGCAGTTACATGATGAAGCATTGGAACATGGCTATGAGAAATATATGGAATATATTCTGGAGCCATCCGGTGTCACACTGGAGGAATTGCGGGCGCATCCGGAAGGGGTAAAAGGACGTGTGATCACTCCGCCTGCATTTAAGAGATATGAAAAAGAAGGCTTTCATACACCATCCGGTAAGGTGGAATTTGTATCACAGATACTCGAACGTTACAAAGACAGCCACGGATATTCCGGACTTCCGGAATACAGAGATTTCCGTGAGGTGTCAGGCATGGACAGGGAAGCATATCCACTGATTCTGAATACCGGTTCCAGAAAACCACAGCTTTTCCATGCAAGAACATACCGGGTACCGTGGCTTGCAGGACTTGAAGAGGCAACACTGGTAGAAATCCATCCGAAAGATGCGAAAAAGTATGGTATTGCAGATGGTGACATGGTGAGGGTATCTTCCCCGGTGGGAAGTATCTGCGGAATTGCGGCGGTTTACCTGAACAGCCAGCCGGGAATTGTACACGTCTATCATGGCAATGCAAAGGGTGAGGCAAATGATCTGATAGACAGAAATTATCTGGATCCAATTTCAGGATTCCCGGGATATAAAAGTTATTTCTGTAAAATCGAGAAAGAAAAAGGCGAGGTGAAGGCATGAGTTACCGATTAAAATTTGATCCGGATAAATGTGTCGGCTGTTATGCCTGTCATATAGCCTGTCTGGATGCACACCATGATGTGGAAGATGTAGATGCAAAGAGCCATCGGACGGTCAAAAAGGTAGTGAAAAATCAGTTTGAAAAGAATATCTGTCCGGGCTGTGCTCACTGCGGTATCTGTATCAAAGCCTGTCCGGTGCAGGCAATTTACAAAGATCCGAAGACTGGATTTGTACTGACAGACAAAGAAAAATGTATTGGATGTCATGCCTGCGAAAAGGTCTGCCCGAAAGACGTGATCCATTTTGACAAGGATGGAAAAATGGAAAAGTGTGACGGGTGTATTGAAAGAATCAGGGAAGGGCGGGAACCTGCCTGCGTCAGAGTCTGTTTTCCCGGTGCGATTACACTGGAATAAAGACGAATAGATAAAAAGGTGAGACTGATAAAAGTAAGAATAGATGAAACTGGATAAAGCTAAGTAAAGAGAGATAAGGATAAAGGCGTATGTTAAAAATCAAGGAATATGTGAAGGCAGAAAGTCTGGAACAGGCATATGAACTGAACCAGAAGAGGACGAACTGCATTCTGGGCGGTATGTTGTGGCTTAAGATGTCGAACCGGAATGTACAGAAAGCGATTGATCTGTCCGGACTCGGTCTGAATCAGATCGAAGAGACAGAAGAAGAATTCCGGATCGGATGTATGACGACACTCCGTGAACTGGAATGTCATGAAAGATTGAACCAATGGTGTGAAGGCGCAGTAAAAGATGCGGTCAGTGATATTGTCGGCGTACAGTTCCGGAACCTTGCAACGATTGGTGGAAGTATATTCGGACGCTATGGATTTTCGGATGTACTGACGGTGTTTCTTGCAATGGACAGTTACGTAGAACTGTATAAAGGAGGGATTGTTCCATTACAGGAATTTGCGCAGATGAAAAGAGACAATGACATTTTAGTCAGAGTCATTGTAAAAAAGGATCAGAGAAATATGATCTATCTGGCACATAGAAATTCCAAGACAGATTTTCCGGTATTGACATGTGCGGTTTCAGTAAATGCTGAAAATGGATGCGTATGTATCGGTGCAAGACCGCAGAAGGCGGTCCGACTGGAACTGACAGAAGCAGTCAGAGAAAAAGTATGGAGTGGTGTCTGTACTGAAGAAGAGATGAAGAAAGAGGCAGAATGCATTGCTTCACAGGTAAAGACGGACAGTAATATGCGCGCCGGCAAAGAATACAGAAACCGTCTGGCATATGTTCTGATCCGCAGGACATTGGAAGCACTGAATACAAAAGGAGGAGATCAGTAGGATATGAAAGTAAAGATTCTTTTAAATGGGACAATGAGAGAAGCGGAAATATCCAGCGATCAGCTTCTGATCGATTTTGTCAGAGATCATGGATGCTATAGTGTAAAACGTGGATGTGAGACGTCGAACTGCGGTCTGTGTACAGTGTTTGTAGATGATAAACCAGTATTATCCTGTTCGATGCTGACAGCCAGAGTCGACGGATGCAAGGTAGATACGTTAGAAGGACTTCAGGAAGAAGCAAAAGAATTCGGTGCATTTGTTGCAGATCAGGGTGCAGAACAGTGCGGTTTCTGCAATCCGGGAATGATCATGAATGCAATTGCCATGTTCCGCGAGAATCCGGAGCCGACAAGAGAAGAGATCAAGGCATATCTTGCGGGAAATCTTTGCAGATGTTCCGGATATGAAGGACAGCTTCGTGCAATGGAAGCATTTATCGAATATAGAAAGAAAGGAGAAAGATCATGAAAGCAGTCGGACAACCGATAAGAAAAAAAGACGCAATGGCACTGGTGACAGGAAAACCGGTATTCATGGATGATCTTGCTCCAAAGGACTGCCTGATCGTAAAGGTACTCCGAAGCCCGCATGCCAATGCGATCGTAAAATCAGTAAAGACAGATGTGGCAAAAAGAGTGCCGGGGATCGAAGATATCTACACGTGGGAAGATGTACCACATGAAAGATTCACCACAGCGGGACAGACATATCCCGAACTCAGTCCGTATGACCGTCTGATCCTTGACCAGCATGTCAGATATGTGGGAGATCCTGTGGCAATCGTGGCAGGAGAGAATGAAGCGTGCGTGGATAAGGCACTTAAGATGTTGAAAGTAGAGTATGAAGTACTTCCGGCAGTACTGGATTTCCATACGGCAAAAGATAACGAAGTACTGGTACATCCGGAAGACAACTGGAAGGCACTTTGCCAGGTCGGCGCAGATAATAAGCGGAACTTATGTGCATGTGACAGCACTGAAGACGGGAATGTAGAGGCAGTGCTGGCTGACTGTGATGAAGTTGTGGAAGGCACCTATCATGTAAGAGCAGCGCAGCAGGCCATGATGGAGACATTCCGTACGACATGCTTTATGGATGCTTATGGAAGACTGAATATCTTAAGCTCTACACAGATTGTATATCATGTAAGACGTATCATTTCCAATGCACTTGGAATTCCGAAATCCAGGATCCGTGTCAGCAAACCGAGAATCGGAGGCGGATTTGGTGCAAAGCAGTCGGTCGTGGCGGAATTATTCCCGGCATTTGTCACATGGAAGACGGGAAAAGCTTCGAAGATGATCTTTACAAGAGAGGAATCGCAGATCGCATCGTCTCCGAGACATGAGATGGAAGTACATGTCCGTCTGGGTGCATCGAAGGAAGGAAAGATCCGTGCGATCGATGTATATACACTGTCGAATACAGGCGCTTACGGAGATCACGGACCGACGACTGTTGGATTGTCCGGTCATAAATCGATCCCGTTGTATAGTTCGGCAGAAGCACACCGTTTTACATACGATGTTGTGTATACCAATCATATGGCTGCCGGAGCATACAGAGGATATGGCGCGACACAGGGAATCTTTGCAGTGGAATCTGCAGTAAATGAAATGGCAGAACGATTACATATCGATCCGGTAGAATTCCGTCTAAAAAATATGGTAAGAGAAGGCGATGTGATGCCTGCATATTACGGTGAGACGGCACAGAGCTGTGCACTTGACCGCTGCCTGGAGCGGACTGCGGAACTAATCGGCTGGAAGGACAAGTATCCGTGTAAAGACATGGGAAATGGTAAAGTTCGAAGCGTCGGTATTGCAATGGCAATGCAGGGATCCGGAATCTCGGGCGTAGACGTCGGCTCCGCGACAATCAAGATGAATGATGACGGATTCTATACACTGATGATCGCGGCAGCAGATATGGGAACCGGATGCGATACGATCCTGGCACAGATGGCAGCAGAGTGTCTGGACTGTCCGATGGAAAGAATTGAAGTACTCGGTGCCGATACAGATGCGTCGCCATATGATTCCGGATCTTATGCGTCAAGTACTACGTATATAACAGGTAAGGCAGTAGAAAAAGCATGCCAGAAGCTGATTGCCAGAATCCTTGAGATTGCATCAGGAATGCTGGAGGCACCTGTGGAAGAACTGGTATTTGCAAGCGATCATGTAGAATGGCCGAAAGAACAGAAGAGTGTATCATTGGAAGATATCGGTACGAAATCCATGTGCGGTAATGGCTGTGCGCTTGAGGTGACAGAAAGTAATACGTCTCCGACATCACCGCCGCCATTCATGGCAGGGGCAGTAGAGATCGAACTCGACAAAGAGACCGGTCATGTGGAAATCCTGGATTATAAGGCTGTCGTAGACTGTGGAACCGTTGTCAACCCGAATCTTGCAAGAGTGCAGGCAGAAGGCGGGATTGTACAGGGGATCGGAATGACGCTTTATGAGAATATCCAGTATAATGAAAAGGGAAGAATGCTGAATAACTCATTCATGCAGTATAAAGTACCATCCAGAAGAGATATGGGAAATCTGCAGGTCGAATTTGAAAGCAGTTATGAACCGACCGGTCCATTCGGTGCCAAATCCATCGGAGAGATCGTAATTAACACTCCGGCACCGGCGCTTGCACAGGCGATTGCGAATGCAACCGGCATCTGGTTCAAAGATCTTCCAATCACCAGCGAACAGATTGCAATGGGCGTTCTGGAGAAAGAACTGGAAAAATAAAATATATTAGAAAAATATATAGTGAAACTACTTGCAATCAGACGCAAAAGTTATTACAATATTGGGTAACGTTTAGAAAAATATGTGGAGGCCGCTAAGATGCAGTTATTAAAAGACAGAATCCGCAAGGATGGCAAGATAAAAGAAGGGAATGTCTTAAAAGTGGACAGCTTTCTGAATCATCAGATGGATGTAAAGTTATTTCAGGAGATTGGAAAAGAATTTAAGAGAAGATTTGCAGATGAAGAGATCACAAAGATTCTTACCATAGAAGCTTCCGGTATCGGCATCGCATGTGTTGCAGCAGAAGTATTTGATGTTCCTGTTGTATTTGCTAAGAAGACACAGACCAAGAATATTGCCGGAGATGTGTACACTACAAAAGTAGAATCATTTACACACGGAAGAGTGTATGACATTATTGTTTCTAAAGAATTCCTCGGAAAAGGTGACAAGGTACTTCTGATCGATGATTTCCTTGCGAATGGAAAAGCTCTGGAAGGACTTGCAGAACTGGTTACAAAGTCAGGAGCCGAGCTTGTCGGAGCCGGAGTTGTGATCGAGAAGGGATTCCAGGTCGGAGGAGATATCATCCGTTCCAAAGGTATTCATCTGGAGTCATTGGCGATCGTAGAAAGCATGGATGAAAAGACAGGAGAAGTGGTTTTCCGCGATTAATAGATAAAAATTCAAAGGATTTTTAAGGGAATGTGAGGCTTTCATATTCCCTTTTTTTTATTCCTATGCTATACTTTATGATAAGTATGTGAATGCATAAAGAGAACTGATGGTAAGGAGTAAGAACTTATGAAAAGAGTATTGTTAAAACTCAGCGGGGAGGCTCTCGCAGGCGATAAAAAGACAGGATTTGACGAAGCTACCTGTATGGGTGTAGCCAAGCAGGTAAAGCAGCTTGTAGATGATGGGGTACAGGTTGCAATCGTAACAGGTGGAGGTAACTTCTGGAGAGGAAGAACCAGTGAGACGATCGACCGTGTGAAGGCTGACCAGATCGGAATGCTTGCAACAGTTATGAACTGTATCTATGTATCTGATATTTTCCGTTATGCAGGCATGAAGACAGAAGTATTTACACCGTTCGTATGCGGTGCATTTACCACACTGTTTTCCAAGGATGCAGCAGTAGAAGCATTGAATGAAGGAAAAGTTGTATTCTTTGCAGGCGGAACAGGACATCCATATTTTTCAACAGATACAGGTGCAGTTTTAAGAGCCATTGAGATCGAAGCAGATGCAATGTTACTGGCAAAAGCAATTGACGGTATCTATGACAGTGATCCGAAGGTAAATCCGGAAGCGAAGAAGTACGATGAGATATCTATTCAGGAGATTATCGATAAGAAGCTGATGGCAGTAGATCTTACCGCTTCTATCATGTGTCTGGAGAATAAGATGCCGATGCTGGTATTCGGATTAAATGAGGAGAACAGCATTGTTGAGACAATGAAGGGTACATTTACAGGAACAAAAGTAACTGTATAAAAATGCAGATAAGCAGATAAAAGGAGATAACACTATGAATGAAAGATTAAAACCATTTGAAGAAAAAATGAAGAAAACAATCGGAAATCTGGACGGAGAACTTTCTGCAATCCGTGCAGGCCGTGCAAATCCGAACGTTCTGAATAAGATCATGGTAGACTATTATGGAACACCGACACCAATCCAGCAGGTAGCAAACGTATCCGTACCGGAAGCACGTATGATTCAGATCCAGCCATGGGAAAAGAAAATGGTAAGAGAGATTGAAAAAGCAATCATGACTTCAGATCTGGGGATTAATCCGACGAATGACGGAACAACTGTACGTCTTCTTTTCCCTGAATTAACAGAAGATCGAAGAAAAGAACTGGTAAAGGATGTTAAGAAAAAGGGCGAAGCAGCCAAAGTTGCGATTCGTAATATCCGTCGTGATGGAATCGATTCTGTTAAGAAACTGAAAGGTTCCGATGTGTCAGAAGATGAAATGAAAGATATGGAAGATGATCTTCAGAAACTGACAGACAAATATGTAAAAGAAGTTGATAAAGCTGTAGAAGCAAAATCAAAAGAGGTTATGACAGTATAAGACCTGTAAGAGATAAAAGCAGTATACAACAGGAGGGGGATAAGGTCCAGATGCTCTGGAAACTGTCCCCTCTGTTCTTGTATACCTATTGTTATTAGGAGGAAATAATCATATGAATGTGCCACAACATGTTGCGATCATATTGGATGGAAACGGACGCTGGGCAAAAGCAAAAGGAATGCCGCGCAATTACGGTCATGCACAGGGCAGTAAGAATGTAGAGCGTATCTGCGAAGAAGCGTGGAGAATGGGCATTAAATATCTGACGGTCTACGCATTTTCCACAGAGAACTGGAATCGTCCGGACGATGAAGTCAATGCTCTGATGAAGCTGCTTCGTAATTACATGAAGACCTGTCTGAAAACGGCTGCAAAGAATGATATGAAAGTCCGCGTGATCGGGGATATCACAAGACTGGATGAAGACATTCAGAAGAGAATTCTGGAACTGGAAGAAGCAACAAAGAATAATGGCGGTCTGAATTTCCAGATCGCGATTAATTATGGAAGCCGTGATGAGATGATCCGTGCGATCCGTAAGATTGCAAAAGACTGCGTGGATGGAAAAGTGGATCCGGCTGAGATCAAAGAAGAAACATTTGAGCAATATCTGGATACAAAAGGAATCCCGGATCCGGATTTGATGATCCGTACCAGCGGGGAGCTTAGGCTTTCCAATTATCTGTTATGGCAGCTTGCCTATACAGAATTTTATTTTACAGATGTTCCGTGGCCGGATTTCAGTAAAGAAGAGCTGGAAAAGGCGATTGAAACATACAATCACCGTGACAGACGTTATGGTGGTGTGAAGGAGGAAGAAGAACAGAATGTTTAAGACGAGATTATTAAGTGGGATTGTTCTGGTTATCATCTTAATTGCAACGGTTGGAACCGGCGGTGGTTTACTGTTTGGATTTCTGGCACTGATCAGTCTGATCGGACTGTCAGAGCTTTATAAAGTTGTGGATGTGCAGAACAAGATATTAGGACTTACCGGTTATCTGGGAGCTGTTGTATATTATGGAATTTTATATACCGGACAGATGCAGTATATGACACTTCTTACGATTGCATTTCTGGTAGTACTGATGGCGGTGTATGTGTTTTCATTCCCGACATTTAAGGCAGAGCAGGTAATGACGGTGTTCTTTGGCGTATTCTATGTTGCAGTGATGTTGTCTTATGTGTACCAGACCAGAATGCTGGAAGACGGAGCCGTTGCAGTATGGCTGATCTTTTTAAGCTCCTGGGGGTGTGATACCTGTGCGTACTGTGCAGGCATGCTTCTTGGAAAACACAAGATGGCACCGAAGTTAAGCCCAAAGAAATCCGTAGAAGGCGGAATCGGCGGAATTGTCGGAGCTGCATTACTGGGTGCAATCTTTGCAGTTGCAGCAAATAAGATTACAGGAGCTGGTGTGAATCCGGCACAGTATGCGGTTATTTGCGGAGTTGGCGGTATGATCTCGCAGATCGGAGATCTGGCAGCTTCAGCGATCAAACGTAATCATGATATCAAAGATTACGGGAAACTGATCCCGGGACATGGCGGAATCCTTGACAGATTTGACAGTGTTATCTTTACAGCACCGATCATTTATTATCTTGCAACATTCCTTGCAGGAAGATTGTAGGAGGTAAGTATGAAAAAGATAGCAATTTTAGGTTCTACAGGTTCCATTGGAACACAGACCCTGGAAGTGGTAAGAGAGAATGGAGATATCGAAGTACTCGGACTGGCTGCAGGCAGCAATATCAAGATGCTGGAAGAACAGATCAGGGAATTCCACCCACAGATCGTGGCTGTATGGTCGGAAGAAAAAGCAGACGAATTACGTGTTAATGTAGCAGATACAGATACAAAGATTGTTGCAGGCATGGATGGACTTCTGGAAGTTGCAACGATGAAGGGAACAGAGATCCTTGTAACGGCTGTTGTCGGTATGATCGGTATCCGTCCGACAATTGAGGCAATCAAAGCAGGAAAAGACATTGCACTTGCCAATAAAGAGACGCTGGTAACGGCAGGACATATCATTATGCCGCTGGCAAAAAAGATGGGAGTATCCATTCTTCCGGTGGACAGCGAGCACAGTGCAATCTTCCAGTCTTTACAGGGAAATGATCACGGAGCACTTCATAAGATCCTTCTGACAGCATCCGGCGGACCGTTCCGTGGAAAGAAATCGGAAGAACTGATGGAGATCAAGGTGGAAGATGCATTGAAGCATCCTAACTGGTCAATGGGACGTAAGATCACGATCGATTCATCTACAATGGTAAACAAAGGTCTTGAAGTTATTGAAGCCAAGTGGTTATTTAATGTAGATGTGGATCAGGTACAGGTTGTGGTACAGCCGCAGAGTATCATTCATTCGATGGTAGAATATGTAGACGGCGCAATTATTGCAGAACTTGGAACACCGGATATGAAGCTCCCAATCCAGTATGCACTGTATTATCCGGAAAGAAGATTCCTTCCGGGGGACAGAGTAGATTTCTGGACACTGGGCAAACTGGAATTTGAGAAGCCGGATACAGACACATTCTACGGACTGGAACTTGCATATGAAGCAGGAAGAAAAGGCGGAAGTCTTCCGACTGTATTCAATGCGGCAAATGAACTTGCAGTCAGCCAGTTCCTCAACAGAGAGATCAAGTATCTGGAAATCACGGAGATCATTGAGGACTGTATGAAAGCGCATAAGAATATTAAAAATCCAACGCTGGAACAGATTCTGGAGACAGAAGCAGCGACCTATGAGAGAATCAACAGCAGGAGGTAACAGTAAATTTGGGAATTATATTAGCAATCTTATTATTCAGCTTCATCATATTTTTTCATGAGCTGGGTCATTTCTTACTGGCGAAGAAAAATGGAATTGATGTAGATGAGTTTGCTATAGGAATGGGACCGGCAATCTATTCAAAAGAATATAAAGGGACCAAATACGCCGTGCGTATCCTTCCGATCGGAGGGTTCTGTGCGATGGGGGAAGACGAAGAAGCGAATGATTCGCCGAACAATTTTAATAACAAATCTGTCTGGGCGAGAATCTCTGTCATAGCGGCAGGGCCTGTGTTCAACTTTATCCTGGCTTTTATATTTGCCATGATCATTACAGCGATGGTCGGCTATGATAAGCCGGTGATCGGAGCAGTAGAATCAGGCTATCCTGCTGCAGAAGCAGGCCTGAAAAAAGGTGATGAGATCGTACAGATGGGAAACAAAAAGATCCATATCTTCCGTGAAGTCAGCTTTTACAATCAGTTTCATTCTAATGAGGATGTGGCTGTTACCGTGTTAAGAAACGGAAAAGAAAAGACGGTCACACTGACACCAAAGATGGATAAAGAACTGGGCTATAAGAGATTAGGAATAGGAAGTTCCGGTTATAGCAAGGCAAATCTGTTGACGGCTTTTCAATATGGCGGATATGAAGTGAAATTCTGGATATGTACAACTGTCGATAGCTTGAAGATGCTTGTGACAGGCCAGATTGGAGTAAATGAACTTTCGGGCCCTGTGGGAATTGTAAGTACTGTAGATACAACCTATAAAGAAAGCCGTTCTTATGGAGTATTTGCAGTTGTGGTACAGATGTTAAATATGGCAATATTGTTGTCTGCGAATCTTGGTGTTATGAATTTGCTGCCACTCCCGGCATTAGATGGGGGACGTCTGGTATTTCTTTTTGTGGAGGCAATCAGAGGAAAACGTGTGCCACCAGAGAAAGAGGGATATGTACATCTGGCAGGAATCATACTATTGATGTTGTTGATGGTATTTGTAATGTTTAATGATATTAATAGAATATTTTTGGGCAGGTAGAAGTGCTGGCAGATCTATCAAAAAATCATCCCCCTTAGGTAGAAAATAGATAAAGTCTACTTAAGGGGGACTTTTGATACAAAAGTATACAAAAGAGAGCATTATTTGTTTTCGGAATTACATTCCGGCAAACCGGTAATACTGGTTAGCAGTGATAATATTCCGGCCAGCATGGATGTGGAAATTACTAATTTCGTGTCTATCTGCCCAAGTACAGTTACGGTTCCAATTGTTGCTATGGCGGTCTGCGCGACAGTCTTTATTGCCCTAATACCGGCACATTTAGCCCATTTTTTCCAATCTTTTGCTTTCATGTTACCATCCTTTCTTTTCAGGGGTGATTAAGCCGTTTATCATTAGAGCGATTCGATTATTATCCATACAGTTCAGCAATTCGTGATACGCCTACGTAAATTTCGGAAATTTTATACCATGTAGTATAATCGACTGTTCCGGTCTGTGGCAGTCCGAATACTTTCTGGAATGTACGGACTGATTCTGCAGTTGCAGGTCCGTAAATCCCGTCAGCAGTAATTTTCGGAATAGCAGGATAAGCACCTGCTATGACATTTAATTGTTCCTGCATCTGCAAAACTTTATTGCCGGAAGAACCAATTTCCAGAGTATAGCCAGGCCAGGAGGATGGGATGCCGGAGATGGCTTCGGCGGTGTTAATGTACATGTCGTCACCGTAGTAGTAACGGAGAATTTCGATAGGGGAATAGCCCTGGTCGCCTAAGGATTTGGATCCCCATTGGGTCAACCAAATTGTCACCACCTATAAAGCACCCGCAAACCCTTGATTTTACTGGGCTTGCGGGCATTTTACCTGTATAGGAAAAAGTAGATTTTAAGAGAATCGTTCTTGCGATCGTAGATAATCTTGTCGATGATCTGCTTCAGGGCTTCGTTCTTTTGCACATATGTATAATTGTTGGAGATGAGAATATCGTACACACTCCGGACCTTCTGCAGCATGGCATCCGCTGGATCCTGATCAGATTTACGTGCTGCCTTTTTCAATTCCTTTAATTGTTGTTCTAAGGATTCCCGTTCTTTCTGAATGATAGCTTTATTCGCTTTATATTCTTCCAGTGTATCAATCCCTTCCCGGTAGGAGGCTTTTATTCGTTCCTCTTTGCCGGTTAAACTTTCCAATTGTTCTGTTATAGCCTTGCGCTCATCAAACTGCTCTGTGGGTTGATATTCACGCAATTCATAGACAATATCTTTGGTATCCAATACTTCTTTGATACTGTCCAGAACTTCCTTTTCAAGGACCAGTGAGCTGATGCCGTTCGGTTTTTTGCATTTTCCTTTGCTATATCCGTAGCAGGAGAAGTAAGAATATTTTTCCCCATTGACTCGTTTCATAGTGGTTGAGGTTAAGGTGCGTCCGCAATCCGGGCATTTCAGCAGTCCGGAGAGCCAGTGCTTATAAGTGGAAGAGGGGCGCTTGCCGACCGGCTTGTAGGTGGCTTTAAATCGTTCCTGTGCCGATTCAAACAATTCCTTTGATATAATAGCCGGCTGTTGCCCTTCTGTAACAATCCATTCGTCCTTATCTTTGATACGATTGGTGCTGTTCTCTGTCCGGTTCCACCGGATCATGCCACAATAGGAAGGATTCTGGATGATGTATTCGACAGATCTTCGCTCAAATGGCTTTCCGTGCGAAGTCTTGAGCCCTAAAGAATTTAGGTATCTGGCGATATCAAAGAAGCTCATGCCTTCATTTGTGTATTTTTCGAATATAGTCCGAACAATCTTTGCTTCTTCCGGAATAATCACCGGCGGCTTGCTATGCTCCACAACCTTGTAGCCAAGCGGCGGACGTGCCTGGTATGCTCCGCGGAGTGCATTTTCTTTCATACCTCGATACACTTCGCCAGATAACCGGATAGAGTAGTATTCGTCCATCCATTCGATGATACGCTCGATCAGGCTGCCGAAAGGATCATCGGAGAGTGGTTCGGATACACTCACGACATCTACATTATGTTGCTTTTTTAATAGAGATTTATAAACGATAGATTCTTCCTGATTCCGGGCAAACCTGGAAAACTTCCATACCAGGATCTGATCAACCGGATGATCATCACCTTTGGCCAGTCCGATCATCTCCTGGAAGCCGGGACGCTTATTGGCTTTTCTTCCGGAGATACCTAGATCCGTGAAGATCTTCAGGATTACAATATTGTTCTTGGCTGCATAGTCCCGGAGGAGATGCTCCTGGGAGTCCGGAGAGATCTCTTCCTGATCATGAGTGGATACCCGGATGTAGCCGTATGCATATTTTACGCTCATTGTATCACCTTCCTGTAATTATATGTGCGATGTCGCACAAAAATGGGTACAAAAATAACACCTATACGGTGCCGGATTTTTGTGATACAATATTCTTGTTGAGGGAGTACTGTATCGAGCGAATCCTTCGCCGTATATATTACTCGGGATTTCCCCGGTGTTTGATAGGCACCGGGGAATTTTTATTCGTTATTTTTCTTGATTGTCTTTTCGCTTTTTGACAAGTGCTACTATTGCTAAAATTACGCAAATCAAACACCAACCAGCCCATACGTTTAAATCTGCATAGCTTCCGGCAAGGGCAAATCCAAGTAAAGCACCTATTCCGTATAATACAATAATAGCGATGTTTCCACCTTTACCTCCATTGCGTGTTGCAATAGAAACGATTCCTCCGGCAAGGAGTAGGATTGCTACGACAATTCCAGCGGATCCACCAGCTTCTCCATTTGCTTCAAGTGTGTTACTGATTCCAGCAGCACATGACTGGAAACTGACAAAAACAAATAAAATAATTGACAGTATTCCTGATACGAGTTTCCATGTTTTCATAAGTTTTCCTTCTTTCTTATATGATTTTTTCAGAATGTATTTATTCAATCAGATATCTCCGCCATATAAATACTTTCGTATCAAGAGGGCAGTGTATTTATGGTTAGAGATACTGGATGAATTACATATATCTCTTTACAACTTCTATTAAACGGTTTTTGTATTTGTACAAATCGTTTAAAGAGTCGATATAAATACGCTCGAATTTTTTATTAGCATCCGGGATGAGAAGCTGTTTATTTCTTGCATCAAGATTGAGGCGACAAATCGGTTTTCTATTATTGTCTTTATACAGAATTCCAAAATAACTTTCGGTATCACGGTGAACTATATCTTCAACGGGTACGATACCAGCAAGAAGTCCGCGAATAATGTAGAAACTTTCAATTTCATCTTCCGTTGTAACAATTTTGGATGCAGGTTCTTTGATCGCGGGTTCTGATTCTTCATCTTTATCATAATCGTCAGCTAATGCAGAAGAAATTTTACTATTTACTATTTCATTTACAAAAGAAGAGAAAGCTCGTTTTACCACAGGCGTAAATTTTTCAATTATTCTCTGAGTCTTTTGACCATCGTATATATCCGCTAAAATAAATCGAACAAAGTCTTCTGTCGGAGATTCAAACTGTTTTGTTAAGATGTTTTTTATTTGACTGCTATATTTAAGCTCTTCGGCAGTACTAAATATTTTGTCCTTATCAAAATTATCTTTACAAAATTTTTTTAATTCATTGATGGAAGAATCTTTTAAATTTGCCATGTCTATTTCTAGAAATGGCACAAGATCCATTTTGTTTGATTCTTCTAAATCTGTATAAAAACGATATATTATGCCATTTGTAAGAATGCCAAATTTAGCAGGAGATGTCCCGAAATATCTAAAAAGTTGAGACGAATGTTTGTCGAGTTGCTCTGAGCAACTTTTGCATTCGACTAAAATATTCGGCTGTCCATTTTCAAGGATTGCATAATCAACCTTTTCGCCTTTTTTAATTCCTACATCAGCAATATACTCTGGGCAAAATTCATTTGGATTGAAAACATCATACCCAAGAAGTTGAAATAAAGGCACTACAAGAGACATTTTTGTGGATTCTTCTGTAGTGATGGTGTCTTTTAAAGACAGTATCCTTTCTGAAAATTGTTTAATTACATCATTGAACTCCATACATTTTCCTCTCTTTCATATTTTATAAATCATCACCATATAGATAGTGGTGTTCAGCTCGGTGGAACATATCACAATGTTCCTGAATAAATTCAACACGTTTCTGATCACGAGCAATCCGCTTCTTTAATCGTCTTCGTTCCACTTGCAGTTGTTTGATGCGATCAAGATAGATTTGAGCCGGTTCTGGATCTTTGTGTGGATGATGAGCATAGTATTCAATTTCTTGTACATTACCTTTTAAAAAGTCATCTTTTGTTATATGACTCATGGCATGCTCATATGCCTTAAGCTGAGATTCATAATTCAATCCGGCATTGATCAGTATTGTGTAGCTTCCGTCTTCGTTCGGAACAACCATTTCATTTCCTTTTTTACTAGGAAAGTCCATAAGAACGACATTAACATCCGGTGTCGTCAATATCACCACGTTCCTTTCGTTTAAGCGCGAGAGCCATGCTATGCAGAGCTTTTAAGTCGTCCGGATCCATATCTTTCTGGACATCGAACAGCGCTTTCAGTTCTTTGTTTTCAAATATCTCTTGTGCTACCTGCGCAGTTTCATCATTTAAATAATACTTTTCTGTATCTGATTCATTTCCTGTCATTAAATAGTCGACAGATACATTGAAGTAATCAGCAATTTTCTTTATTTTCGTAGCATTAGGTGTACTGTTTCCTAATTTACTGATATACCCCTTTCCGAATCCAAGAGTTTCTTCGAGCTTGTTCATTGATATTCCATAGTCTTTGCACAAGCTTTTAATACGTTCTTTCATATTTTTGGGCCCTTTCTGAAAAAATCGCAAAAACTTCTTGACATTCTGAATATATCGCGTATAATAAAATTACAAGTTCTGAAAAAATCGCAAAAATAATCAGAATGGCAAATATGCTATTTATTTGTTTGTGGTAATTCAAATTATAGGATATTTTCAGAAGTTAGTCAATAATATTTAGTGATTTTTTCAGAACTTATATTGAAAAAGGAGGTGTAAATTTGATTTACGAAAATATTTGTAAACTTGCAAAAGAACGTGGGATTTCGATTAACAAGTTAGAGGAAAAAGCAAATGTATCGACGGGCAGTATTTGCAAATGGGGAAATAGTGTGAGTCCAACAGTTAAAAACATTAAGAAAGTAGCCGATATTCTGAAATGTACTGTGGATGAATTAATTTCAGCAACAGATGAAACAGGTTCAGAAGAAGGGAGGAAATAAATTGGAAATCGCGGTTGGCCTGTATATTGTTGGAATTACTTTAATAATGGGATATCTGATAAACAAATATCCCAGAGAAACGATAGCTATTATATTCCTTTACATAATGGTGCTATTACAAGTTGTCCAAAAATATTTTCAACAGAAATAGTAAGAACAACATATACGCAACAATCAAAAGACGTGTGGACAAGAAACCTAGTATTAGACTGAAAAAGGCAATTGCTGGTAATTCAATCCATATACAAGCGAATATCATGCGGATTTTTGAATGATATTGTTCGTAGTTGATCCGATAAGAAATGCTGCGGACAGGAATATGTGCTTGCTTACATAAATTGTCATATGTTTTTGAAATTTGATCACAAATTCGAAACCATTGATTATAGCCATATTTATTCTCCTGCAGAGCAGATGGTTTTTCAAGCCAACGAATCTCTTGACGTAAAACGGGGTCAATAAGAAGAGAGTGTGAATTTTCTAATTCATAGTATTTAGAAAGAAAGGGGGATATATCATCGAGAGATACTTCTTTGTAAAGAAAAGGTTCAATTTCTAAAAAGAGTGGGTGATAGACCTTATCGAGTCTTTCACGAGCTACAGTAGAGAGATTAGAGTTTCGACTAATTAGTAAAGTAAAGATGCCAAGCGTGAGCGTGACAGATGGTTCTAATAAAATATTTATAATTTTTCCTAAATTAATGTTTGATACAAACGAAAGCATGTCAATTTTCCTTTCATCATTTGATAGGAAAATTATAACAGAGAACCGCAACAAGTACAAACAGTGATACATAACCTATAAAGAGGTGATGCAGTTTGAAACATATAAACATCGTGATCATCGATGGAGTAGAAAGAGACATGGCTACATTATCTGCAGAGGAGCGAGCAAAGATTGTGAATGAGTTGAATCGTGTAGCTGTTGGATATCTGGGATACCAGAAAGAGAAAACCGCTTAGGCGGTAGAAGGGAGGACAAGCATGAAAAGAAGAGGACCAAGAACAAAATGGCAGAGAATCATCAGAGAAACGGTGTTAGAGATTCTGATCGGTGCCGCAATCGGACTTGCATTTGATGCAATGTTATTTATCTGGTTGCTTGTAAGGTGAAGGAGGTGAGGACGTTGCAAGGAGAAATCAAAAAAGAGCACCCGTATAAGCCGGCAAGCTTTGGGCGCTCAGAAAATTAGTCAACTATATTATATGAGAAGAAAGGGAATTAGTCAAATGATTAAAGCAATATCACAGTCCGTTTGTAGCGGAATAACGGGATGCCAGGTAGAATTACTTGGATCAGGAGCAGAACTGATAAAGGAATATAAAGAAGTTACAGCGGCAATGTATAGATCACTTCGCGGACATATGCCAGAAGAACTGGCAAAGGAAGTTCTGGTAAGTATTACAAAGGAAGCCATTAAACAGGCGGAGGAGAAAAGATGAAGACGCTGAAAATTACAACGGATAGTAAGATATCGATCATCGATCTGAATTTTGATCATGAAAGCTTGAGAGAAGAAGTTGGCGGATATGTAGAGTTGGTGAGAACTCAGAAATTACGGGATTATTTCAAAACCAAAGTAGTCATGATCGTTGATGAAGAAGGTCTTGTGAAGAATCTTCCGGTGAATCCGATGGGATGCTATTTTTACGACACGGACAAACATGGGAATCCTATTGTAGGAGATGTGATCTTAGGCCTGCTGGTTGGATTCGATATGCATGTTACCGGGTTAGGTGATCGGGATGCAGAGCAGTGGATGGAGAAGATGTTAAAAGATTTTCCTATATTGAAAAGAGGAGATGAATAGAGATGGCAGATAGTATCAAGATTAATAAGTTGGAAATTGAAAATGTAAAGAGAATCAAAGCCGTAAAGATTGAACCGACAAAGAACGGATTAACGATCGTCGGTGGGAATAACAATCAGGGAAAGACTTCTGTATTGGATTCTATTGCCTGGGCACTCGGAGGGGATAGATATAAGCCTTCCAATGCAACCAGAGACGGATCAACGATACCGCCAAATTTACATATTGTTATGAGCAATGGTTTGGTTGTAGAGCGCAAAGGAAAGAACAGCAGCTTAAAGGTAACAGATCCGAACGGAAACAAAGGCGGACAGCAGCTGCTCAATGATTTTGTAGAACAGTTGGCGCTGGATCTTCCGAAGTTTATGGAATCCTCCGGAAAAGAAAAAGCGCAGACATTATTAAAAATTATTGGTGTGGGTGATCAGCTGACAGCTTTAGAGCAACAGGAAAAAGAACTTTACAATGAAAGATTGTATGTAGGACGTACAGCTGATCAGAAAGTAAAGTTTGCAAAAGAACAGCCGTATTATCCGGATGCTCCGAAAGATCTGGTGTCTCCATCAGATCTGATTAAACAGCAGCAGGAGATTCTTGCAAGAAACGGTAAGAATGAGGAATACCGCCGGAATGCAGTGAATATGAAAGCGGAATACGATTCCCTGAATATGGAGATTGAGAATCTCAGAAAGATGCTTCAGAAGAAGATGGAACGGCATGAGGCATTATCAGAAGCTTTGGAAGCAGCCAATAAAACGGTAAGTGAGCTCCATGATGAATCAACAGCAGAGCTGGAAGCAAGCATCGCCAATATCGAAGAAATCAATCGTAAAGTCAGAGCGAATCTGGATAAGGATAAGGCAGAGGAAGATGCCAGGGCTTATCAGGACCAGTACAATGAACTGACAAAGAAGATTGAAGGTGTGAGAGATCAGAAGACAGAACTTTTGAATGCTGCAGATCTTCCATTACCGGAATTGTCTGTAAAAGAAGGTGAGCTTATATATAAAGGCCAGCAGTGGGATAACATGTCTGGATCTGACAGACTTAAGGTCTCCACTGCAATTGTTCGAAAGTTGAATCCGAAATGTGGATTCGTGTTATTGGACAAGCTGGAACAGATGGATTTAGTAACATTGAATGAATTTGGACAGTGGCTGGAACAGGAAGGCTTACAGGCGATTGCCACAAGAGTCAGCACCGGAGATGAATGCAGTATCATCATTGAAGATGGTTATGTAGTCAAAGACCTGGAAGCCGGTAAAGCAGAAGCTCCGGCAGCTCCAACATGGAAAGCAGGTGTATTTTAATGGAAATTACGAGAGGAAAAATCCAGAAAGCAAAAAAAGTTGTGATCTATGGTCCTGAAGGTATTGGTAAATCAACATTCGCAGCAAGATTTCCGGGAGCAGTGTTTATTGATACAGAAGGAAGTACTAACGATATGGATGTGGCAAGACTGCCACGTCCTACCAGTTGGAACATGCTTTTTGATGAAATCGAATATATCAAGACGCATACAGATGAGTGCAGAACGTTGGTAATCGATACCGTTGACTGGGCAGAATTGCTTTGCGTGGAACATATTTGTGCTGTTCATAACAAGAAAGGAATTGAAGATTTCGGCTATGGAAATGGATATGTCTACACAAAAGAAGAGTTCGGACGGTTCTTAAATAAGCTGTCGGATCTGATTGAGGTTGGCATTAATGTGGTCCTGACAGCTCATGCACAGCTTCGGAAATTCGAACAGCCGGATGAACTTGGAGCTTATGACCGTTGGGAATTAAAGCTTGGAAAAAAGACACAGTCCCAGACTTCTCCACTGGTTAAGGAATGGGCGGATATGCTGCTTTTTGCAAATTACAAGACATTTTCTGTAGCGGTAGGGAAAGACGGTAAGAAACATAAAGGACAGGGTGGCAAGCGTACCATGTACACCCAGCATCATCCGTGCTGGGATGCAAAGAACCGTTTCGGATTACCAGAAGAATGTGAATTTGATTATTCTGTGATTGCAGAGATTATCGAAGGAACAAAGAAATCTGTGCCGGCTCCTAAAGAAGAAAAGCCGATTGAAATTCAGAAACCATCAGTAAAAGATAATGATTTTATGAATATTCCAAAGGATACAGATGAAAAAGTTGATTTCGATACGGGCGCCAAGGTTGAAGAACCGGTTAAATCAACGGGCACGAAAGTGGAAGATTCTGTATTCCATATTGCAGAGTATATTCCAAAAGCATTAAGAGATCTGATGTATCCAAATTTAGTTTCAGAAGAAGAACTTATGGAAGCAGTATATCAGAGAGGCTTCTTCCCGAAAGGAACGCCCTTTCAGAATCTGCCACAGGAATTTATTGACGGCTGCCTGATCGGAGCATGGCCGCAGGTATTAGATGTAATCAAAACAATGCGGAGTCATTATGATATTCCGTTTGATAAATAAACAGGAGGTATAGATATATGAGTGAAGAATTAAAAGGAAGAGAGTTAGGCTGGGATGATGAAATTGAGAAAGGAGCCGATTATGTGCTCCTTCCGGAAGGTGAATATGATTTCACAATCGAAAGCTTTGAACGTGGACGTTTTGAAGGAAGTGATAAGGCACCGGCATGCCCAAGAGCAGAATTAAAAGTGAAAGTGGAAACTTCGGAAGGTGTGTGCATAATGAATGAGAGTCTTTTATTGTACGACCGTATGCAGTGGAAACTTGCAGAATTCTTCTTGTCTATTGGTGCAGAAGAAGTAAATGGTAAAGTAAAAATGAACTGGAATATTGTCCCAAGAGCAACAGGTCGTGCAATCATCGAACAGCGTGCGGATCGTAAAGATTCAAGTAAAAAATATAATCATGTGAAGAAATTCCTCCCAAAAGCAAAAAAAGAATATAAGGCAGGATCATTTTAAATGGAGCTCCGACCATATCAGCAGCAGGCGAAGGATGCTATTTTCTCTGAATGGGAGAACGGTATCAAGAAAACGCTGCTGGTGTTGCCAACGGGATGCGGAAAAACAATTGTCTTTGCAAAGGTTGCAGAAGAATGTGTTAAGGGAGGAAGCCGCGTCCTGATACTGGCGCATAGAGGTGAACTGCTGGATCAGGCTGCAGATAAAATCGGTAAGTCCACAGGACTCGGCTGTGCAACCGAAAAGGCAGAACAGACATGTTTAGGAAGCTGGTTCCGGATTGTAGTAGGATCCGTACAGAGTATGATGCGAGAGAAAAGATTGAACCAGTTTCCAAATGATTATTTCAATACGATCATCATTGATGAAGCACATCATTGTATTTCAGATAGTTACCAGAAAGTATTGAGACATTTTCCGGATGCGGAAGTCCTTGGTGTAACTGCTACACCGGATCGAGGAGATATGCAAAATCTTGGTACAGTATTTGAAAGCCTGGCTTATGAGTATACTTTGCCAAAAGCAATCAAAGAAGGTTATCTGTCTCCCATAAAAGCAGTAACGATACCACTTAAGATTGATATGTCTGCAGTGGGAGTACAGGCCGGTGACTTCAAGAGCGGTGATATTGCAACAGCATTGGATCCATATCTGGAGAGCATTGCTGAAGAAATGGAAAAGTACTGTAGCAATAAGAAGACGGTTGTGTTTCTTCCACTTGTGAAGACCAGTCAGAAATTCCGGGATATATTAAACAATCATGGGTTTAAAGCTGCGGAAGTAAATGGAGATAGTAAGGACCGTGCAGAGATCTTAGAGGCATTTGATAAGGATCAGTACAATGTACTCTGCAATTCGATGCTGCTTACAGAAGGGTGGGATTGTCCTAGCGTGGATTGCATTGTGGTATTAAGACCGACAAAAGTCAGAAGTTTGTATTGTCAGATGGTAGGTCGTGGAACCAGATTGTCACCAGAAACCAATAAAGATCATCTTTTATTATTGGATTTTCTGTGGCACACAGAACGGCATGAGTTATGCCATCCGGCATCATTGATCTGCGAGAGTGCAGAAGTAGCACAGAAAATGACAGAGAACATGGAAAAGGATGCAGGATGCGTGATTGATATCGAAGAGGCGGAAAAGACAGCATCTGAGGATGTAGTAGCACAGAGAGAAGAGGCATTGGCTAAGCAGCTTTCTGAGATGAAGAGACGCAAGAAAAGGCTGGTAGATCCGCTGCAGTTTGAAATGAGTATTCAGGCAGAAGATCTTTCCGGATACGTGCCTGCATTTGGATGGGAGATGGCTCCACCGTCAGAAGGTCAGAAAAAGACACTTGAAAAGTTAGGGATTCTTCCGGATGCAATTGAAAATGCCGGGAAAGCATCCAAGATTCTGGATCGTTTAGATAAACGTAGAAGAGAGGGGTTAACCACCCCGAAACAGATACGTTTTTTGGAAAGCAGAGGATTTCAGCATGTGGGAACCTGGCAATTTGAAACAGCAAAAAATATGATTGACCGAATCGCTGGCAATGGTTGGAGGGTGCCAAGTGGTATCATTCCGGCAGAATATAGAGGATAAATATGGAACAGCATACAGACTTACAGGAAATAATTGAATATTTGAATCCGGCTGAGCTTGATTACCAGGATTGGGTGAATGTGGGAATGGCATTAAAACATGAAGGCTATTCTGTAGATGTATGGGATACATGGAGTAAAAATGACCGGCGGTATCACTCAGGAGAATGTGAGAAAAAGTGGAATACTTTCCATGGCTCTAATTCTCCGGTTACTGCCGGTACAATTGTTCAGTTAGCCATGGAGAATGGCTGGAAGCCTTCATATACAGCATATGAACTTGGCTGGGATGATGAGATTAGTGCAGAATGTCTTGTGGTAGATCGGTCATGGGTAGAAGGTAAAGAAATACATGAACCTAGAAACTGGGACCCAGTAAATGAGATTACCCGGTATCTGGAAACACTGTTTGATCCAGGAGAAAATGTCGGATATGTAACGGGAAGCTGGGAGAAGACAGATGATAAAGGAACACGCTGGTTACCACAGAAGGGCTGTTGGGACCGTACTGCCGGACAACTGATAGAAGCTTTAAACCATTGCAATGGCGACATAGGCGCTGTTCTTGGTGACTATAATCAAGAGGCGGGAGCGTGGATCCGCTTTAATCCATTAGATGGAAATGGATGTAAAAATGAAAATGTGACAGAATTCCGTTATGCATTGGTCGAGTCTGATGCCATGGATTTGGAACAACAGCATGCGATTATCCGGGAACTAGAACTTCCGGTCGCATGTCTGGTATTTTCCGGAAAGAAAAGCTTGCATGCTATCGTTCATGTGGAAGCTGCAGACTATAATGAATATCGAAAACGTGTGGAGTACTTATATAACATTTGTAAGAAAAATGGATTGATTATAGATACTCAGAATAAGAATCCATCACGTCTTTCGAGACTTCCAGGAGTAATGCGAGCCGGTAAGAAACAGTATATTATCGACACCAATATTGGAAAATCCAGTTGGCAGGAATGGTATGAATGGATTGAATCCATGAATGATGACTTGCCGGATACAGAATCGCTGGAAAGTGTTTGGGATGATCTTCCAGCACTTGCTCCACCACTCATTGAGAATGTGCTGAGACAGGGACATAAGATGCTGATTGCCGGACCGTCCAAAGCTGGTAAATCATTTGCGCTGATAGAGCTGTGTATTGCCATTGCAGAGGGGCGAAAATGGTTCGGCTGGAACTGTAGTCAGGGACGTGTATTATACGTGAATCTGGAGCTGGATAGAGCGTCGTGCTTACATAGATTTAAAGATGTATACGAGGCATTAGGCTGGTCTGCAAAGAACCTTTCTAATATAGATATTTGGAACCTGAGAGGTAAATCAATACCAATGGATAAACTCGCACCGAAGCTGATCAGACGCGCGGCAAAGAAGAATTATATGGCCATTATCATAGATCCTATTTACAAGGTCATTACCGGTGATGAGAACAGTGCTGATCAGATGGCGAACTTCTGCAATCAGTTTGATAAAGTATGCAATGAGTTGGGATGTGCAGTTATTTATTGTCATCACCATAGCAAAGGAAGTCAGGGAGGCAAGAGGTCCATGGACCGTGCATCAGGATCTGGAGTATTCGCCAGAGATCCGGATGCAATGCTTGATTTGATTGAACTGGATGTTACAGACGATCTTCGCAAACAGGAACAGAATAAAACAGTATGTGCGACCTGTCAGACGTATTTAGATAGCCATTTTGGATGGGAAGATGATTTATCTCAGGACGATTTATGTAGCCAGGTACAGATGATGAATTACTGCAGGGAACACTTATCGCCTATGCAGATGCGGGAACTGCAGAAGCAGATAGATACAAACTTGATCACAACGAACACGAAGACAGCGTGGCGTATTGATGGAACTTTAAGAGAGTTTCCGAAGTTCAAACCGGTCAATCTGTGGTTCGATTATCCGATACATCACGCAGATCAGTCCGGAGCATTGGACGATGTGCAGCCGGAAGATGAGAAGCCTAACTGGAAAAAGGGACAGGAAGCTCGCAAGAAGCAAGGCGAGGTCCAGAGGAAGAATAAACAGGCAAAAGTAGACATGGCGATTGAAAGTTTCCGGTTTGAACATCATGATACATACCCAACTGTGAAGGAGTTATACGAGCAGATCAAGAGCAGTTCGGAAGCAGTTGGAGAGAAATATCCGGCAGAAAAAACATTATGGAACTCATTAAAAAAGTATGGATATACGACAGACAAAGAGACGAAAAGGATTATCCCGTTACCATAAATTTTAGGTGGTGGGAACATTCCCAGTTTCTAAAAAATCAAGGTAGTGGGAATCTTCCCGATTTTCTTCCCATTTTCTAGTTTTTAGGTGGTGGGAACATTCCCTCCCGGCACCTATATATAAATATATCCCTATCGGGAACGGGAATGTGCGGGCACCCCCTTTAAAGTGTGGGGCGATTGATGTACGCCCCCACACACAGGCGGGAGCCCACCCAGCACAAGACAGGGTTCAGGGATAAAGAAAAAATTTAATACTTTAAAGAGATGAAGTAAATGAAAAAACTGGATTATAAATTTTTGGAATGTGTAAGAAAGATGCCTCCGCTACAGCATGTGAAGTCAAAACCATTTGATATAACTCAAAGTGAAGTTGCGAAGTGGTTGGCATCTCAGCCAGACATAATGCAAAAGATTTTTGATATGGCTGCTAATCATCATGTGATAGCCTATGATGTCAAAACTCAAACTTGGAGAGGAGCTGATTAATTTGACAGAGTTTTTTATGGCAATGGAACCGCCAACAGTAACACACCAGGAGCACAAGGTCACGATCGTGAATGGCAGACCTGTGTTCTATGATCCACCGGAACTGAAAGCAGCAAAAGAGAAATTGATTGGCAACTTGTATAAATATCGTATCATGGAACCGTACAGAACAGGGGTAAGGCTGATTACCAAGTGGTGCTTCCCGAAGAAGGAACATAAGGACGGAGAGTACCGGATCACAAAGCCAGACACAGACAATCTGCAGAAGATGTTAAAAGACTGCATGACGTTGGTAGGCTTTTGGAAGGACGATGCACTGGTAGCATCTGAGATTACTGAGAAGTTCTGGGCGAAGACACCTGGTATCTATATCCGGATAGAGGAGCTGTGATGAAAGTAAAAGTAATGGCATTTCGTGAAGTATACAATCTGTTTGTGGATGTCTGGGAGCTGTATCGAAAATATGGTGCAAGAAGATTGGATGATGCGGAGTGCGAAGCAGTGACACGAGAAGCGGATGCGATAAACGAAAAATATCAATCAGACCTTGCGAAAGATATGTTGGTAAGTGTGATCAGGGAAGTGTCAAAAGATGCAAGGATGAAGGATGTGGAGGAATAGATCATGGAAAGATTAACACATAAAAGAGAGAACGGTATAAAGCGAGGATACTGGTCCCCGAATAAGAAACAGGAGCTGGTGGATAGACTGGCGATGTATGAAGATCGGGAAGAGAACGATGAGTTCGGCAAGTGGATTCCATATAATGATAGATTGCCGGAGTTAAATATACCAGTTCTTACTCAATGGGGAGTGTATTATTCAGGTGAAATCCGTATTGAAATCTTATATTTGAATGAATTAGGAAGATGGTATGGAGATTCGGGCGAACCAAATGGGAAAGTAATCGCCTGGACACCATTGCCGGATCCATACAGGGAGGAACAATGAAGATAATAATATTTATCATTATCGCCTGCACGCTCTTTGTTGCCTGGAGCTTATGCATTGTAGGAGCAAGTGCAGATGAACAATTGGAAATGATATATGCCAAGGATTTGGAGAGAAAGGAGCAGAGGGAAAAGTTGAGTAGAGTAATACAGTGTGATAGATGTGGGAAGACGTATGAGAAGAATGAGAGATATCAAACAAGAGGTAATGTTGAAGGCAGCGTGCTTTCTGGAATTACTACAATCACAGGTATGGGCCTAAGAGATGAAAGCTATGATCTTTGTGACGAATGTATAGGAGAATTACTTGATTGGCTGCGTAATGAACAAAACGACGAAGGAGCTGAGAAATGATTGAACAGAGGAAGAGACAGAAGACAGGTAAAGCTGGATGATCAGCAACACTATAAGGAGTTGGAAGAAAGTCATGATGCGAAGGCAAGTGAGAGATTCCATACACCAGCTTATCAGAGTTATTCGGTGGAGGATTACTTGCGGAAGATGGGAGTAGACATAAAAGAGGTGACCGGCGATGAGTGAATATGTCGAGTGCTATGAAAACTTAAAAGCAGCAGTTGTAAAGCTGGCAGCGGATGATTACCGGCGGGCATTGATCAGGTTAAGGCGACATCCAAAGGACACGAATGCGCTTCATACAAAAATTGAATGTGAATTATTTTTTCGTAAAGGCATTGAGATGTACAGTGACATGGATGGAGAAGTGCTGATTAAAGAAATTCAGGAAAGAGTAAGGCGTGAGCATAATGAACAGAGAACTGTTAAATAAATACAAGAAAAATAAGCGGGATATTGAGAATCTGGACGGGATCATTGCCAAGCTTCAGGAAAGACTGGACGCAGTACCGGTTGTATCGGGGAAGGTTACAAAGAGTTCGGATGATTTCCCTTACATCGAGGAGCATGTGCAGGTGAGAGTGGAAGAGCCAAAGGCAGCAACTGCATTGAAGATGCGGATCCATGAGAAGGAGAAGAGAAAAGATCAGCTGATCCGGGAGAACGAGAAAGTAGAGAAGTACATAGCCGCAATGCCTGATGGAACGACCAAGGATATATTTGAAATGGTATTCTTGGATGGGATGACGCAGAAAGATGCAGGAATATGCTTGAATTGCACTCAGGGGCGAATAGCACAAATAATTAAAGAAAATTTGCAAGACTAATGACGTTAATAATTTTACTATGTTATTATTATACTGGACATGATGAAAAGACAAAAGACATATGATTAGTTCCCCCACAACCTAATAAAACCGAGAGAGGACACCTGGTGATGCCGGGTGTCTTTTTCGTTGCGTAATGTCGAGAAATGAGATATTATGAGAGTAGGTTTATTAGGTTATTAGGAGGAAATTAGAATGGCATTTGAAAACGGTTATAATATGTTTAATTATTGTGAAGAGCTTTTTGCAAAATATAAAGAAGATAAACTTATATTTTACAAAGCACTTCAGATATTGTCTGTATTTGAAAGGAGAAATGACTATCCATATTGTACAGATGAACTATCAGAAGTATGTGAAAAAATGTTAGGGTATGATTTGAATTGTGTAACAGATTTTTTGTGGAAATACACTTTATCAAATCAAATAGAATGGAATGCGAGAAAAGTTCTGTCGTGCAAAGAAGATAAGGAAGTTAATTTGATTGAAGAATTTACAGAAGAGGAAGGAAATAAGATAGTAACAAATTTTAAAAATGAAATGGAGGCATTCTTTATTACTTTAACACCGTTATTTGAAAATTTATTTATGGGGGAATCCTCTGCTCCTAGAATTGATAGAATTGCACAAAAGCAAACATATGGAGAGGATAAAACAATAAGATTCATTAGAAAAGACGGAGAAACGTTTGATTTTACGGCAACACCAAATGATATAAAGAAAATCATGGATGTATTTTCACATATGGAATAGTGGAGGTGCATAAAATGGATAGTGTAATTCCTATTTCGGATAGAATAAATTCGAGTTTGGGAAAGAGAAAAATCACTCGTATGGAAGAAGGAAAAAACATGGATGATCTGTTGAAATCTTATATTGAAAAAGTGGATAGGGATCAGAGTGAGTTAAGAGAAGATGTTCGTGAAAGCGAAAGGAGAACAGAAAAAAAGATATCCGAATTTGAATATAAAATAGATAATCGTTTAAATAAAATAGAACAGATATTAAATTCTCAAAACGACAAAATAGATGATTTAAAGCAGACGGTTAATGACAAGATGGAAGAAGAGAAGAAGTATAGGCATTCAAACAATATCGCAATAGTAATAGGAGTTGTATCTACTGTTGTAGCTATGATTGGAATATATTATGCAACTATATCGACGATTACAAGCATATTGGGAATAGCTAAGTAAATATTATTGAACTTATGGAAGATTACTAAATATAAATGGCACCCTCTGGGGTGCTTTTCTAATGCAAAAAACAGGAAAGAGAGAGGTGGTGACGTGCCGGATGTAAAAGAACAGATTAAAAATGATTACCTGTCAGGTGTCCCTCCGAAGAAACTATCGGAGGAATATGACACCAGTTTGAATACAATAAAGAGCTGGATCAAACGGTATGGCTGGTCCAAGTTGAAGAAAGAACAGGGTGCACCTTCTAAAGCAGAGGGTGCACCCTCTGTCGTACCCGGAAAAAGGAAACGGGGCGGACAACCAGGTAACAAGAATGCAACCGGTCCGCCGGGGAATAAGCATGCTGAGAAGTTCGGGTTCTTTTCCAAACATCTTCCGGAAGAGACGTTATCCATCATTCAGGAAATGCCGGAAGATCCGCTTGATGTTCTGTGGGACCAGATTCAGATTGCATATGCTGCCATTATCCGGGCACAGAAAATTATGTATGTTCGTGATCAGGAGGATGCGACAACGACAAAGATCGCAGATAGCTCCGGAAATATTTGTTCTGAAAAATGGGAAGTGCAGCAGGCGTGGGACAAGCAGGCAAACTTCTTATCGGCTCAAGCCAGAGCACAGAAGACGCTGGAAGGCATGATTAACCGGTATGAAGATCTGCTGCATAAGAACTGGGACCTTGCTACAGAAGAGCAGAAAGTAAGAATCCTGCAGATCAAAGCTAATACGGAACGAATGAAATCCAGTGGCAACGATGATGGAGAGGATGGTGTGGTGATTGTCAACGACGCGCCAACAGGTGAAGATATCGGACATTGTGATACCGAAGTATCTGGCAATATTCAACAACAGAAAAGTTAAGCACATTATCCTGACTTCCGGACGTGCCGGAACAAAGTCCAGTTATGCTGCTATTCGAACCGATTACCAGATTGTATCAGATCCACATGGTTCTGCAGTAGTTCTTCGCAAGCATCATAACAAGCTCCGAAAGACGGTGTACAAAGAAATGATCAGAGGGATTAACCGGTTGGGAATTTCGAAGAACAAGTTCACAATCACGAAATCCCCGATGGAAATTACTTATAAAAAATACGGCACGACCATTTACTTCTCCGGATCAGACGGCATCGACGATACGAAAGGTATTATTGATGAGGATAAGCCGATCAAGCTGGTAGTATTGGATGAGCTGACGGAGTTCTTCGATGATGGGGAAGGCGAAGATGAATTGAGCAATATCGAAGCAACATTCGTTCGAGGAAATGACAGTGATTTCCAGATGATCTATCTGTATAACCCGCCCAAGAATCCAAATGCACCGATCAACCAATGGTGCAAGAAGATGGAAAAGCGTGATGACTGCATTCACATTCATACGGATTACAGAGATGTTCCGGTCAGCTGGTTGGGGCATGCGTTAATCGCATCTGCAGAAGCTATGAAACGGGCAGATGAGAAGATGTATCGGTGGGTATGGCTCGGACAGGCTGTTGGTGTGGATGAGCTGATCTATTACATGTTTGGAGATCGACACAGGAAGAAACCAGATCCGGATAGGCGATATGACCGTATTTATATCGGCGGCGACTACGGACAACAGAACGCAACGACATTTGAAGCATTTGGATTTGACGCATACCGGAAGAAATTTCCGGGACTTGGAGAATATTACCACAGTGGCCGTGAAACCGGAAAACAGAAGAGTCCATCAGAATATGCGAAAGACTTGGTTGAGTTCATGAATGATTTGCATGAACAGTATGACAACAGGGTCTTTTATATTTTCCTTGACCCATCCGCAAAAGGTCTGGCCGAGGAAGTAAGGCGGGCAACCAGGGCAGAAAATCTTGATTATCAGGTATTCTTAAGAGATGCCGAGAATGATGTTGCTTTAGGCATCAGCCGTGTGCAAAAGGTTTTGAGCTTTGACATTATGACCACATCTCCAAAACAGGAATATGCAGTAAGTGAATTTGGAACTTATGAGTATGACAAGAAATCCATTGAAAAAGGCAAGGAAGTACCTGTAAAAGAATATGACCATTGTATGGACGCAATCCGATATTGTGTTATGGGAGCCTGGAAGAGGTTAAAATACTGGCTGCCGAAAGACGAAACGGAAGAAATAGATGTATGTGATATTAGCAGGAAGGAGGTAGAGGACGATGAATATCTTTAATTATTTCAAAAAGAAGGAGATTGATACTGTGGATCCATCCTTTTACCGAAAGATAGCGGAATGGATATCCTGGTATGAGGGAAATGTCCGAAACTTCTCTTTCTACAAGGTATACAGTGGACGTGGAACATACAAACGCTGCAGGCGAAAGAGTATGGGAATGGCGAAGAAGCTGAGTGAAGATATTGCGGATCTCCTTTTGAATGAACGGGTGACAATTACTCTTGATGATGATCAAACGGATGAATATGTGCAGCAGGTTTTGGATGACAACCGTTTCCTTGTGATGGGAAATGATTACCAGGAGCGGAAAGCCTTTACTGGTACAGTGGCGTACATCCCATATTTGGAAGATGTGGAGATTACAGAGGATGGAGAAGTTCTCTCTGGAAGAATTTGCATCAATTACGTGGATGCACCAAATATATACCCGGTAACATGGAATAATGGAAGGGTAACGGAATGCATTTTTGCATTTCCACATACGATTTCAAGAAAAAAATATGTCCAGTTGCAATCTCATCTTTTGGAAAATGGGGAGTACGTGATCAGTAATACTGTATTGCGGTGCGAATCTGGAAGTCAGGAAGGAACGGAACTGACAGAAGAGGAATGGAAATTATTAAAACCATTCAAAACACTTGCAAAAGAAGCAAAAACTGGTTCGGCAGAGCCACAATTCGTTATTGATCGTTTGAATATCACGAATAATGCGGACCAGAATAATCCAATGGGTGTTGCTATATTCGCAAATGCGATTGATACGCTCAAGAAGCTGGATACAGAATATGATTCGTATTGTAATGAATTTGAACTTGGCAGGAAGCGGATATTTGTGAGACCGGAAATGCTGACGAATGAAGACGGCTCTCCGGCGTTTGATCCGGATGATAGTGTGTTCTATGCGCTTCCGGAAGATGATGCCAATGGAGAGGGGCTGTTGAAAGAAATCGACATGTCGCTTCGTGCTGATCAACACAGCAAAGCAATCAATGACGATCTAAATTACCTTTCACTTAAATGCGGATTCGGCACAGATCGATATCAATTCGGAGCAATAGGAGCAAAGACAGCAACAGAGATTATTTCGGAAAATTCGGATATGTATCGTATGATTAAGAAACATGAGATATTGCTTGAGGATGCATTAAAGCAACTGATTCGAATTATCATTCGTTTGGGAATGGTATTGAATGAGCCACTGAATCCAGATGCAGAAATTGTAATTGATTTCGATGATTCGATTATTGAAGATAAGGAAACAGAACGCAATCGCGATCGACAGGATGTGAGCATGGGTGTTATGAGTCATGCGGAATATCGTTCCAAATGGTACGGAGAAACATTGGAAGATGCAGCTGCTAAACTTCCGGAACAGAATCAGGTGATGGAGTAAGATGCGGGATGATTACAAGAATAAGATGGCCAGTAAGATCGCTGCCAGATATCAAGACCTGGAAGAACGGATCATGCAAGATATTGTTCGGAGGATCGTTAAAACTGGTGAGATTACCAGTACTGCAGATTGGCAGATTAATCGGTTACGGATCCTGGGACATTCTTCAGAGGATATCGAACGGGAGATAAAGAAGACGCTCAATGCTTCCTATCCGGAAATGTTTGAGCTGTACGATAAGGTAATCGAAAAGGAATATGTTCGAGATAAGGATGTATATGAGCAGATCAATGCGGAATATATACCGTATGATCAGAACGAGCAGCTTAAGCGGATCACAGAAGCAATTATTGATCAGAGTTGTGAAGATTTGGAGAATGTAACCAATTCGCTTGGATTCTATTTGGATTATGGAAATGGTAGGAAGGTACTGACACCACTTGCACAGGTGTATTCTGGATACCTGGATGCAGCATGTTATGATATCGTAACCGGCGCGTTTGATTATAACAGTGTCCTGAGACGAGTAGTTACACAGCTTACGAATAGCGGACTCAGGAAGATAGATTACTCATCCGGACGAGCTGATCGGGTGGATGTGGCTGCAAGGAGAGCGGTCATGACCGGCGTTGTAAAGCTTACGCATAAGATAACCGAATATCATATGGAACAGCTCGGTTGTGAATATGTGGAAGTGAGTTGGCACGCTGGAGCGAGACCTTCACATTCTGTGTGGCAGGGAAAAGTTTACAAATGGAATAAATAACACTTGACTTCTGTACGTACATAAGTTAATATATTTGTACGGACAAAAGTGAGGTGATAAAATGAGCCCGAGAACAGGAAGACCGACAGATGAACCAAAGACAAAACGAATGGAAGTGAGATTGTCTGTACTAGACGATATAAAGTTAGAATATTGTCGTGAAACACTAGGATTAAATAAGACAGAGGTGGTGAAAAAAGGTATAGACATGGTTTATCAGCAGGCAGTAAATTTAACAAAAAAATAAAACAGTCGTAGCACCGACCAAAGCACAAACGACTGTTTAGGTTAGAAGTTTCCTTCTGTAAATATTATAATGCAGAATGGAACTTCTTTCAACACGAATTTTGAAAGGAGTTTTTATTATGGCGAGAGTCAAGAATACAATGAATGTGATACAAAACACAGAAATTAATACGTATTATGATGCTTCTGTTTTAAATTTCCAAGAGATAAAGAGAAACAGCAAAGGAATTTTTGATTTAATTCATAATAGTTTTACTTTTGGATACGCACAAGGAATGAAAGCTGCCAAAGCTGAAATTCAGCGGGGGGGGGTATAACACATGGGAAAAGCAATAGATTTAACTGGGCAGAAATTTGGAAGATTAACAGTTCTGAAACGTGCGGAAAACTATATTTCGCCTAATGGAGGAAAAAGCGCTCAGTGGTTGTGTAAATGTGAATGTGGAAAAGAAGTAGTTGTTTTGGGGAAGAATCTTAGAAAAGGATTAACCCAATCTTGTGGTTGTCTCCATAAGGAAAGAACATCTAAAATAAATGTAGTACATAAAGCAACAGGCACTCGATTACATAATGAATGGCGCGCAATGAAGGCCAGATGTAACATACCTTCTTGCAGTAATTATGAATATTATGGCGGAAGAGGAATAAAAGTGTGCGATGAATGGATAAATGATTTTGAGGCGTTTAAACAGTGGGCGATAAAAAATGGTTATGCAGATAAATTAACAATAGACCGCATAGATGTAAACGGAGATTATTGTCCTGAAAATTGCAGGTGGATTTCTTTTCAAGAGAATTGTTGGAATCGAGATAAAAAGCCGAGAAAGACAAATACATCAGGTTATCCAGGAGTTATGTGGAGAAAAGATTCGGAAAAATGGAGAGCTTATATTACTGTAGATAAAAAACGTATTAATTTAGGGACATACGATAGAATAGAAGAAGCACTTGAAGCAAGAAAAACAGCGGAAGAAAAATATTGGAAATAAAGCAGAGGGAGCCAAAAGGCTCCTTTTGTTGTGGAGGGGGGTGATGCGAGCATGGCAGATTATCCAGACTTTGTCAGTAGTACAGGTTATGGGACCGGTGAAGGATTAGGAGGTTGGAACTGCTACCATTGACACGAGTACTATCCTTTCTTTCCCGGATTGTCCGAACGTAACTGGTCGGATGAATGGCTGGATGCCAAGAATCTGGAAGAGAGTGAACCGAAGAAGTTTGGGGATAAGGAATATACCTTGTATGAAGCCAAACAAAAGCAACGTCAGATAGAATTGGCGATGCGGGCGCAAAGAGAAAAGGTTCGACTGCTCCAGAAAGGTAAGGCTGATCCGGATGAGATTCTGTTGAATAAAGCAAAGTACCAAGGACAGTTAAATGAATATTCCAGATTTTGCCGGAAAATGAGGCTTACGGAAGAACGTGAGCGTATTTACCTGGACATGAAAGGACGAGTGGCAACAAATAGCAAACGACAGAATACATTGTTCCCGCGGGAAATGATTGAGAATGCATCCAAGGATGTGGCTCAGTATAAGCGGTATAAAGAAGTTCTGGGAGATTATATTGGTTCGCTTGTTAATTTTGGCCAAATGAAATATAATGATAGTGAGAAATGGAAAATTATCAGTGAAGCATATATAGATGTAAAATGGCAGAGTCAAGCACTGAAGAAGAAACAAATAGGAGAAATACATTCTATCCCGTATAAAGGTGCTCCGAATAGTGTGTTTGATAATTTCAAAGACGGTGTCTTGCAGAGACGTAGATATTATGGAAATGATGGAAGACCAAGATTAGATATAGATATGACGGATCACGGAAATTCAAAAGAACATCCGATTGTACCGCATTATCATAACTGGTATCTTGATGAAAAAGGCAATTTGAAACGTGAAGCAAAGCATGATAATCCACTTAAATTAGGGCATGAAATTGCCAATAAGGATATTCTTGAGAAGAGGTGATCAGAATATGATTGAGTACAAAAAATATGCAAAATTTGAGAATCTATCTGAGTTGACAGAAGCTATAGAGGCAGGATTGGATATTGAGCTCGCTCTTTCTGAGAAAAGATATAATATTTCATGGAGAGATGATAAACCATTTATATGTGAGTGCCCTGAAGGAGAAGCTGAGTTTTATTCTGATGCTCAGGAGATGCTCGATAAGCACAAAATAAACAACATACCATTAAATAAATTATGGGAGGATATAGAAATATTATCCATGTAGCTACCACCAGTCGAAAATGACCGGTGGTATTTTTGTACGTAATTTTAGGAGAAAGTATGATAAATGTAGAAATAACAGAGCGTAGTATTCGTTTATCTGGCCATGCTTGCAGAAAAGCTTCAGATGGTATTGACCGGGCATGCGCTGCAGTATCGGCACTTACTTGCAGCTTGATCAATTCGTTACAAGATCTTACACACGACAGAGTTCAAGCAATGGCGGAAAGCGGAATGACAGTAATCAGATGGGAGAATTTATCAGATGGCGGGAAACTTCTGGTAGATTCATGGTTCCTGGGACTTACAGATGTCAACCGGGAATACAACTGCATAGAATTTCAAAAATAAACATCCGAGAGGGTGTTTTTATTATGTCCAAAACGTGAAGACGATATAAAAGCTCGGGAGCCTGTCGAGGCGAAACGGAGGTAGAAACATGAGATACAGAATGAATTTACAGCTCTTTGAAGACGGCGGCGGAGCTGGCTCTGGTAATCAGGGTGGAAACGCTGGGACTGGAAACGGCGGTCAGGGATCCGCTGGGAGCGCATCCGGAGCACATGGAACCGGAACATATACCTATGAACAGTTGGAAGAGATTGCAGGTGCACGAGTAGAGAGGTCTGAGCGGACAGCTCTTGCCAATTTTTTCAGAAATCAGGGCATGACAGAATCTGAGGTAACACAGGCAATCAATAATTTCAAAGCAGAGCGTGCGGCTAATCAGCCAAATACTGCAAAATTGCAGAAAGATCTTGATGATGCGCTGGCGAAAGTACAGCAGATGGAGAATGAGAAGACTTTATCTGGTAAAGGTGTTAGATCAGAAGATTTGGATTATGTCATGTTCAAGGTATCGAAACTTGTAGATGATAAAACAACATTTGAAAAAGCTGCAGACAAATTTTTGAAGGAGAATCCGAAATTTACAGGAAATGCCGGTTCTTATCGCATTTCCACATCTTCTGGAAATTCTTCAGAAGGTTCTGGTGGAAACATGAACGCTTCCATCAATGATCGTATCCGTGCTGCAGCGAGAAGATAACGGAGGTAGAAGATGAATAAAAACAGAATGAATTTAAGGCTTTTTGAGAATGATGTCAACATTATTGATCGAAGCGGTGCAGAATCTTTGATTCCAGTACAGGAATCAAATGAGATCATTCAGGGTGTTATTGCTCAGTCAGCTGTTCTTTCAAGAGGACGTAAGCTGCCAAATATGACAAGTAAGCAGTACAAGATGCCAGTACTGGATATGTTGCCAATTGCTTATTTTGTGAACGGTGATTCAGGACAGAAGAAAACGACCAAGCAGGCATGGGATAAGAAGTTTATTATTGCGGAAGAAATTGCGGTAATTGTACCGATTCCAGAGTCCGTATTAGATGATTCAGACTATGATATTTGGGGCGAGGTGAAACCGAGGGTAACAGAAGCATTCGGAACAAAGATTGATGGAGCTGCATTATTCGGAGTAGATAAACCGTCTACTTGGAGAGATGATATAGTAACTACTGCAACAAAAGCTGGAAGTGTAGTAACGCTTGGTTCTGCTGATCCACTGTACGATAAGATTATGGCGGAAGAAGGCGTTCTTGACAAAGTTGAAAAATGCGGATACTTAGTGAATGGTCATATGGCCGATGTTTCTATGAGGGCAAAGCTCCGAGGATTAAAGAATGCTAACGGCGATCCACTGTTTAAATCAGATATGCAGGGATCTACGCAGTATGCATTGGATGGTTCTCCGATGAATTTCCCGATCAATGGAGCATGGGATAAATCTAAGGCCCTGATGGTCTCCGGAGATTTCTCGCAGCTTGTATTTTCTATCAGACAGGATATTACATTCAAGCTGTTTACAGAAGGTGTTGTACAGAATACAGACGGAACTATCGCATACAACCTGATGCAGAACGATATGGTTGCACTTCGTGCAGTTATGCGTATGGGTTGGGAAGTTCCAAATCCTATCAATGCACTTGCAAAAGAAAAGACAAAGAGATGCCCGTTCTCGATTCTGAAAGCGGGAGAGTAGGGAGGAATAACTTATGTATGTAGATTATGGATATTATGCAGATCAGTACGGAGGCGGGATTACTGAAAAGGAATTTCCGTCTGCAGAACGCAAAGCCGAAGCCTATATTAGAAAGCTGACGTATATTCGTGGAAATATATTTGCAACTGAGAACATGGCAGTAAAAGATGCTGTGTGTGCAGTTGCGGATGTGTATGCATCTTGTGAAAAGAAAAGAGAAACAGGTACTGTAAAATCTGAAAACAATGATGGATACAGTGTTTCATATGCTGTCGAACAAATGGATGGGCAGACGATTGAGGAACTGATCGGAAAGAAAGCGTATAAAGCAGCGTCTACATACTTACTTCCAACTGGATGGTTGTCAAGAAAGGTGGGATGCTGTTGTGTTAACGAATGCAACGATAACTATCTATAACCATAGGTACGATTCACTCACCCGTTTCGATACCTGGCATAGAACCATTATTGAGAATGTGCATGTATATGTTGATCACAAAGCATCTGCTGGCGATTCCGGACTAAACAGTGCAGAAGTATATAAGATCCGTATTCCTACGGATGTGGAGAATGCGAATCAGTATCTTCCGCCGGAAGAATATGCGAAGCTGGAAGATCCGGAAGAACACTGGACCATTCAGACAGATGATCAGATTGTACTCGGCGAGTATAATCAGGAAATTGAGAAGCCGGCTGATCTGAAAGATGTACGATTGAGGCACTGCAAAGTGTTGTCCTGGTCAGATAATCGCTTTGGCGGATTGCCACATTGGAAGATTGAAGGTGAGTAAATGGCACAGAAAAAGGAATTTCGAATTACAACCCCTCGTGGAAGTGTGTTTACTTCAGCTGATGCGAATGGAAGCGTAACGGCAAAAATAGAGTGGGCACCAGGATTTGCGCAGCGAAAGGCTGAGAGCTTTTCAAAAGCGCAACAGTTTGTTGATTCAGAATGCCTGAGGTATATGAATCCACTTACACCAAGACGAACAGGATTTCTGATTAAATCAGGAACACTTGGAACAGTGATCGGATCCGGAAGTATCGAATATTTAGCGCCTTATGCCCGCCGGCAGTATTATGAAAATAAAAGTAAGCCAAGATGGTTTGAAACTATGAAAGCAAGCCATAAAGAACCAATCTTGAAAGGAGCAGAGAGGATTGCAAGAGAGTAAAAAACCGATTATTCAGAGTATCCGGGATTATGTAATGCTGAATCCGGATATTGATGATCGGAAGATAAATATTGATTATTTGGGTAATGGAATGGAGTATTCCATTGATCCGATCGGAGCGGATCCTGTCTACAAGAGATACACAGATGGGACCTGCTTGAAACAGTTTCAATTCGCATTCACGAGCAAGGAAGCGTATGACGGTGATGCCAGAACAGGTATCGCTAACAGTGGCTTTTATCAGAATTTTGAAGAGTGGGTTGAAAGTAACAATATGAACGATATCCTCCCAGAGCTGGACGGGCACGACGCTACCAGAGTAGACGTGCTGCAGTCCGGCTATTTGTTTAGTACAGAAGCAGATTTGGGACGGTATCAGATGATTTGCAGAGTGATATACAGATAGGAGGTTGTATCGATGGCAGAAGATACAAATAAAAAGAAATTAGTAGGCAGACATAAGCGTGTTGCGTTTATGGATGTTACAGGTGATGGAAAGACATATACCAGAATGACGGGCTTTACATCGCTGTCAGATGGAAAGAATTCTACAGAATACAGTAGGCAGTATGTAGACGAAGCGAGTGAAAGATCTGACGTGGTAGGATATGCGCCATCTATGGATTATGAGTTTGACTTATACACGAATGATGCAGTACAGAAAAAACTTGCAACGATTACAGATGATGAACTGCTTGGATCGGATGCACAGGTAACGGTAGTGGTAGTGGATCTGTTTGAAACAAAAGCAGATGATGGAAATACTTGTACTGCAAGAAAGCGTGACTGGAGCGTGATCCCGGATACGGAAGGTGACGGAACAGATGCACTGATCTACAAGGGAAGCTTGAAAGCAGCCGGGGAAATCATTAAAGGAACTGCCACAACAACAGATAGCTGGCAGACATGTACATTTACAGCAGAGTAAAGATAGGAGAGTGAGCCGATGAGCCTTTTTAAATTTGGAAATCTTGAAGCAGAGATTGATTTTACAGACGTACTATTTTTGGAAAATCTTGAAGATGCGAAACAAGCAATGAAAGAAGAAGCTGCACGTGTACCCAAAACTGGAAAGACTGCAGATATTATTCGTGCACAATGCCAGTGTTACTTTAATTTTTTTGACAGAGTTATCGGAGAAGGTGCACATGAAGAAATGTTTCAGGGGAAAATCAGCTTGAATGCATGTCTTGATGCTGCGGATGAGTTGCTGAAATTCGAAAATGACGAAGCGACAAAGCTGAATGGACGATACAGTGAATATACCATACAGCAGCATGGTAACAGACAGCAGAGACGTAATTATAATAAGCAGCATGGAAAGAAGCAGAATAAGGGAAATGTTACTTATTACCGTAATGGCAACAGGTAGTATGCTATGAATATTTTGTTCGATAAATTTCCGGATACAGTTTGCGTGAATGATGAAGCTTACCAAATTGAAACAGATTTTCGTGAATGGATACGATTTGCTAAACTGGTGGAAGACGAGGATATCCCCTGGCAGATAAAGTGCCGACTGTTGTTGCGGTGGTACATAGATGGGATTCCGGATGATCTGGAAACAGCAGTTTATGCATTGGGTGATTTTCTGGCAATGAAAACAGAAAACGCAGAAGAGGATGAGAGTATTACCGGATCTGCACCGAAGCAATTGTATTCTTTTGAACAAGATGCAGAATGTATTTACAGTGCATTCCGTGAGGTGTATGGAATTAATCTGCAGACAATTTCTTATATGCACTGGTGGGAGTTCCAGACATTATTTGCCGGTCTTCCGGAAAAGACGGAGATTAAGCAGAGAATCATGTACCGGAGCATAGATCTCCGGACAATTAAAGATAAGGACGAGCGCAAAAGAATTAAAAAGATACAGGAGATAGTTGCGCTGAAAAAGAAGAATCGGAGAATAATGACAGATTATGAGATTGGAGATATGTTTGCGTGATGAAACATGTAATTAAAATCCCGACAGAAAGAAAATGGTTCCGGTGTCCTTATTGCGGCAAGAAATTATTGATATATGATGATACCGCCAAATGTGATGGTGTGTATATTAACTGTCGGGAGTGTAAGAGAGAAATAAAAATAAAGATATAAAGCACATGTGAGCCGTTGAGCCGTGCTATCAGAAAGGATGATAGTATTGGCAGACGGCTATTTAAATTTTGATACCAAGATAAATGAAAAAGGATTTAATGACGGTATAAGCAAGCTTGGAAAGCTTGGAAAATCCGGCTTAAAGGTTGCGACACGTGCAGTTACCGCACTGGGAGCAGCTGCAGGAACTGGTATTGCGGCAGCGGTAAAAGTTGGAGCTGCATTTGAGGCAGAGATGTCTAAAGTCTCTGCAATATCAGGAGCCACTGGAGAAGATTTCCAGAAATTAACGGATAAAGCCAAGGAAATGGGAGCCAAGACAAAGTTCTCTGCTACAGAATCAGCACAGGCTATGGAATACATGGCAATGGCTGGCTGGAAGACCAGTGATATGCTCAATGGTATTGAGGGTATCATGAATCTGGCAGCAGCATCCGGAGAAGATCTGGCAACGACATCTGATATTGTAACGGATGCGTTGACTGCGATGGGATTGCAAGCGTCTGACTCTGGACATTTTGCTGATGTATTGGCAGCGGCATCTTCCAATGCCAATACAAATGTCTCCATGATGGGTGAGACATTCAAATACGCAGCGCCTTTGGCTGGAGCATTGGGATACAACATCGAAGATCTTTCTATGGCGATTGGATTGATGGCTAATTCAGGAATTAAAGGCGGGCAAGCTGGAACGACACTCAGAAGTATCCTGACGAGACTGGCAAAGCCTCCGAAAGAAGCTGCTGAGGCAATGGATCAGTATGGAATTTCACTGAAAAATTCCGATGGATCCATGAAGTCACTGATGGAAGTGATGGAGAATATGCGTGATTCTTTACAAGAACTTCCAGAAGACGAACAGTCGGCAGCAGCTGCAGCTATTGGCGGTCAGGAAGCCATGTCCGGATTGTTAGCTATTGTTAATGCCTCTGAGAGCGATTTCGATAAGTTATCATCTGCAATTGATAATGCAGATGGCGCGGCGGCTGAAATGGCGGCGACCATGCAGGATAACCTTGCAGGTCAGCTTACAATCTTAAAATCTGGATTGGAAGGACTTGGAATATCCATCTACGAATCTTTGGAAAAGCCATTGAAAGAAGTTGCGGCAGTTGCAGTGTCTGTAATCTCTGATTTGAATGATGCATATAATTCAGGCGGTTTTGTCGGATTTGTGGATGAGATCGGCCAGAAGATTCCGATGATTCAGGGATTTACAGATGCGATCTCTGGATTGGCAGAAAAGACAAAAGGGATGTCATCTGCAGAACTGAAAGACTTTGGAAAGACAGCGCTTGTTCTGACTGGAATAGCTCCGGGACTGTTAGGGCTTGGAAAGGCTGTTGGCACTGTAAAAACTGCAGTTGGCGGATTCAATGGAATTATTGATGGGACTGTCGGAAAGATAGGGAAAATACCTGGAACGGTGAAGAGTGTATCTTCGTCATTAAACAATGCTGGAGGAATGTTCAAGGCCCTTGGCAATGCATTAGAAATTCCTTTTGAAGGCGTGGGAGATAGAATAAGTAGCGCTTTTGGGAAGGTATCGTACCGGGTAGGATATTATGGCGCAGGCATTAAAAATCAATTATCAAAATTAGCGTCACCTATATCCGGAGCGATTGGAAAATTTACAGCGCCGTTTAAGGACATCGGTTCTGCAGTGATGCAGGGACTTGGAAATGTCGGAACGAAAATTTCTGGATACGGCAGTATTATCGGAAATGCTTTCAAACCAATCCTGGCTAAAGCAGCTACATTTGCACCGACATTCTTTAAGCTGATTAACATCGGCGCAGGAGCAGCAATCATTGTTGCCGGTATGGGATTGATCTACAGTCAATTCGGTACACAGATTGATCAGTTGTTATTACTCGCACAGACCAAAGGACCGGAAGTAATCACGAACTTTGCTAATGGCATTACTGCAGCATTACCAGGATTGGTTGCTCAGGGCGCAACGCTGATCATGGGAATCCTAAATGCAATTACGGTGAATCTGCCGGCATTGATTACTGCCGGAGTAAGCATTATATCCACATTGACGAGCAGTCTGGCAGCACAATTACCTCAATTGATACCATGTGCAGTACAGATGATACTGACATTGGTCACATCATTGATAAGCAATCTTCCACAATTAATTACTTCGGGACTTAACTTAATGAAAGGCCTCGCAAGTGGAATTGCAAATTCAATCCCATTGGTGGCAGCAAAGGCACCAGTGATTATTGGAAAGCTTGCATCGACTATCATAACGAATCTTCCAAAGATTCTGACCGCAGGAGTGCAGATCATAAGTAAACTCGCTGTTGGACTAGTGCAGGGAATACCGGCATTGATCGGAAAGATTCCAAACATGGTAAGCCAGATTAAGAATGCGTTTACCAGTGTGAACTGGGGCAGTGTTGGAATGAATATTATAAAGGGCATTGCCAGTGGATTAACCGGTGCAGCCGGTGCAATCGTAGAAGCAGCGAAAAGTGCAGCAAACAAAGCATTAGATGCGGCAAAGAGTGCTCTTGGAATTCATTCACCATCTCGAGTATTCCGCGACCAGGTAGGTAAGATGATGGCTCTTGGTATGGGAATTGGATTCGAGAAGAATATTCCAATCAAGTCTATGAACGTGGGTGTGCAGAAAGCGGTATCCGGATTGCAGAAGTCCGTAGATCTTGCATTATCGGCGAGAACTGCAGACAAGACAATTGGAAGAGTAAAGAATTATCCGGGATTCGATGGAGGAAAAGATATCGATTATGACCGGTTAGAAAAAATCCAGATGAGAGCTGCAGAAAAAATGGCGAAGCGTCCAATCTATCTGGGAACAAAGAGAATTGATGAGCCATTACCGAAAGGAGCGGTGTCGGCATTATGATAAAGGCATATTATAAGAACAGTAAGGGAGAGGTGCTCTGGTTGACCAGGGCACCTTTTCGTACAATAGATGCGGACTGGTTTGACAGTACATGGGAAGAGACAGAGGATGGTTATGAAAAGGTAATTACCTTGGACGTATTTGGAAAGAGAGAAGAGTTCACGAAGAACATGGAAACGCTGTATAGAATCATCTCTGTGGATGCTGAAACAGGGAATTACGGGCGTTTATATGTGAATGATACGTTCTTGCCGTGTCAGATTTATAAGACCAAGAAAACGGGATGGAAAGGATATGTGTATACGGAGGTAGAGCTTACATTCCTTGCTCCGGAATTGTCTTGGATCACGGTCTTGGAAAAAAGATTTTTCCCGCAAAAAGAAATAACTGCAGATAGCGGCTTGGATTTTGCTTGTGATTTTCCATTTGATTTTATGAACGAGAAAAGAGGGACTGCAGAATTTGAAGTTGATCATATTATTCCGTCCGATTTCGAAATGATCATATACGGACCATGCGTAAATCCTAAAGTATTGATGAATGGTTATCCATATGAAGTCCTTACTACGTTAGAGAAGAATGAATATTTGATTATAAACAGCTCGGAGCAGACGATCATGAAATATCTTTCCAATGGAACAACGGCGAATTTGTTTGATGTCCGTGGATATGATTATTCTGTATTTAAGAAAATCCCATCCGGATTGATATCAGTAAATTGGAGCGGAGACTTCGGAATAGATTTATATGTGTTTCTGAAGCGGAAGGAGGCAGCATGGTAATTCTGGCGACAAGGAGCAGAGAAATAGGAACGAATCCACTGTTAGATGCGAATTGCACCTTTGATGCTAACAAAGATAGGGAATTTTCCATCAAGATTGCCAGATGTAACTGGACAGAAGAAATGATATTCGGAAATCTGGTGTATGTGCCAGATACGGAATTTGGCGGAATTATCGAAGATGTGTTGACAGATACAACTCTGGATTATGTAGAGCTGAAAGGCTATACATGGCGTGGACGCATGGCAATGAAAGTAATAGAGCCGCCGGTCGGAAGTGATTACAGGGTGGTGTCCGGGGAGTTAAATGCAATTCTTAAGAAACTGATAGAACCGGAATTTGGCGGATTGTATGTTGTGTCTGGCACAGATACGGGTGCTGCAGTGAGTAATTATCAGTTCGATCGTTATTGTACATTACTGGAAGGAATTACAAAGATGCTGAAATCTGTTGGATATAGATTGAGTATTCGGCATAAGCGTGAGAAAGGAATCCCGGGATATATTTTGATCGAAGCAGTACCGATTGCGGACTATTCTGATGAGATTGAGCTGTCTAAGGATTGTGGACTTAATTACACGATGGAAGATAAAAGAAATGGAGTAAATCACTTGATCGTGACCGGGAAAGGTGAACTGCAGGATCGAAACGTGTTTCATCTCTACGTCTGGCCGGATGGTTCTTTTAAGAAAACACAGTATTATACAGGTTTAGATGAAATTGTACAAGTGTATGAAAATACATCGACAGAGACAGATGAACTGGAAAGCCAGAGTACGAAGAAATTACAGGATTTGTGCAGTAAAAAAAAGTTTGGCATGGATATAGCAAAACTTGGAATCGATGTAGATATAGGTGATGTTGTAGGAGGGCGGGATTATCTTACTGGGATGTATTCGAGCAAACCAATAGAAAATATCATCTACAGTATTACTAATAGGATTGAATCCAAAGAATACGAATTGGAAGGAGAGAATGATAATGGAGATAGTTAGTGGAAGAGTCGGGAGACCCCATGTTACAAGCCAACAGTTTCGGCAGATCATTGAAGGAATCGTTGGTGATGGGAGTTGTATATTGCCATCTGGAGAAAACTTGGAGCCAGAGTTGGTGTCCAACAATTCGTTAAAAATCCGAAGCGGAATGATGTGCCATCATGGAAATGTGTCTTCTGTAAAAATCGGGACTTATGATGAAGTGGAACTTACAAATGGTTCACAGGGGATGAAGAGGATAGATCTGGTTGTTAACCGGTACACAAGAAATGAAGAGGATAATACAGAAAAGAATGAATGGATCGTGATTATGGGCACGCCGGCAGAATCTAATCCGACAGTTCCGGAATATACAAAAGGAAATTTACAGGAAGGTGATCTTGTGGACGATTGTCCGGCATTTGAAGTTCATTTTGACGGAATTAATATTACGGAAGTAACGAAGATGCTGGAGATTGCTCAGACAAATAAGGATTTGTCCAACAAGCTTACTGAATTAAATGACAAAATAAATAATCGCAAAAATAATGTATTGATCGGTAAGTGGGGAAAATCATGGAACTTGTCCACAACACCAAAAAATATCGGCTCTAGCAAACCAATTGTTGATGATGCTTGTTACAAAACCACAACTGGTGCAAATGCGACCGTAACTATAAAACAATCAGGTTTATACTGTGTGACTATGTATGCACAAGGTAGCGCAAACCAAGGTGCATCAGCGTGTATTCAAGCACAAGTCATTGCAAATAGAACGATCGTTGATGATAACTATGTGCTTTTCGGCGCTCAGTATTCGTATAATGGTTTTGCCGCGAACGTGAATATGAGTCGAATTATCTACCTTGAAAATGGCACTGTTCTTTCGCCGCAAATAAGAAAATCCGATGCGTCAGGTGCGGCGGCAACTACTGGAAGCTCGTACATGGAAATGGTGAAACTTGCTTAATTTACTTTAGCAACTTATCAACATGACACCTTTATCAGGTATCTTTTTTGAAAGGAGTGATATCCATGAAAATTACATTCAATGATGCAACAGAGTTGACTGTCCAGTCAGCGAGCACCCGGCCGGACGGGAGCCTGCTGATCAAAACAATATCAGAAACTGAAGAGAATCTGAAGACAATCTTTCAGGATGGCATGAAGACCAAGAAGATGATCATCAAGGAAAGAGAATCTACGATTGGCACTTATGAGAATTACACGGAACTTGAGGGAATCATGAAATACACAGCAGGAATCCTAGGAGTTGTATTACATAAAGTTGGAAAGTCGCAGCTAGAGCGAATCGACGCACTCGAGGTAACTACGGACGACATCGTACTAATGATGGCGGATCTGATTGCAGGAGGGGAGCAAAATGAGAATACTGCAGTTCCGGATTAACGGACAAAAGTTAAGTAAGGACGGAGACTTTTCCGGATTAATTGCTGGTACGAAAGGCTATCTGTATGCAGCATATAACTTCGACAGAGAGTGGGACGGTTGCAAGAAAGCGGCCGTCTTTTCGAGATACGACAAAGAATATCCTGTCCCGATCATAAACAGCAAATGTGCCGTACCAGATGAAATTACGGGATGTAAGCGATGGAAAATATATCTGGTAGGAGAAAGAAAAGGGTACAGAATCACAACAAACGAAGTGGAGGTGAGGCAGGAATGACATTAGAAGAAGCGTTAGCAGCTTCGGAAGCTGAACCGGTCAATGATATTTTTACGGTCAATCCGGAGTCACGTACAATCACGGTGCCAGAGACGGAAAAGATTTTTGGCGTTTTTAGCGACGGCAACACGGAGCGGAAACATTTCCGGTGCCCGAAAGTGGTAGGCGATGGTATCGATCTAACAACCTTGCACTTGTATATCAACTACCAAAACGCCAATGGAAAAAAATATCCGTACCTTGTCGAGGACGTGCAAGCAGATGGGGACTATATCACCTTTTCCTGGTTGATCAGTCCGGACGTGGTATCCTATAAAGGGACGGTCAAGTTTGTCCTGTGCGCCAAAAAAGGCACGGAACTGGAATGGAATACCACCCTTGCAGAAGGTACCGTACTGGAAGGTCTGGAAGCTACAGATGAGGTAGTGGCCAGAAATCCGGATATCATCGAACAGATCTTAACCAGATTGGATAATGTGACGGAAATCCCACAGGAGAAGGTAACAGAAGCAGTATCTACCTATATGGAAGCGAATCCAATTAACGTACCGAAAAAGCTGTCCGATCTGGAGGAGGACACCACGCACAGAACCGTTACAGACGAAGAGAAACAGTCGTGGAACAACACTAGTGGAACAGGATTGCCGGATACAGCAAAAAATTTATTAATTGCAATATTGAAGAACGCTGTCTATACAGTAAATCAAAAAGCAAACATAGAAGCATTGGAAAACGCATTAAGCACCCAAAATACGCCAACAGATGCGTGGTCGATTGTCCAAAATCTAACATACGTTACAAGCACAAATACTGCATTTAATGTAAAAAAAGGAGAATCATATACAACAACTATTGTACCGAACAAAAACTACAAGATTAACAGTGTAACAGTTGTTATGGGCGGCGTAGATATAACAAATACGGCATATAACAATGGCGTTATAACAATAAACAGTGTAACGGGAAATGTAACAATAACAGCTATTGCAAAGAAAAACAGTGGTGCACTACTACCTTCTGACGGATTGCTTGCAAATTTTGATTTCCGCAACAAAGAAATGACATCTTATAACCTTTCTGGTTGGGGAAATGTCTATAAATGTGATGATGAGACAGGTAATTATTTTACTTTTGGAGGGTCTGCTAAAACAGCAAGTCAAGGCGGTATTGGACAGTATTTGTTTAGAGATGTTCGCAAAAAAGATAATGAAAGCAAATTAGTTGACCTTGGTACAGATTTCACAATCGCAATGTATTCGACGGAAGTGCCCAATATACTTAATTCCACCAAAAAAAGCAACGTGTCGACTGGAAAAATCATACTTGCCCCAAGGTATATAAATACGTCTGCAACAGAAGTTACTGTAAAAGAGTTTACACCAGATATAACTAGAAACGAGTATATGTCATTGACGATTACTGTATCAGCAAATGTAATTAAAATGTATGTTGATGGTACATTGCTAAAAACGTATAATGGCAATGAAATTACCGATTTTAAAAAATGGAAGTCAACGCCAGTGCAACCAACAACTGTTTACAATATGGGAACAATAGCGGCAGCAGTAATGTACAACAAAGTGTTAAATGATGTAGAAGTAACCGATTTGCATGCCCATTTTAAATCTATGGAGGTAGAATAAATGGCAAAACTTTTTGATGGTCACGGAAATGAAATAGAAATCGGTGGTGGTGAATCTGGAAAACTAGAAGTGGCAGATTATAAAATTTACGAAGAGAGCGATGGCACACAATCACGGCAAGGAGTTTTAACGTATAATGGGCTCAATCTGTACCCAGTAAATAAGCCACTGCAACGAGAAAATGAAACAAAATTGTATTCTGGTGGACTTATGGTTACACTTGGCGATAGCTATACGGCATATCTTAATAGCTATTTCGACACATTTGCACAGAAACATGGGCTTATCCAAAAAAACGTTGGTTTAGCATCATCAAAGATTGCAAGACCAGAGGGAGAAGGTCAAGACACAATTAAATCGTTCGTAACAAGATTAGATGAATTAATAGCGTCATTTCCAATTACAATAAACGGGAAAGCCTATACTACTACTGATGTAAAGCTAATTACATTCATGGGTGGGGCGAATGATTGGACTACTATTGATACAGAAAAAGGCATTGACAGAATAGGTGATAGATACAGCACTGACAAAGGACAAATTTACGGAGCAACAAAGTATTGTTTAGAAACTTTACAAAAAACATTTCCGTCTGCGGATATTATTGTCATACTGCAACCAAATAATGGGAATAATACAGATTTTTGCGTTATGGAAATGAAAGAAAACATCGTAAAAGAATGTGCTGAAATGTACTCATTGCCTATATGTGATTGTTGCTTTAATTTCTACTCTCCATCAAACCCGACAGAATTTTCTAAGTATTGGGAAAATGACAAATTACATCTAAATGCTGACGGACATCAGAAACTGATTGATAAATTAGAGGTTACGCTAAACACATTGGATTATTACAAGAGCTAGTTAATTAAAGAGGACGATATTATACTGATGATGGCAGATATTATAGGAGGATAACTATGAAAACTTTAAACAATTTAAAAATGAAAATCATGGTAAGAGCGTTTCGTATCAGAATCAAGAATGGAGAAGCTTTTGAAGACATTGCAGCAGATTATCCAGCATTGACCACGGATGACTTGGAAGCAATCAAGGAAGCGCTGAACACTAATTAGCAGGAACAACCATCGTGGAGAACGATGCAGACTGCTACATGGAAGTCTCTGCCGGTGGTGGAGATGCGTTAAGAACCAAGAAGCTGGCGTTGATACTGGGAGATCAGAGATAAGACAAAGAGATTGAATCTTATATATAAAAGTGGTACACTGTCTTTTACAAAAATACGAAGGAGAAACATCGATGCCAAAAGAAGTAATTATCTCGCTTATTTCCACTGTTTTAGGGACGGTTGTTGGATGGATTTTAAATTGTTTTTCGCTTAATACGGGGAGAATAGTAGTAGAAATTAATGATTTTCATGCAGCTCCGCAAGAATTTGTACATACATATTCAAATGGTCAGTACACTGAAATAAGAGGGAAAAGGATTATTGCCTCGTTTGAACTATTAGTGACCAATAAAAAACAAACAACGTGTGGGGTTAATAATTGTAAAGTATATCTTGAAAATAAAAATGGGGAAAAACAGTATTTTACAGATTTAACAGAACAAATGGCAGTGTATTACGATGGTACAGATTTATTAAATATACCAGGGAGAACAACAAAAAGCAAAAAAATAGAGAAAGAACTTATGCTTTGGCGAAAACAGAGTCTAAAAGGGAGTGTGATATGCTTAGAATATAGGATTAATGGGAAAAAGAAAATACACAGATGTATACTAGGAGAAATGAAAGAGTAGAGTCGTGCTTATTAATACGGCTTCTACTCTTTTTATATGCAGAAAGGAAAGCATATGGAAATCAGAGCGAGACCGTAAGGTCTTATTTTTATACAAAAAAATTAAGAAAGAGTGAGGTATATGAAAATGGAACAGGCAAATTATATCAAAGCAATTTTCACGGCGGTATTCGCCTTTATATCGGCTCTCCTGGGTGTTCTGGCGGTGCCGGTAATATTATTGGTCACATGTAACCTGATAGACTACGCTACGGGTTTGATGGCGAGCAAATACAGGTCGCAGGATATTAATTCCTATAAGAGCATAAGAGGTATTTTTAAAAAAGTTTCTATGTGGCTTTTAGTGGTAGTAGGTGCAATAATTGACGAACTGTTGCTATATGCAGCCACAACGATCGGAAAGCCGGTGCCGGTTACATTCCTGATCGCATGCGTGGTGGCGATGTGGCTAATCTGTAATGAAATTATTTCAATTTTGGAAAATATACAGGACATGGGAGTAAATATTCCGGCTTTCCTGCAACCACTGGTTAAACATATTAGATCGCAGGTGGAAGAACAGATTAATATAGATAAGAAGGAAGATAAGAATTCGGAGGACGAGTGATCGTCCTCTTTTTAAAAGGAGGAAAAAAGCCTATGTATTTTAGCGAAGCCTTTAAATTAATGGAAAGTGGATTGAAAGTAAAACTGCCAAGCTGGGGCGGATATTGGTATTGGTCCAAAGAAAAGAAAACAATTATCATGCATACAAAAGATGGTATAGAAATGGATATCCGAGAGACACAGGTACCGGAGTATACGTTTAAGAATATTGCGAGTGACGATTGGATTGTTGCCGACGAAAAGAATTGTCCAGAACTCGGAGGCGAGAATACATTCTCGTTCGGAGAGGCAATCAAATATCTGAAGAGAGGTTTCAAGGTTGCTCGTAAAGGTTGGAATGGTAAAGGAATCTATCTGGAAATGTATTCGCCAGAAGTCAATCTTGAAACTATTGCAGAAGCAGTGCATAACGCATGGTGGGAAGAAAAGAAAAAACAGGGAGTTACAGATCACCCGGATATGATTCCGTATTCTGAACTAAGTGAAGAAGTGAAAGAATACGACAGAGTTACAGCAAGAACAACTATTGAAGCATTCAATTATATGACGCATTCGTTCATATATATCAACACTACTGGATTACAGACAGAAAATCCTTATGCGCCTAAAAATAAAGTGCCGTGGACACCGTCTCAGACAGATATGCTTGCGGAAGATTGGGTATTTGCAAATTAGAGATTTGTGCGACGTCGCACAGAAAGGAGTAATTATGGCACATTTATTTATTATAGCCGGACACGGAGCTGGAGACAGCGGAGCAGTAGGATATATCGGCAAAAAGATGTATACGGAGGCAGAGAGAGTCCGGGCGTTAGCTAAGAGACTGTCTGCACTTGGTGGTAGCAATGTAACAGTAGGAGACACAAGTCGAAATTGGTATGCTGACAAAGGGATTAGCACCTTGTCAATACCGAAAAGCTGGCAGATTATTGAACTTCATATGGATGGAGCCAGTGCTTCGGCAAGAGGTGGCCATGTAATTATCAAATCTGGATACAAACCAGATGCATATGATACAGCTCTTGCTCATTTTATTGGCGGGTTTACACCCGGAAGAGCAAATACAATTGTTGGAAGAAGCAATCTTGCCAATGTAAACAGGGCGGCAGTCAGGGGATATAGTTATAGACTGCTTGAATGTGGATTTATTACAAACCAGGCAGATCTTAATAAATTTAATAACAACCTGGATACACTTGCAAGAGGAATTCTTGGCGCATTCGAAATCGGAACAACAGCACAAGCCGGCTGGGTAGCCGATAAAATTGGATGGTGGTATCGCCATGCAGACGGAAGTTATACGAAAAATGGATGGGAACAGATCGGTGGAGACTGGTATTGGTTTGACAATGGAGGTTATGCCGTTCATGATACCTGGAAAGAAATCAAAGGACATTGGTATTACTTCAAATCTGACTGCCGTATGGTAAAAGGATGGAGAAAAGTAGATGGCAAATGGTATTTCCTGAATAAGCAGGTATATGCAGAACATCCGGAAGGATCTATGCAGGAAGGATGGCTGCTTGACGGTAGATTTTGGTATTATCTCAATCCAAAGACGGGCGGGCCTCGTGGAGCTATGTGTACTGGATTCGTTACAGTAAATGGTCAGACATATTACTGCAGACCAAAAGCAGAAGCTGGTTATCCGGAAGGCAGCATGGTTACGGGAAAGAAAATGATCGACGGAAAAGAATATTATTTTGAAGCGGATGGTCGGATGAAAAAATAAAGAATCTGAGTAGAGCATCCAGAACGATCGGTAATGACATTTGGATGCAGATTCCATCAGGCTGGATTGCTGCACGATATGGTGGTAAAATATACGTAGGATAGTATTATAAATAGGTAAAAATCCACTTTATAGGTTATAGCAAAAAGGTCATCCAATTCGGACATTGTACCTGCCGTCCGTCACAATACTGCGTCAGTATCGGCTGCTTGACATTCGGTCTGGAAAGATAATCGGCAAACAATTCATCCACTATCACAGAGATCGTATCATAGATATTCCGTTCCGGAATCCATTTGTGATCAAATGCGGTTGAAGAAGTGATCGTAAAATCATATCCGCGGTTCCGGTAAAATTCTGTATATACCCGGTTCAGAGTAAAAGACATGATTGCCAGTACGTTTGCCCGAATGGTATCCTCCGGCCAGGTCGCATAGATTTCACTGGAAGCTACATTTTTGATATAATCCTTATACTTCACATAATAGTTTTTGGCAGTGGAGTCGCGTGGACTTCCATCATGAACTACGATGTATTCCGGGACCACGACGCGGCTTAAGACAATCTCTCCGGATTCGAAGGTCGGCTGGATCTCGTCTTCGGGAATCTTAGGCGGATAGGTGGCATATAATGTATGAGCCGGAATGACGAATACGGTTTCCTCGTCTTCGGGAGTGTCGATTGGTTTCATGCTGACATTCTGAATGGCAGTGACATCGGCGAGAATTTCAGCACCGGCAATACTGACCGACTCGAAGCCTTCGGCGGTGATCTGCATGGTATATTCGGAATATGGCTGGACTTCATTTTCTGGATTCAGGCTGTATTCTAACGGTGGTGCCGCAAGATCAATCGTATCGGTCTGCCCGGAACTGTCGGTAGTAAGTTGTTCTAACTGAGCTTCTGGAATACCCGTGTAGAAGATGGAAATCTGAGCCCCCTGAATCGGATAGGCAGAGATGTCAGATACGAGATTAATCTGCAGACGGCCTTTGTCGGGAGTATCCTGAGTGGTTGGAGTCGTTCCGTTCATAAAATAGGACCTCTTTTAAGACTCTGTTACTGACAGAGTATGCAAAAATAAGAAAAATGTGAAGATACAGGGAATAAAAGAGACAGATTGTTACACAAAGTATGGAACATCTTAAAAATAACAGAAACAGGAGCGTAGAACAGAGCATGAAAAGAAGGTGTTTACGGATATATAGAAAAAGAAGAAAAAAGAAATTAATCATCCTGATTCTGACATGCATTCTCTTTCTTGGAACCGCAGCAGCAGAAAGGGGCGGATATCTGGAACTTGAACAATTTGGTTCAAATAAAAAACAAGATATTCCTTATCAGAAAGTATCCATAACGGAAGAAGAGAACACGGAGAAATATTATTATCAGCAGTTGCCGACTGAACAAAGGCAGGTCTATCAGGAAATTCTGGAAGGTGTCAGAAACCACACGGAGGAAATTTATGTACATAACGCGGATGTAGATGAGACAAATCAGATTTTTCAGAAGCTGATGAAGGATCAGCCGGACATCTTCTGGTGTGACGGGACAGCAACGGCTACGACTTATAAAGGAACAGAAAGTTATACCGTCCTGAAACCGAAATATTTTTACACAGCAGAAGAAAGCCAGAAGATGCAGACCGCGATTATGCAGGCGGCAGAGAAGTGGCTGGCAGATCTGGATGCCGATGCAGATGACTATCACAAAATTCTCTATGTATATGAAAAAATCGTAGATGAAGTAGAGTATGATGAGAGCGCGCCGGATAATCAGAACATCTACAGCGTATTTGTCAATCAGAAATCTGTATGTGCTGGATATTCGAAAGCAACGCAGTATTTGTTGGAACGGCTTGGCGTGTTCTGTACTTATGTGACGGGAAAGACGACGGAAGGCGGAAACCATGCGTGGAATCTGGTGAAATGTAACGGCGATTATTATTATGTCGACACAACCTGGGGAGATCCGGTGTTCCAACAGGAAGAAGGAGAAGATACATCCCGGGATACAGAGCAAAATTCAGGTCAAGATGCAGAGGCTTCTGGTAATAAGGCAAATATCAGCTATGATTATATGTGTTGTGATGATACGCAGTTATTTCAGACACATATTCTGGATAAGGATACACAGATGCCAGAGTGCAGCAAGATGGATTGCAATTATTACGTGGTAAACGGAATGTATTACACACAGTATGATGCCAAGAAGGTACTGGAAGCCATGAACCAGGCTATCTGGGCGAAGAAAAGTGCTACAATTTTTAAATTCGCAGATACATCCGTCTACAGTCAGGCGCACGATGACATTTTCCAGAAAGAACTTGCAAAAGCAGCGCAGAATCTGGCGGATTACTATGGATTATCGCAGGTGAAGTACCAGTACATCGATGACCCGAGATTACACAAGATTGTAATATTTTGGCAGTATTCATAAAAAAACAAAAATATCCGTTGAAAATCCTCGGATTATGTAGTATAATTTTTACAATTTGTGAAGACATAAATTGTCTGGTACCGATGTATGAAAAACGAGGCGGTTTTGTGCTTGCACAAACTGCCTTTTATTCTGTATTTTTAAGAAAAATTCTTTGTAACAACGAATTTTTTTTGCCCAAATATAGAAAATGTACCTGAAGTACAGCAGTATGGATTCATGAAAAAAGAAAAAGAAACACAGAAGGGAAAAGGTGAATATATGAAAGCATTTCTTATATTAGAAGACGGGACTGTCTTTACCGGAACCAGTATCGGTTCGACAAAAGACATGATTAGCGAGATAGTGTTTAATACTTCAATGACAGGTTATCTGGAGGTATTAACCGACCCTTCTTATGCGGGACAGGCCGTAGTAATGACCTATCCATTGATTGGAAATTATGGCATCACACCGGATATGGAGTCAAGGAAGGCATGGCCGGATGGATATATCGTAAGAGAACTTTCCAGAATGCCAAGCAACTTCCGTTGTGAAGGAACACTTCAGGATTTCCTGAAAGAACAGGATATTCCAGGAATTGCAGGAATTGATACACGTGCCCTTACGAAGATTCTTCGTGAAAAGGGAACCATGAACGGAATGATCACCACGAACGAGAATTACAACTTAGATGAGATTCTCCCAAAACTGAAAGCATATACAGTTGGTGATGTGGTATCAAAAGTAACATGTGATGAAAAATATGTCTTAGAAGGCAATGGACCGAAGGTTGCTCTTATGGACTTCGGTGCAAAGAAGAACATTGCCAAGTCTTTAAATGAACGCGGCTGTGAAGTTACAGTTTATCCGGCAGGAACAAAAGCAGAAGAGATTATTGCTGCTAATCCGGACGGCATTATGTTGTCTAACGGACCTGGAGATCCGGAAACATGCGTATCTATTATCGAAGAGATCAAGAAGTTATACAATACTGATATTCCTATTTTTGCAATTTGTCTCGGACATCAGCTTATGGCACTTGCAAATGGTGCAAAGACTTATAAGTTGAAATATGGACACCGCGGCGGTAACCATCCGGTGAAGGATCTGACAAACAACAGAGTATACATTTCTTCACAGAACCATGGTTATGCAGTTGATGGTACAACCATTGATCCGGCTATCGCAAAAGAAGCATTTATCAATGTAAATGACGGAACCAACGAAGGACTTGCATACGAAGGAAAGAATATTTTCACAGTTCAGTTCCACCCGGAGGCTTGTCCTGGACCACAGGATTCCGGATACCTGTTTGATAGATTTATGGATATGATGAAAGGAGCAAAATAATGCCTAGAATTAAAGATATTAAGAAAGTATTAGTAATTGGCTCTGGCCCTATTATCATTGGACAGGCAGCGGAGTTTGACTATGCAGGTACACAGGCCTGCCGTTCATTAAAAGAAGAAGGTCTGGAAGTAGTCCTTTTGAACTCTAACCCGGCTACGATCATGACAGATAAAGATATCGCAGACCGCGTATACATCGAGCCTCTGACAGTTGAGGTGGTAGAACAGCTGATCTTAAAGGAAAAACCAGACAGTGTCCTTCCTACACTGGGTGGACAGGCAGCACTGAACCTGGCTATGGAGCTGGATGAGAATGGATTCCTTGAAAGAAACAACGTACGTCTGATCGGTACTACTTCTGAGACGATCAAAAAGGCCGAAGACCGTCTGGAATTCAAGATGACAATGGAAAAAATCGGCGAGCCTTGTGCAGCTTCTAAAGTCGTAAAGGATGTACAGGCTGGTATCGAATTTGCTGAAAGTATCGGATATCCGGTTGTACTTCGTCCGGCTTACACACTTGGTGGAAGCGGCGGCGGAATTGCGGATAACAGAACAGAACTCGTAGAGATCCTGGAAAACGGACTTCGTCTTTCACGTGTTGGGGAAGTTCTGGTAGAACGTTGCATCGCAGGATGGAAAGAGATCGAGTACGAAGTAATGCGTGACAGCAATGGTAACTGCATTACCGTATGTAATATGGAAAACCTGGACCCTGTAGGTGTACATACCGGAGACAGTATCGTAGTAGCACCTTCTCAGACACTGAGCGATAAAGAGTACCAGATGCTCCGTACATCTGCTCTTAATATCATCAGTGAGTTAAATATCACTGGTGGATGTAACGTACAGTATGCGCTGAATCCAGATTCATTTGAGTACTGTGTAATCGAGGTTAACCCTCGTGTAAGCCGTTCTTCTGCACTTGCATCTAAGGCAACAGGATATCCGATTGCCAAGGTTGCAGCAAAGATCGCTCTTGGATATACACTGGACGAGATCAAGAACGCAGTAACAAAGAAGACATATGCAAGTTTCGAGCCTATGCTTGACTACTGTGTTGTAAAGATCCCGAGACTTCCATTTGATAAGTTCATCAGCGCAAAACGTACACTGACAACACAGATGAAAGCGACCGGAGAAGTTATGAGTATCTGTGATAACTTCGAGGGAGCACTTATGAAAGCCATCCGTTCTCTGGAACAGCATGTAGACAGCCTTATGTCTTATGACTTCTCTTATTTAAAAGGAGAAGAACTGTTAGAAGAACTGAAAGTTGTAGATGACCGTCGTATCTGGAAGATCGCAGAAGCAATCCGTCAGGGCATCAGCTACGAAGACATTCACAGAATTACAAAGATTGACAACTGGTTCATTGACAAGATCGCAATTCTCGTAGAGATGGAACAGAAATTAAAGACAGAAGAATTAACAGCAGAGACATTAAAAGAAGCAAAACGCTTAGAGTTCCCGGATAATGTGATCGCAGAACTGACAGGAAAGACAGAGCGTGAGATCCATGACCTTCGTCATGATAATGGCATCACAGCTTCTTATAAGATGGTTGATACCTGTGCGGCTGAGTTCGCAGCAGAGACACCATATTACTACTCTGTATTCGGAAGTGAGAATGAAGTAGTTGAAACTTCCGGCAAGAAGAAAGTACTGGTACTTGGTTCCGGACCGATCCGTATCGGACAGGGTATCGAGTTCGACTTCTGTTCTGTACATTGTACATGGGCATTTGCCAAAGAAGGATATGAGACGATTATTGTAAATAACAACCCTGAGACAGTAAGTACAGACTTCGATATCGCTGACAAGCTGTATTTCGAGCCTCTGACACCGGAAGATGTAGAAAGTATCGTAGATCTGGAAAAACCGGACGGAGCAGTTGTACAGTTCGGTGGACAGACAGCAATCAAGCTGACAGAATCTCTTATGAAGATGGGCGTTCCAATCCTTGGAACATCTGCTGAAAATGTAGATGCAGCCGAAGACCGTGAGCTGTTTGATGAGATTCTTGAGCAGTGCGAGATCCCAAGACCGACAGGTGGAACTGTATTTACAGCAGAAGAAGCGAAGAAAGTTGCAAACAGACTGGGTTATCCGGTACTGGTAAGACCTTCTTACGTACTTGGCGGACAGGGAATGCAGATTGCGATCAATGATCACGATATTGATGAGTTCATCGGAATCATCAACCGTATCGCACAGGATCATCCAATCCTGGTTGATAAATATTTACAGGGTAAAGAGATTGAGGTAGATGCCGTATGCGACGGTGAAGATATCCTGATTCCAGGTATCATGGAGCATATCGAGCGTGCCGGAATCCATTCCGGAGACAGTATCTCTGTATATCCTGCACAGAGCATCTCTCAGAAGACAAAAGAGACGATTGCCGAATATACAAGAAGACTTGCAAAATCCTTACATGTAATCGGACTGATTAACATCCAGTTCATCGTATGTGGAGAAGATGTATATGTAATCGAAGTTAACCCTCGTTCCAGCCGTACTGTTCCATACATCAGTAAGGTAACAGGTATTCCGATCGTACCACTTGCAACAAAAGTGATCATCGGACACAAGATCAAAGAACTTGGTTATACACCTGGATTACAGCCGGAAGCAGATTATTTTGCAATCAAGATGCCGGTATTCTCATTTGAGAAGATCCGCGGTGCTGATATCAGCCTTGGACCTGAGATGAAGTCTACCGGAGAGTGTCTGGGAATTGCCAAGACATTTGATGAGGCTCTTTATAAAGCATTCATCGGTGCCGGAGTCAAACTTCCAAAACACAAGAACATGATTATGACAGTTCGTGATGAAGATAAGGAAGAAGCAGTAGAGATCGGACGCAGATTCGAGAAGATCGGTTACAAGATCTTTGCTACAGAAGGAACTGCCAAGGTCCTGACAGATGCAGGCGTGAAAGCGATGACAGTCAATAAGATTGAGCAGGAATCTCCGAACCTTATGGATCTGATCCTCGGACATAAGATCGACCTGGTTATCGACACACCTCCGCAGGGAGCTGATCACTCAAGAGACGGATTCGTGATCCGTAGAAATGCGATCGAGACAGGTGTCAATGTACTGACAGCGATCGATACAGCAAAAGCTCTGATCACCAGTCTTGAGAATACAGATATCCAGAAACTGACACTGATCGACATTGCTAAGATCAAATAGAGTTTGGACAATCGGATTTTGCGTAAATGAATTTTATGTAACAGAATTTGAATAATTAATATTTGTAATGTTTGTAAAAACATAAATAAAAAGTGGCATACAGCATGATTATTTTGCAGTATGCTGCTTTTTTGTTGCCAAACATTAAAATATGTGATTATTTACATCATGTAATACGTTCTATATACAGGGGACGCCCTCAGGAGGAAGAATTTTGACGCGTGAAAATCGGCAGTGGATATTACTGGACACCGTATATTATCATGATTGCGGCAGTAATCTGTATCCCGGTATTTTTAATTGTAACAGTAGTAAGCTATTGTAAAAGAGAAGCTTAAGGAGCAGAGAAATAACGGAGAAAAATGAACGCTAAAAATAAGAAAAAAGAGTAGCATAATCTGCAGACTTTAAAAAAGTAAATAAAAAAGTTGACAAAACGAGACATACATGATATGATACCAATCGTTGCTTGTAACAAATTTGTAATATTTGTAATAAAGTTGAAAAAAATGAATATACTTTATTAAAAGAAATGTAAATCATTGCAACAAAATCAGGAGGGTATTTATATTATGTTAAAAGCGAAGAGACTGAAATCGATGTTCGTGCTGTATTCAGCATGCGCAGTAATGGCAACTGGTTTTACCAGTCAGGCAGCCTCTGAACAGCCGGAAGTAACAACAATCACAGAAACAAAAGGGGAAAATACGAATACACACACTGCTGTACAGGCGATATCACAGAATATCGTGGCATCTGCGCAGGAAATGACGGATGCAAGCCAGCAGGTAATTGCAGACAATATAGCGAAAAAAGAAGAGGAAGAACGCCTCGCAAGAGAAAAGGCAGAGCAGGAAGCAAAAGAAAAAGCAGAACGCGAAGCAAGAGAAGCATACGTAAGAGCCAATCAGGAACTGCTTGCATCCATCATCTACTGCGAAGCAGGAAACCAGCCGTATGAAGGCCAGGTTGCCGTCGGTGCGGTGATCATGAACCGTGTAAAGAGTGGAAGTTATCCGAATTCCATCGAAGAAGTCATCTATCAGTCCGGGCAGTTCGGACCGGCAGCGACCGGATGGCTGAACAGAGTGAGAAGTTCAAAGGGATATTCACAGACAGCTCTGCAGGCTGCTGGAGATGCGTTGAATGGCTCGAATCCGATTGGAAACTGTCTGTATTTTGATCAAGGCGGTGCCGGAATGAAGATCGGGGCACATTATTTCCACTAACATTTGTAGAAATAATATAGAAAGAAATGCATATGGAATGGAGCCGGAGTTCTTCAGAAATTCGAAAGAAATCTTAAGAAAGCCGGAATTGACAATTGCATGACAAATGTATTACGATAAGAGGGCAAAAGTGTTAAACTTTTGTCCTTTTTGTCACCGCGCATTAGAAAAGATGACGATGGTAACTTACGCAGATAAGGACAGAGTTTGAAGTATGGGGAGAAGAAAGATTGTATAAGATTTTAATCGTGGAAGATGATGAAACAATAGCAGGCGGACTGAAAAACCATTTGGAAAAATGGAATTATCAGGCAGAATGTATGACGGATTTTAAAGACGTAATGGGAAAATTCGTGGAATTTGAGCCGCAGCTTGTGTTATTGGACATTGTGCTTCCATTTTTTAATGGATTTCACTGGTGTCAGGAGATCCGGAAGATCTCGAAGGTGCCGATCATTTTCCTGTCATCGGCGAATGATAATATGAATATTGTGATGGCAATGAATATGGGCGGCGATGAATTCATCGAGAAACCGTTTGACCTGAATGTGGTGACGGCAAAGGTGCAGGCCGTGTTAAGAAGAACCTATGAATTTCGTGGAACGGCAGATGTCATGGAGTGGAACGGTGCGATCCTGAATCTGGCAGATGCGACAGTTCTGTATCAGGACCAGAAACTGGAACTGAGCAAGAACGAATTCAAGATTCTGCAGATACTTCTGGAAAATACAGGGAAGATCGTAAGCCGTGAAAGTATTATGACGAGACTCTGGGACAGCAATGAATTTATTGATGACAATACACTGACGGTCAATGTGGCAAGACTTCGTAAAAAAATGGAACAGATTGGCCTTGGCGGAAAGATCATCACAAAAAAAGGAATAGGATATATGGTGGAGGCATGAAACTGTTAATAGCATTTTTTAAAGATAAAACAAGAGAGATCAGCCTTTATGCCGGAACGGTCGGAATATTTATTGTTGTAGCATTTCTTTATAATATCAGGATGGATGCGTTGAAATATGCACTGCTGCTGGTGATATTGTGGCTGCTCCTTTATGTAATAACGGAATATCATCGCTTCCGGAAGAAGCATCTTCTGCTGGAACGGTTTAAGAAGAGCACGCAGGAGTGCACAAAAGAACTTCCAGAGTGCAGGAATCTTCTGGAACTGGATTATCAGGAATTACTGGGGATCTTTGACGAAAAGATTCTGGAGTTGAAATCAGAGGCAAGAATCAAAGGCCAGGACTTAAGTGATTATTATGGTATGTGGGTGCATCAGATCAAGACACCTATCGCTGCGATGCACATATTGCTGCAATCGGTGGAAGATGAAAACCCGGCACTGCCGGAATTAAAAGAGATGAAGATGGAACTTTTTAAAATGGAACAGTATGTGGAGATGGTGCTGACGTATCTCCGCATGGAAGATATGTCTGGGGATCTGCAGTTTGAGAAGGTGTCTTTAGATAAGATTCTGAAACAATCTGTCCGGAAATATTCTCAGATGTTTATTCTTCAGAAGATCCGTCTGGATTACCGGCCGGTGGAACGAATAGTTCTTACAGATGAAAAATGGCTGGAGTTTGTGACAGAACAGATTCTGTCTAATGCTTTGAAATACACAAAGAATGGCGGCGAGATTAGAATCTGTCTGGAAGAAAAAAGAGGACGGGAGTGTCTGGTGATCGAGGATAATGGAATCGGTATTCAGGCAGAAGATCTTCCTAGAGTATTTGAAAAAGGGTTTACCGGATATAATGGAAGAGCAGATAAGAAGTCTACCGGGATTGGACTGTATCTTTGCAAAAAGATCATGGATAAGATGGGACATAAGATATGGATTGATTCAGAGGTGGGAAAAGGAACCCGTGTATATCTGGAATTGACAAGGAAAGAATGGAATCCGGAATAACGATCAGATAAAAAGAGAAAACCTTACAGGAATGTAAGATTAAACAGGGGAAATGTCACATGCTTCGATGGCAGGATATTTCCTCTTTTTTTATAATAGATACCGTAAAGAAGAAATCTTAAAAAGAAAGGAAGAAAAACTTATGTCATTACTGGAAGTAAAAAATGTGAAGAAGATATATACGACTCGTTTTGGGAGCAATCAGGTAGAGGCTTTAAGAGATGTGAATTTTACGGTAGAACGCGGGGAATATGTTGCAATCATGGGAGAGTCTGGATCGGGAAAGACGACTTTGCTGAATATTCTGGCGGCACTTGATAAACCGACAGAAGGAAAGGTTTATTTAAAAGACAGGGATCTGGGAAAATTAAAAGAAAAAGAGATCGCAACGTTCAGACGTCAGAATCTCGGCTTTGTATTTCAGGATTTTAACCTGTTAGATACATTTTCATTAAAGGATAATATATTCCTGCCACTGGTATTATCCGGAAAGAAATATCCGGAGATGGAAAAGAGATTAAAACCGATTGCAGAAAAACTTGGAATTGAAAAACTACTGGAGAAATATCCATATGAGGTGTCCGGTGGGCAGAAACAAAGAGCTGCAATTGCAAGAGCGCTGATCACGAAACCACAGCTGATTCTTGCCGATGAACCTTCGGGAGCACTGGATTCGAAAGCGGCAGACAGTCTGATGAATCTTTTTACAACGATTAACCAGGAAGGTCAGACGATTGTTATGGTGACACATAGTGTGAAAGCGGCGAGTAGTGCGAAAAGGGTGCTTTTTATCAAGGACGGAAAAGTATTCCATCAGCTTTACAGGGGGAATCTTACGAACGAAGAAATGTATGAAAGAATTTCAGATACGCTGAAGATTCTTACCACAGGAGGTGAGGAGGATGAATAATTTCATCTATGAAAAACTTGCTGTGACCAATCTTAAGAATAACCGTAAGACCTATGTACCCTATATCTTTACAGGTGTTCTGACCGTCATGATGTTCTATATCATTGACGCACTGAGCAAGGGGGAAGGTATTACCCAGAATACATTGAAGATATGTCTTCAGTATGCAACGGGTGTGATCATTGTATTTGCAGTGATTTTTCTGTTCTATACGAATAGTTTCCTGATCAAACGACGAAAGAAAGAGATCGGAGTATACAATATTCTTGGAATGGGAAAGCGGCATATTGCACGAATGATGGCAGTTGAGACGATCCTGACGGCGGGAATCAGTATTCTTGGCGGTCTGGTGTTTGGAATAATATTTGGGAAACTGATGTATCTGCTGCTCCTTAAGATTCTGCACAATAGCGTAGATATGCAGTTTTCGGTTAATGGGACTGCAATTGTACAGACTGTCATATTATTTGCAGGAATTTTTCTTCTGACGTATTTATATAACATTTTACAGATACAGCTGGTGAATCCGGTGGAACTTCTGCACGGAGGCAATCAGGGGGAGAAAGAGCCGAAGAGCAGATGGCTGCTTGTGATCGTCGGTGTGGCGGCACTTGGCAATGGTTACTGGATTGCACTTACAACAGAGGCACCGTTAGAAGCACTTTTGAAATTCTTTGTTGCAGTGGTCTGTGTGATTATTGGAACTTATGCACTTTTTATTGCCGGAAGCATTGTGGTATTGAAAATACTCCGGAAAAATAAAGCTTATTATTATAATCCAAAGCATTTTACCAGTGTATCAGGCATGATCTATCGTATGAAACAAAACGGAGCGGGACTTGCGAACATCTGTGTGTTAAGTACGATGGTGCTGGTTATGGTATCCACAACGGTATCTTTGTATGCGGGAATGGAAGATATTCTGGACTCACGTTTTCCGAGAGATGTTTCAATTGTCTGCAATGAAGCCGATACAAATAATGAAGAGACTCTTCAGAGACTGATAAAAGAACAATGTGAGAAAGCAGGGGTAAAAATAACAGACAGAGTCCGGTACAGATATGGCAGTATGAATGCGGTTTTGAAAGGAAATAATCTGGAAAAGGTAGAGCAGTACTATCCGGACAATCATTTTTACTATGTAGAGATGATCACACAGGAAGAGTATAACCGGATAGAAAAACAGAATGTTTCGTTAAAGGAACAGGAGATACTGACCTATACCACGAACGGCAAATGTGGAAAAAAACAGATAAACATTGCAGGACAGAACTATCAGGTGAAAAAAGAACTGTCCGAGATGACGAGCCAGCCGAAGAGCACGGCAGAAATGTATAAGACATTATACATTGTATTTGCAAATGCAGAGCAGATTGAACGTATCGAGTCATTTTCTTATGCAGATAAATTCAACCTGAAGGGAGATGACGGAAAACAAAAAGAGACACTGGAACAGATACAGAACGAATTTTATGAAAAGTTTCCGGATGGAACGATGGAAAGCCGTATGTTAAGCCGTTCTTCTTTTTATGAATTGTACGGCGGACTGTTCTTTATTGGAATCTATCTGGGAAGTATGTTTATTATGGCAACGGTACTGATCATTTATTATAAGCAGATATCGGAAGGCTATGATGACAGGGAGCGTTACCAGATCATGCAGAAGGTTGGCATGAGTAAAAAAGAAGTGAAGCGTTCCATAAGAAGCCAGGTCTTAAGCGTATTCTTCCTGCCGTTGGTTGTAGCAGTGATCCATGTTGCAGTAGCCTTTAAAGTAATGACAAAAATTCTGGGAGTATTAAATCTTACGAATGTATCGTTGTTTGCGGTATGCACAATCATTACGATAGCGGTGTTTGCGGTATTCTATATCATCGTTTACAGTATAACCGCGAAAGAATATTACCGGATCGTGAATTAAGATTAAGGGTTTACCATTGACTTTGTATCTTTCAGGTTGTATTGTTGTTTTAGAATGTTTTACGAATCAAGGAGGAACTTAAAAATGACAAGAGAAGGCGAAAGAGAACTGGTAAAAGTGGAACATGTAAATGGCGGAGACGGTTATATTGTAAGAGAAGCAATGGTTACTTCGGAAGAAGTTGGAGAAGCCTGTAAGATGTATGCCAAGATTCATCTGGATCCGGGATGTGAAGTAGGATACCATTATCATCATGGTGAGACGGAGTCTTACTTCATTCTGACCGGACACGGAACTTATGACGATAACGGCGAAAAACAGCCGGCAAATCCTGGCGATCTGTTCCTGTGTAAAGACGGAGATGCACATGGAATTAAGAACACCGGTGATGAAGAACTTACCTTTATGGCATTGATCTTAAAAAAATAATATTGGAAAATATGAAAAACACCTGTCTGTAACTTGGATTATTTCAGGAATGATACCGGGCCGCAGACAGGTGTTTGTATTGCCATGCATTCGGAAGAAGCTGCCGGGGGCAGGTTCTCTGTATTGATTATAATGAACGGAATACATCCAGCAGCCGGTCATTATCCTCTGGATTCATAATGCAGAACCGTACATATTCTCCGTTCAGGCTTTCGAAAGAAGAACAGTCCCGGATCATGAGATTCTGGTGAATCGCTTTTTCAAAGACATCGAAAGAAGTGAGTCCTTCTTTTAAGATCTTTACAAGAACAAAGTTGGCATAAGCCGGGTAAATCTTTACGGTATCCAGTCCGGAAAGCTCTGTGCACATTCTGGTGCGCTCAGAATCAATGAGAGACCAGGTTTTCTGAATATAATCGGTATCTTTCAACATCCGTTCACCGGCGTAAGCCCCGATACTGTTCAGGCTCCACGGATTCTGGTGGGTAAGAAGTGTCTGAAGAAATGCCTGATTACTGGTGAGACCATAACCAAAGCGAAGTCCAGGTGCGGCGAAGAACTTGGATACACCGCGGATGACCATGAAGTTGTCGAATTCCGGTACAAGAGAAACTGCAGAGAGGGAAGTGCCTTCCGGTGCGAATTCGATATAAGTCTCATCGATCATAACGAAGATACCAAGTGACCGGCATACGGTTAACAGCTTTTTCATATCAGCGGTACTGATGGCTGAAGAGGTCGGGTTGTTCGGATTACAGATGATCAGAAGATCAATATCACTTTTCAGTGTATCGGTCAGATCGGAAATATCCAGTCTGAAATCCTGTTCTTCTTTCAGATTATAATATTCCAGTGTGCCGCCGACCAGATTCAGCTCTCTTGCATATTCGGAATAGGTCGGTCCCAGAAGCAGCGCCCTTTTTGGTGCGCGCTGGCTGATCAGGAGTGAGATAAGCTCCGTAGAACCATTTCCGACAACAATATGTTCCGGCGAGGTATTGGTATATGCAGCAATTGCTTTTTTCAGATCTGTATAATCTCTGTCTGGATAACTGCTGATGATATCCAGATGTTCTGCGAGATCTTTTTTTACCTGTCCGGATAATCCGAGCGGGTTTACATTGGCGCCGAACAAAACAATCTTTTCCTTATCAAGGTGATAATAATCTGCGATCTTTTCCAGATCGCTTCCGTGAAATTCTGGTTTTTTTTTCATAATTTTCCATCCTATCGACACAATTTTGATATTTTCTCTTTCCGGCATTGCCATTCGTTGACAAACAATGCTATAATTTATTATAGTATGTTTTAAGAAAAAAGCAACGAAAGAAGCAGGTGTAGGACTTGAAAAATAAAATCCAAAAATTTTCAAAAGGCGACTTTCAGTTGATACGACCTGATGTTATATTCGATGAGACGAATCTGGTGCTCATTATAGGTGAAGGGGAAGTATACAGGGGAAGTTTTACAATGAGGGCGAATAATGAAGGCAGAATACGAGGACTCGTTTACTCGTCTTCTTTTCGTGTTCATTTTAAGGACCAGGGATTCGAGGGAAATCCGTCGAGGGTTGAGTTTACATATGACGGACGTGGGCTTCGTCCGGGACATGTAGAAGAAGGTAAATTTACGATCGTATGCAGCGGTGGTGAATATGAACTGTCGTTTACAGCTATTATAGAAAAACCATATGTGATGACAACGTATGGAAAAGTACAAAGCACAGATGATTTCCGAAAACTTGCGATCAAAGATTTTTCGGAAGCAGGAAGATTATTCCGGTCTAAAGAATTCTATGAGATTTTAAAATATGAAAATGAACGTACTTTCTATCTTTATGACAATATGCGTAAATGGTCTCTCAGTGAGCAGGCGATGGAAGAATTCATGGTGGGAATCAAGCAGAAAGAATGCATTTTCCTGACATTGCAGGGAGAAGGAATGCTGTTTGAAGATCTGACTGAGTCAACGAAAGGAACTTTGACTCTGATGAAGAATACCTGGGGATATATGCCGATCAAGATTGAGACAGTAGGAGATTTTATCCGGGTATCAAGACCGGAAATCAGTACAGAAGATTTTGTGGGAAATGCACATGAGATAGAATATGTGGTAAGAGCAGAGAAGCTTCATGGAGGACGTAATTACGGAGCACTGAAATTTGTGACACCGTATGAGACACTGACATATGAAGTGGAAGTACTGCAGAATCAGGAATATGACGAAGATCACAGGATGCCGGAACTTCTGATGGCACAGATCGTAAAAGAATATGTAGGCTATATGGCAGGAAGAGTAAGCAGAGATCATTGGGTGGACAGTGCGATCGAGAAGATGGTTACACTTCGCAAATTAGAACCACTCAATGAGGTATACCAGCTCATGCTGGCTAATATTTATCTGCTTGGAGAGAAGATAGAAGAAGCCAAATGGATTCTGGAGAATTATAATTATAACCGGTTTGCAATCGGGAAAGATCCACTGACAAACTGTTATTATCTTTACCTGACTGCAAAAATCCGTGGAGACGTGAATTATGAAGAACGGGTACTGGATGAGGTTGGAAAGACATATATGCGTCATCAGGATTCCTGGTGGCTGCTTTATATGATCCTGAATCTGGATACACGCTATAAAAATCCGTACAAACGTCTGGAAGTTCTGGAACAACAGTTTGAATATGGAATTCATTCGGTTATGTTCTATCTGGAAGCATATCTGTGTTATCAGGAAAAGCCAACGCTTCTTAAAAAGCTCGGAACATTCGAGATACAGGTGTTGAATTTTGCTACAAAATACCGGATGATGACAAAAGAACTGGCCCTTTATATTTCAAATTTTGCCAGCCAGCAGAAGAAATACAGTGATAATCTTTTCAGAATCCTGGAAAGAATCTATAAGATGTACGATGAACCGATGATCCTTAATACAATCTGTACACTTCTGATCAAAGGAAATAAAACAGAGAAAAAGTATTTCTTCTGGTATCAGAAGGCAGTAGATTCGGATCTTAAGATCGCACAGCTTTATGAATACTATATGATGACAATTGATGAGGACAGTGCACACGGACCGCTTCCAAAATCACTGGTATTGTATTTTATGCATGGAAATGCACTGGATTATAAAAAAGCGGCATATCTCTATGCAAGTCTTGTGATTCATGAGGAACAGGCTGGAGATCTGTATCTGAATTACCGGGAACAGATGGTAGCATTTACATGGGAACAATTGATGAAGCGCCATATTACAGAATCACTGCGCACTTTATATAAACGCTTCTGCAAAGAAGATGAGATGTCTGCGGAGCGTATGGAGGCGATGCGTGACATTTGTTATTCCTATGAAGTAAGAACAAAAGTACGTGGTATGAAGTGCGTTCTGGTTATTGAAAAGGACGGCTCTGTCCGTCAGCGTATTCCTTATGACGAGAAGAATGGGGCAATTATATATCTGTATGACAAGGAATCAAGAATTGTCTGGGAGTCTGTGGAGGGAAGACACTATACGGATTCGATTCCGTATGAGACCAAGCGTCTGTTCTATGAACCACGTTTTGTAGATATGTGCCGAAAGTATGCGGCATCTACGGGATTCTGGAATCAGGAGCCGGAAAAAGAAAAACCAGATTATGATAAGATCCTGGCAAAAGGAATCGATGCATTTGATGATAAAGATGTATTTCTGGTATGCAGCCGGAGGATCAGAGAAGAAAATTATACAGAAGATGATTTTCTAAGTTATCTTGCGTTTGAGATGTTCAGACGCGGCCAGTATGATAAAGTGACACTGACATATCTGGCGGAGTATTATTGCGGTGCAATCGGTGATATGAAACGGCTGTGGAAAGTGCTGAAGCAGTATGGTGTGCCATCATATAAGGTCAGCGAAAGAATTATCACTCAGATGGTATTTGCAGAGACGTTATATAAAGAAGAGCATATATTTGAAGATTATTATCTGTCGGATAATGTATATTTCCGTCTGAAGCAGGCATATCTTGCATATGTATCCAGAGAATATATCGTATACGGACGTAATCTGGAAAAATGTGTATTTGAAATAATTGCAAACGAATGTGAAGAGAAAGAAGATCTGCCGGATGTATGTAAGATTGCACTCTTGAAGTATTATTCAGATAAAGAATATTCTGAGGAAATGGCGGCGGTCCTTCATCAGGTAATAAGAGAAATGTGTGAAAAACAGCTGGTATTCCCATATTACCTGAAATATCCGGAAGAATGGTTAAGAGAAGTACAGCTTTATAATAAGGTTATGGCAGCATATCGTTGTAAGCCGGGAGGAAAGGTAAGGCTGTACTATAAGATGAAGCAAAAAGAAAGAGAAGAACTTGGATACAGAGCAGAAGCCATGATGCCTGTATATGAGAATCTTTATGTAAAGCAGTTTGTGCTTTATGATGATGAGTCTGTAAGCTATTATTTCCAGGAGTCCGGAAATGGAGAAATGATCACTACAGATAAGAAGACACTGGAAACTGATAAAGAACGCATTTACGCGGGAAAATATCAGCAGTTGAATGAAATGACAGGTATGGACTCTGAGGCAGAACGCAAAAAAGCTATGCTGGAATTCGAGGAAGAAGAACAGATGGCGAATCAGATATTTAAGATATATTAATGAAGAAAGGAGGAGATGATAATGAAAAAAGGAAGTATTCTGGGAGTTGATCTGAATGAAAAAAGCTGTCAGATCAGCTACTATGATGAGAATAAAGAAGAGCCGGAAACGATGGAGGCAGCAGTAGACAATTATCAGATTCCTCTGATACTGGGATATTATAAAGACCGATGGGTTTACGGACAGGAAGCAAAACGGTTAAAAGAAGCAGGAGAAGGAGACATTGTCACACATCTGTTCCGGAAGGCCGTGAAAAGAAAAAAAGTACGTGTAGGAGAAAAGATACATGACGGAGTATGGCTCCTTGCCAAATTTGTCAGTCTGATGCTGAAAAAGTTTGAAAAGATTGATTATATTACATTTTCTGTTCCATATACGAATGTGGATATGTCAAAGATGTTAAAGGGGATCGGTAAACATATAGGTGTGCCCGGAGAGTGTGTGTTCGTACAGGATTATAAGGAAAGCTTTTGCCAGTATATGTTCTATCAGCCAAAAGAACTGTGGCAGTATGAATCGGCGTTATTCTACTGCGATGCACAGGAGATACGTGCATATATGCTCAGACGTCTGAATACAGTGAGCACAAAAAGCAGAGACATGTTCGTAACAGTAGAAGAAGTTGCCAATGCACATATGAGGGAACTTGAGGCTATTTATCCTGTGCTGAATGTGGACAAGGCGAAGGATGCCGATGAAAGCTTTAAATCATTTATTCAGAATGTGTTTGATAAAAAAGTAGTATCGTCGGTTTATCTGACAGGGGAGGGGTTTGAAAATAACTGGTATCCGAATTCTCTGAAGGTGTTATGTAACGGAAGAAGGGCCTTTCTCGGAAATAATCTTTACAGTAAAGGTGCCTGCTATTCGTCCATGCGTTATGCAGACCCTTATGACGATGGACCGATTTATCTTGATGGGACGAAGATGACAGAACAGATTTGTCTGCGCATGCGTATTGCGGGGCAGGAAGGCTGGTATCCGATCGTTGCATGGGGAACACATTGGTATGAAGCTGATGGACAGTGGGAAGTAATACTGGAAGATACATCTGATATTGAGATTCATATAGAGTCACTGGATGGAGAAGATCTTAAAGTGGAAACTGTTTCTTTGGAAGGACTTCCGGAACGTACGGATTATTCGTTGAGGCTTCAGATAGAAGTGATGTTTCTGGATGAGCGTACGTGCAGACTTCGTTTCAAAGATGTGGGATTTGGCGAGTTCTATCCGGCATCAGACTTCTTTGTAGAAAAGGAATTACATTTAGGAGGTATCAATGGGCAGTTTAATTCTTTGTCATAAAAAACGGGCCAAAAGACCTTTCGAAATATCCAGGGTGCACATGCGGATTTATACAATCGAAGAATTGTGCTATTACATCTGCAATAATCTGTATCTGATTGATTATACAATTGTGAACGAACGATTATGCAGATGGATCGGTGATGAACTGGAACTTCCGGAATTGTCATCCGAACTTCGAAGACTTCTCCGGGAAAATGGTTCCATGGAAGAATTTGTACTTACGATTCTGAAAGAATCTAATATATATGCGACAGCTGAGATCCACAAAATGCAAAGTGTTCTGGAGCAGCTGCAGTCACAGAGAGATGTAGAAAAAGAAAAATATAAGGCGGACAGCTTACAGAACAGTAAAGAATATGAATCGGCGATTCTTGTATATCAGTCTATTATTAACAGAGATTGGGATGAATCGGTAGATAAGAAGTTTTATGGGCGTGTATATGCGAGTATGGGGGCAGCATACGGGCATCAGTTTTTGTATAAAGAGGCTGCAAAAGCTTATCAGGAAGCGTATAAGATATGTGAACAGCCGGATATGTTAAAAGCATATCTCTATAGCTGCTACAGAGCGCTTCCTCATGAAGAATATATTAAGTTGTTGTCGGGAAATCCGGTGCTTCTAAGTCTCGATACTGTGATACAGAATGAAATAGACCAGACTAAAAAAGAAATTGGTCTGGATATTCCGGAAGAAAAGCTGGAAGAATGGAAAAAGGAATACCGCAGGATTGACAAACACCGCAGAATATGATAATATATCCAAAGATTTTAGTGTGATAAAGTAATCAACTGCTAAACTAGTAAAAGAGTGTAGTGGCTGTTTGGCACACGTAAAAGGAATACAGGAGGATATATGTAATGAAAAAGAGATTAGTACTGCTCCTTGTTACGGCAATGGCAGCTACAACGGTATTGGCAGGATGTGGGAGTAAAGATTCCGGTTCATCTGATAATGGGAAGAAATCGTCAAAAGAAGCAAAGATAGAGAATGATGATGATACATTGATCGTTGGATTTGATGCTTCTTTCCCGCCATATGGATATAAAGACGACAGCGGAGAATATGTTGGATTCGACCTCGATCTTGCACAGGAGGTATGTGACAGAAACAACTGGAAACTGGTAAAACAGCCAATTGACTGGGATTCCAAGGACGCGGAACTGAATTCTGGGACGATAGACTGTATCTGGAATGGATTTACTATGAACGGTCGTGAAGATGATTACACGTGGTCAGATCCATATATTGATAACAAGCAGGTTGTAGTAGTCAGAAGTGATTCCGGTATTGATGATTTTGCCGGGCTGAAGGGAAAGCATGTGGAAGTACAGACGGATTCTTCCGCACTTGCGGCACTGGAAGGGGATCAGAAAGATCTGGCGGCAACATTTGCAGATCTGAATCAGGTTGCTGAATATAATACAGCATTCATGGATCTGGAATCTGGTGCATGCGATGCAATTGCAATGGATATCGGAGTTGCGAACTATCAGGTGAATTCAAGAAAAAATCCGGATGATTATAAGATCCTGGATAAAGAAATTTCATCTGAACAGTATGCGGTTGGATTCAAAAAAGGAAATACAGAGCTGAAAGATAAAGTCCAGAAGACACTGGATGAAATGGCAGAAGACGGAACAGTGGATAAGATTGCAGAAAAATATGCAGATTACGGAGTTCCGGGAGCTCTTTGTATAGGAAAGAACGGTAAGTAAAATGAAGGGGCCAACCCCGGAGGGGATTGGCTCTTTTTTACTCGCTTGAAAGAACTGGAGGATGTAACAGATGGAGATAGGAACACTGATAAGAGAGCTTGGTGGAGGAATGTGGATCTCGGCAGAGATATTTATCCTGACATTACTCTTTTCTCTGCCTCTTGGACTAGTAGTTGCATTTGGCAGAATGTCGAAGATCGCACCGGTCAGATGGATTTCAAAATTATACATATCAATTATGAGAGGAACACCGCTGATGTTGCAGCTTATGGTGGTGTATTTCGGACCTTATTATCTGTTTGGAATGCGAATTTCCACAGGATATCGTATGACAGCAGTACTGATTGGTTTTGCAATTAATTATGCGGCATATTTTGCAGAAATTTACAGAGGCGGAATTGAAGCAATTCCGGTGGGACAGTATGAAGCGGCAAAGGTGCTTGGGTATTCGAAAGGTCAGACATTTTTCCGTATTGTATTTCCACAGGTGTGTAAACATATTCTGCCTGCCGTGACGAATGAGATCATTACATTGGTAAAAGATACTTCACTTGCATTTGTATTGGCGGTAACTGAGATGTTTACTATGGCAAAGCAAATCGCAGCGGCACAGACCTCTATGGTTCCATATATCGCGGCCGGTATCTTCTATTATGTGTTCAACCTGCTGGTTGCGATGATCATGGAGAAGATTGAAGAAAAATTGAATTATTACCATTAGGAGGAATAGACCATGAGTCTGCTTGAAATGAAAAATATTAAAAAAAGCTTTAATGGAGTAGAAGTTCTGAAAGACATTTCTCTAAAGGTAGAAAAGGGAGAAGTTCTGGGTATTATCGGCCCGTCGGGTTCCGGTAAATCGACACTTCTTCGGTGTGCGACAGGACTTGAGACTGCGGATGCGGGAGAGATTCATTACGAAGGAACATTCGGACTCGTATTTCAGAACTTTAATCTGTTCCCGCATTATTCGGTGATGAAGAATATTACAGATGCGCCGATCAAAGTGCAGAAGCGTAAGAAAGAAGAGGTTTATAAAGAAGCAAGAGAGCTTTTAAAGAAGATGGGACTTTCCGATAAGGAAAATGCATATCCATGTCAGTTATCGGGCGGACAACAGCAGCGTGTATCGATTGCGAGAGCACTTGCGCTGAATCCGGACATTCTGTTCTTTGATGAGCCGACGTCGGCATTAGATCCGGAACTTACTGCAGAGATTCTGAAGGTCATTCGTGAACTTGCAATGGAACATATGACGATGGTAATTGTCACCCATGAGATGAATTTTGCGAGAAATGTATCTGATCATGTGATTTTTATGGACGGGGGAGTGATCGCAGTGGAAGGAACTCCGGAGGAAGTATTTGATTCATCGAATGAAAGAATGAAAGAATTTCTGGGGAAATTCAATGATTAATCGTCATGCGTTCAAAAGAGATTGTATGTTAAAATTCTAATGAATAAAACACGATTATAAGTAGAACTTATTAAAAGACGCGCTATAAATAATGTATCGGTACGAGTACAAGGCAGGTGGAAATATTGCTTTTCCTTCTGCCTTGTATTATACTAATATAGCAAAATGCTTTTTAAAGACAGTTTTGACAAATGAAAAATTTGAAAAGAATGGAGTCTGCATTTATGAGTGAATTTGAAAAAGTAACAACAGGACTGGGTGAAGAATGCGGTGTGTTTGGAGCCTATGATATGGATGGCGGAGATGTTGCACCATCCGTTTATTATGGACTTTTTGCATTGCAGCACAGAGGACAGGAAAGCTGTGGTATTGCGGTGACGGATACATATGGAGAGAGAAAAGTACATTCCAAGAAAGGCCTTGGACTGGTAAATGAAGTATTCGATGAAGAGTCGCTTCAGGAACTGAAGGGAAATCTTGGTGTCGGACATGTCAGATATTCGACGGCGGGCGGTTCCAGAGCAGAAAATGCGATGCCGCTGGTTATTAATTATGTGAAAGGAATTCTTGCGATCGCACATAATGGTAACCTGACCAATGCAATCGAGCTTCGCCATGAACTGGAGTACACAGGCGCAATTTTCCAGACAACGATTGATTCTGAAGTGATTGCATATCATATTGCCAGAGAACGTCTGAATGTAAAGAAGGCAGAAGACGCGGTGAAAAATGCGATGAAGAAGATCAAAGGTGCATATGCGCTGGTTGTTACCTCGCCGAGAAAATTGATCGGAGCAAGAGATCCGTTCGGACTGAAACCGCTCTGTATCGGAAAGAGAGATAATACATATTTCCTTGCTTCCGAAAGCTGTGCGATTGCTGCCGTTGGCGGAGAATTCGTAAGAGATGTAGAGCCTGGAGAAATTGTAAGCTTCACAAAACATGGAATGAAATCGGATAAATCCATGGCGATCGATCCGAAGAAGCAGGCAAGATGTATTTTTGAATATATATATTTCGCAAGAATGGACAGTGTGATTGATAATGTTAATGTCTATCATGCAAGAATTGTTGCGGGAAAGGCACTGGCAGAGTCGTATCCGGTAGATGCTGATCTGGTTGTTGGCGTGCCGGATTCCGGACTGGTTGCGGCAAAAGGATATTCGGAACAGTCTGGTATCCCGTATGGAATGGCATTCCATAAGAACAGTTACGTCGGAAGAACATTTATTAAGCCAAAACAAAGCCAGAGAGAAAGCAGTGTAAAGATTAAGCTGAATGTAATTGAAGAGGTTGTAAAAGGAAAACGTATTGTTATGGTGGATGATTCTATTGTACGTGGAACAACCTGTGCGAATATCATTAAGATGCTCAAGAAGGCCGGAGCAAAGGAAGTGCATGTAAGAATCAGTTCCCCACCGTTCTTACATCCATGTTATTTCGGAACAGATGTGCCTTCAAATGAACAGTTGATCGCACATTCTCATACAACGGAACAGATCCGTGAGATGATCGGGGCAGATTCGCTTGGATATATGGAAGTTGAAAAGCTGAAAGATATGGTTGGAGATCTGGCATTCTGTGATGCATGCTTCACGGGAAATTACCCGATGGAAGTACCGGGAAGAGATATTTCACTGGCGTTTGAATAAAAAACAGGTTAAAATAGTCAGGTAGAAGAATTGATGAAGGAGATTATGAGTATGAGTAACGACAGATATACAAGTCCACTTTCAGAAAGATATGCAAGTAAAGAGATGCAGTACATTTTTTCGCCGGATAAGAAGTTCCGCACATGGAGAAAACTCTGGATCGCTCTTGCGGAGACGGAAAAAGAACTGGGACTTGATATTACAGATGAACAGATTGAGGAATTAAAAGCACATGCAGATGACATCAATTATGATGTGGCAAAAGAAAGAGAAAAAGTAGTCCGCCATGATGTAATGTCTCATGTATACGCATATGGAAAACAGTGTCCGAAGGCAAAAGGAATCATCCATCTTGGAGCAACTTCCTGCTATGTAGGTGATAATACAGATATCATCCTGATGTCAGAAGCACTGGAAATCGTCAGAAAGAAACTGATCAATGTGATCGCCGAACTTGCAAAGTTCGCAGATGAACACAAGAATCTTCCGACACTGGCATTCACACATTTCCAGCCTGCACAGCCTACTACAGTAGGTAAGAGAGCAACGCTTTGGATGCAGGAATTTATGATGGATCTTGAAGATCTGGAATATGTGAAGGGAAGCTTAAAACTTCTTGGATCTAAGGGAACGACAGGAACACAGGCAAGTTTCCTGGAACTCTTTGACGGAGATCAGGAGACGATCGATAAGATTGATCCGATGATCGCCAAGAAGATGGGATTTGAGACCTGCTATCCGGTATCAGGACAGACTTATTCACGTAAGGTGGATACCAGGGTTGTGAATGTACTTGCAGGTATCGCAGCAAGTGCCCATAAGATGTCCAATGATATCCGTCTCCTTCAGCATCTGAAAGAGATTGAAGAACCGTTTGAGAAGACACAGATTGGATCTTCTGCAATGGCATATAAGAGAAACCCAATGAGAAGTGAAAGAATTGCTTCACTTTCCAGATATGTGATGGTGGATGCCATGAACCCGGCAATCACTTCTGCGACACAGTGGTTTGAAAGAACACTGGATGATTCAGCAAACAAACGTCTCAGCGTACCAGAAGGATTCCTTGCAATTGACGGTATTCTGGACTTGTGTCTGAATGTAGTAGACGGACTGGTTGTATATCCGAAAGTTATTGAAAAGAGACTTATGTCAGAACTTCCGTTCATGGCTACAGAGAACATCATGATGGACGCTGTAAAAGCCGGTGGAGACAGACAGGAACTTCATGAGAGAATCCGTGAATTATCTATGGAAGCAGGACGTAATGTAAAAGAAAAAGGACTGGATAATAACCTGCTTGAACTGATCGCAGCAGATCCGGCATTCAACCTTTCACTGGAAGAATTGCAGAAGACAATGGATCCTGCCAAATATGTAGGACGTGCACCGGTACAGGTGGAGGCATATCTGAATAATGTGGTAAATCCGATGCTGGAAGCAAATAAGGAAATCCTTGGCGTAACAGCGGAAATCAACGTATAAAAGGATATAAAGAAACTGCTAAAAAGAAAGTGGTATCTCGAGTGTGGCGAGATGCCACTTTCTTTCCTTAAGTACGTGCTTTATAATCATATATATAAACTATAAGTGAAATGTCAGGGAAGAAGGTGGATAGATGGGAATGAATATACAAAAGAGTGCCGGTGTAAAAGCAGATACATTTATATTAAAACGTAATAACATGGACAGATGGATCCGAATGGATGTGGCTATGTTGATTATATTGGCAATTTGTACCCGTCTTGTCGCAGGAATAATGAATGTGGAGAAGATGGATGCTTATACAGGATCCGGTGAAGGATTCTGCAAAGCAGTATCGGAAAGTCATGGCGTGGATATGGTAAAAGATTGTTTTGAATTAGGAACTCAGAAGGTTTTGGATGTAAAGAAAACTGCGAAAAGTGTATGTAAGTCTGTGACGATAAAGAAAACGATGCAGGATGTAATAAGACCGACGGAAACAGAAGAAATAATTCCGGAAGTAAAAGGTGTTCCGGAAGCAAAAGACGGGAAAGCTGCATGGGCAAATATGGACTCCGCGAAAACAGAGACCATAACGCAGGAAACAGTTACGGATAAGAGTGTTCCGGAATCTATAACAGGAAAAATAACAGAAGAACCTGCAGGAGAACCAATGACAGAAGACTTGTTGAACCTGGAAGGCTTTAAGGTGAATTCAGAAGGCGTGATAGAAGGATATGAGAATCTGGATCTGATTCTGTGTGATGGGATGATCATCTTTCCGGCAGATGAAAGATGCAGCGGAATAGGAGAACATGCACTGGATGGAATTTCGGATGCGGTAGAAGTCTATATTCCGGCGAATATTACTTTTGTTGCACCAGGAGTATTGGAGAAGATAGGCGGACTTATGTATATTGAAGTTGCACCGGATAATCCGGTGTATGAAAGCCGGGATGGGATGCTTTACAACAAGGGAGGAGAACTTATAAGCCGGCCGAATGGAAGATGATATAATTGGGGTAAAAAGGGTGTGCGAAAAGCACATCTTTTTTGCGAAAAAATGCTCTAGGATTTTAGAATGACAGGTGTTATAATAGGCAGGGTCAAGAATCAAAAAAGGAGCAGAACGAAAAATGAATATTCGACAGGTGACAGACGGGAAAGAAGATTATATAGAATTACTTCGAGCTGGTGACCCGGATGAATCCAGAATTCGAAAATTGCTGGAAAAAGGAGAACTGTTCTTACTGGAAGAACACGGAAAGCTCCGCACACTTTGTATAGTGATATTTTCAGAAGAAAAGAAATGTGAGATTAAGAATATCGTAACCATAAAAAAGGATCAGGGAAAAGGTTACGGCAGATATATGATACATTATATATGTGAACATTACTGTGCGCAGTATGACTGGGTATATATGAAGAAGGAACGTTGCCTGGACATCATGGAATTTTGCGAAAAATGCGGATTTTCTGATGAAGATGAGAAATATCTGAAAAAAGAACTGATGTCTGAGATTGATACAAAACGTGTGATCAATCTCGCGATGGAAGCAGGACGGATGCTTCTGAAAAACGGAGGAGAAATTTTTCGTGTGGAAGAGACGATGATGCGGATCTGTCATAGATTTGGAGTGAAATATGTAGATTTATTCACATTGAGTCACGGACTCTTTATTTGTGCAGGAACTGATAAAGAAAAATTATATACAAAAGTTAAACAAGTACCGCTTTCTTCTACACATCTGGGAATCGTAGCGGAAGTAAACGATCTTTCCAGAGAAATTGCAGCAGGGCATGTAGGGATAGAAGAGGCCTGGAAAAAATTAAAACAGATAAATAAAATGCCGACAAAAAGGATATCCTATCAGATTGCAGCCGCAGGTTTGAGTGCTGGGGGACTGGGATATCTGTTGGGAGGAACACCGATGGAGGCGTTTGTGGCGATTTTTGTCGGCTGTGTCGTGTTTGCGTGGTCATTGTTTGCAGGAAAACACGGAATTTCCAAAATCCTGGTTCACATTGTAGGAGGAATTATTATTGCTTCGATGGCGTTGGCAGCAATGCAGATACCGGCATTTGGAAATCTGCGGATGGAAGGAATTGTAACAGGCGGAATCATGCCATTGGTACCGGGACTTGCTTTTGTAAATGCAATCCGTGATCTGGCGGACAGTGATTATCTGGCGGGTACAGTGAAGATGATTGATGCGGTCATGGTATTTGTATATATTGCAATCGGAGTCGGGGCAGCTCTGACGGTTTATCATCATGTGTTGGGAGGCGTTTTGTGATGGTCATAAAAATTGTAGCAAATCTGGCGTGTTCGTTTATCGGGACGATAGCATATGCGGTCATGTTCCAGGTGCCCAGAAGATTTTATATAGGATGTGGAATTACGGGATCGGTGGGCTGGATGATATATAAGCTCGCTTCTGTATATTGTTCTGTTGCGGTAGCATCATTTATTGGAACAGTGTGTACTGTGCTGGTGGCAAGAATGTTGACGGTACGGCTTAAGTGTCCTATTACAATTTTCCTGATTTCGGGAATTATCACGTTAGTACCGGGTGCCGGAATATATTTTACGGCATATTATCTGGTGACCAATCAGCTTGCTATGGCAGCGGTAAAAGGATTGGGAGCGGTAAAAGTGGCTTTTGCAATCGTGCTTGGAATTGTGTGTATCGTGTCTATTCCGAGAGAAGTTTTCCAGAAAGAATATTGGATCGAGAGAAAACTCAAAAAACAGCAAAAAGGAAAGATATGATAGAAAAGGTTGCTGTCAGTTACAGACTTGTGCTACAATGAAAGGACGAATAGTGTTCTAATGTATGTAGTAATACATAGATTTCATACATTTAAAAACAATAAGAAACAGGAGATAATGATAGTTATGAGTAAGGTAAGAACAAGATTTGCACCAAGTCCTACAGGAAGAATGCATGTAGGAAACTTAAGAACAGCGTTGTATACTTATTTGATCGCAAAGCATGAAGGCGGAGATTTTATTCTCCGAATTGAGGATACAGATCAGGAACGTTTTGTGGAAGGAGCACTGGATATTATTTATCATACTCTGAAAGAAACAGGACTGGTTCACGACGAAGGTCCGGATAAAGATGGAGGAGTAGGTCCATATGTACAGAGTGAACGTAATGCACAGGGAATTTATCTGAAATATGCAAAACAGCTGATTGAACAGGGGGATGCTTATTATTGTTTCTGCGATAAAGAGCGTCTGGAATCGCTGAAGAGTAAAGTTTCAGATGAAGATGGCGGAACAGAGATTGTTGTATATGACAAGCACTGCCTGCATTTAAGTAAAGAAGAGGTTGAGGCGAATCTCGCAGCGGGAAAACCACATGTTATCCGTTTTAACATGCCTACAGAAGGCACAACAACATTCCATGATGAGATTTACGGAGATATTACAGTGCCGAATGAGGAACTGGACGATCTGATCCTGATCAAGTCAGACGGATATCCGACATATAATTTTGCCAATGTTGTCGATGATCACCTGATGGGAATTACACATGTAGTGCGCGGTAATGAATATCTGTCATCTGCACCGAAGTATAATAAGATTTATGAAGCTTTTGGATGGGATGTACCGGTATATGTTCATTGTCCGCTTATTACAGATGAGAACCATAAGAAACTGAGTAAACGTTGCGGACACTCTTCTTACGAAGATCTGATCGAGCAGGGATTTGTGACAGAGGCAGTTGTAAACTACGTAGCACTTCTTGGATGGTCACCGGAAGGAAATCAGGAGATCTTCTCACTGGAAGAACTGGTAAAAGCATTTGATTTCCATCGAATGAACAAGTCACCGGCTGTATTCGATCTTGGAAAACTGAAGTGGATGAATGGGGAATATATCAAGGCTATGGACTTCGATAAGTTTTATGAAAGAGCCGAGAAGTATGTCCGCGATGTTATTACAAAAGATTATGATCTGAAGAAGATTGCAGCACTGGTAAAATCAAGAATTGAGATTTTCCCGGATATCGAGGAACAGATTGATTTCTTTGAAGCAGTACCGGAATATGATACAGCTATGTACTGCCATAAAAAGATGAAAACGAATGAAGAAAATTCACTGGAAGTATTAAAAGAAGTTCTGCCGCTGCTGGAAGCTCAGGAAGATTACAGCAATGATGCATTATTTGCACTTCTTAAAAAGTATGTTGATGAGAAGGGCGTGAAAGTAGGATATGTAATGTGGCCAATCCGTACTGCAGTTTCCGGAAAACAGAGCACGCCGGGTGGTGCAACAGAGATTATGGAAATTCTTGGAAAAGAAGAATCTGTAAAACGTATTAAAGACGGAATTGAATTATTAAGCAAGTAAGGGGATTCTATGAGTTTAAATCATGCTCAGACAGAGGCAGTCGCCCATAATAAAGGACCATGTATGGTCCTTGCCGGTCCCGGTTCAGGGAAAACTCTAACCATTGCAAAGAGAATAGAATATCTGATCATGAAGCATAAGGTAAGGCCAGAAGAAATTCTGGTCATTACCTTTACTAAGTATGCGGCTTGGGAGATGAAAAACAGGACCCGAAGTATATGTGGTCCTTCTTCTTATGCAGTAACATTCGGCACATTTCATGGAATATATTATGGAATTTTGAAATGGGCGTATCGCCTGAATCAGTCGAATCTTTTATCGGATGAAGAAAAGTACAGGATATTAAGAGAAATTTTACCCGGAATTGACTGGGATCAGGAACCGGAGGCAGATGAAGAAAAAGATTATCTGCAGGAACTGGCGATCGAGATAGGAAATGTAAAAAATAACTGTATGGATATTGAAGAATATGAGCCGGTGAAATATACGACAGAGAAATTCCGCAAACTGTACAGAACCTATGAGGAGACAAAAAAGAAATATCGTAAAATTGATTTTGAGGATATGCTGATACAGTGCAGAGATCTTTTTATGAAACGGCCGGATATCCTGAAAAAATGGCAGGAAAAATTTCAGTATATTCTTGTAGATGAATTTCAGGATGTGAATCAGGCACAATATGATGTGGTACGGATGCTGGCGGCGCCTCAGGACAATCTGTTTGTGGTAGGGGATGATGATCAGTCAGTGTATGGATTCAGAGGGGCAAAGCCGGGAATCATGAAGGAATTTATGAAGGATTATCCAAAGGCCAGACAGATCCTTCTGGATGTCAATTATCGCAGCAGCGGATATATTGTAAAAGGGGCTCTGCGTGTGATCGGAAATAATAAAATCCGGTTTGAAAAAAAGATAGAGGCATTCAGGAAACCAGATGAGACAGTTCATGTTCAGGAAGTAAAAGATCCGGTGCAGGAAGCGGAATATGTGTTGGAAAGGATTCGCGAATACCGGGAAAAAGGTGTATCGTATACGGAAATGGCTGTATTGTACAGGACAAATGTGGATGCAAGGGCAATGTCAGAACTGATGACGGAGTATCAGATCCCGTTTGTGATGAAAGAACATTTGAATAACATTTATGAGCATTTTATAGCACTTGATATGATCAGTTATCTCCGTTTGTCACAGGGAGAATATGACAGAAAATATTTTCTCCAGATTGCGAACCGGCCAAACCGCTATCTTACAAGAGAGAGTATGAAGACGGGAAATGTTTCTTATGAATCACTCCGGAGATATTACCGGGATAAAGACTGGATGGTTGACAGAATCGATCAGCTGGAATGGGACATGAAGATGATCTGTGACAAGACACCGTATGCAGCCATTCAATATATACGGAAACGCATGGGATATGATGAGTTCCTGAAGGAATATGCAGCATACAGAAAGATTTCTTCGGAAGATCTTTTTGCAGTGCTCGAAGAAATCTGGCAGAACTCCAAGGGGTATGGCACCATAAAAGAATGGTTTGAACATATTGAAAGTTATGGAAAAATGCTGAAAGAACAGAATAAGAAAAACGGAGAAAAAGAAGGGGTAAACCTGATGACAATGCATGCTGCAAAGGGACTTGAGTTTGATACCGTATTTGTGATTGAAGCAAATGAGGGAAGCTGCCCATACAAGAAAGCAACTGCCAACGAAGAAATAGAAGAAGAACGCCGGCTTTTTTATGTGGCGATGACAAGAGCGAAGAGAAAGCTGGTTATCAGTTATGTAAAAGAAAAAAACGGGAAAGATCTTCTCCCTTCCCGTTTTGTATCCGAATTACTCCTCAATGTCTGATTCGTCGAATTCCTGGGAATCCATCCATTCATCAAATGCATCCGCTGCAATTTCATATTCTTCATCGTCTTCAATGTTGCCGAGGTCAGGTTCGCCGTCCTCGGTTTCATTATACTGATAAAGATAAACATCACCAGCTTCATTCGGCTCAAGATTTTCGTCCAGAGGCAGCAGGGCAATGTATTCCTTGCCTGCAGCTTCATATACTGTGAGGATTGCACATTCGATGACTTCGTCATTGTCAAGTGTAAGCTCTACTGTGGTGTAGCCTTCTGTTTCCTTTGTGTCGCTCATATCATAGTCTCCTTTACTAATTTTAAAACTTATCTTAACTTTAACAAAGAAAGCGATAAAAAGCAAGATGATAGTAGTCAAACAGACAAAAATGTTGTAAAATGTAGCTGTATGTAACGCAATAATAAGGAGGAATAACAACATGATGAAGAAGAGAATGTTAGGAGTGATCGCAGTATTACTCGTATGCATTTTCGCATTATCCGCATGCAAAAAGGAAGCAGGAAAACCAGTGGATAATGCAGTCAGTGAGGATACAACAGATGATTCGGAGGATACAGATCAGACAGATGATGCAGGAAAGTACAAATTTGGCTTTTCTGTAATTGATATGCAGAATCCGTATTTTATAACACTTGAAGAGGCCGTACAGCAGGTCGTGGATAAAGAAGAGTGCACAATGGTAGTAAAAGACCCGTCGTCGGATGCGGATACGCAGGCGGAGCAGATACAGGAGATGATCGATGAGGGGATTAATGCAATCTTTCTTTGCCCGGTAGACTGGGAAAAGATTACTCCGTCATTACAGGCTTTGCAGGAGGCTGGTGTGAAGATCATCAATATAGATTCACAGGTGAAAGATACAGACTATATAGATGCCTATGTCGGTTCTAATAACAGCGAAGCGGGTAAGCTCTGTGGTAATGACCTGATTGAAAAATATCCGGATGGCGGGACAGTGGCGATTCTGGAGGCAACAAAGCAGAATTCGATCAATGACCGTATTACGGGATTTGAGCAGACAATTGCCAAAGCGGAAAAAGGATTTGAAGTCGTAGCAAGAGAAGATACCAACGGAACGTTCGACAGTGCACTGGAAGCTGCAAAAAAGATCCTGAATGAACAGCCGGATATTACTGCGATTATGTGTGGAAATGATCAGATGGCCGTGGCAGCTAAGACTGCATTGAATCTTGCTGGAAATGATCAGACGGTTGTATACAGTATAGACGGCTCTCCGGATATAAAAAAAGAATTAAAAAAGGCAGATGGTCAGATTGCAGGAACCGTTGCACAGTCGCCGGTCAACATCGGAAAGAAAGCGGTTGATATTGCATTGGATATTCTGGAAGGGAAAGATTTTGAAAAAGAGACATCCGTAGATGTATTTATGATCAATAAAGAGAATGTTGAAATGTATGGCGCAGATGGATGGCAATAGGCGTCAGCAGACAATGGGAAGGAAATAATATGAGAGAGGTTCAGGGATATCCGTTACCGCTGGGGGTTCAGATCAGTGAGAACAAAATAAATTTTTCGATTGCAGTTCCGACAGAGAAAAAATGTCAGCTGTTAATATATCGTGCAGGAAGAAAACGACTGTACAGACAATTTGAGATGGAGACGGCAGTGGGAGAAGTACGCTGTATTGCACTTACGGATATCGAACCGGAAGAGTATGAGTATAATTATTTGATTAATGGTGAGGTTGTTGTGGATCCTTATGTGCAGGCGCTGGCCGGAAGAGAGCATTGGGGTGTAAAAAAAGAGACCGCCAGACATGAAATCAGAGGCCGTTTTCTGTCACAGGAGTATGACTGGGAGGGAGACCACACTTTACAGATTCCTTATCATCAGGTAATTGCCTACAGTCTGCATGTAAGGGGATTTACAAGACATGCTTCGTCGAAGGTAAAGTCGAAAGGAACGTTTCAGGGGATTATAGAAAAGATAGATTATCTTACAGATCTTGGAATTAATCAGATCCATTGTATGCCGGTGTATGAATTTGAGGAATGCCAGACATATAGAAATTACTGGGGATATGGAGAAGGGTTCTATTTTGCTCCTAAGAGTGCATATTCTTCGGATGGTGATGGGGCCAGAGGACTTAAGGATATGGTCAAAGCATGCCATAAAGCCGGAATAGAGGTTGTGCTTGAAATGCCGTTCTGTACAGGTGCAGATAAGATGATGATGCTGGAATGCCTGCGGTATTATGTGATGGAATATCATATAGATGGTTTTATACTGAACCCATTGGTCATTCCGATAGAAAGTGTTCATGCAGATCCGGTTTTGAAAAAAACAAAGATAATGGAACACGAACTGGGATTCCAGACAGTGATGCGTCGTTTCCTTAAAGGCGATGAAGGCATGATTCCGGATGTGATTTACTGGCTTAAGCATCATTCAGAGAAACAGGGAATATTTAATTGTATTACAGATCAGAACGGTTTTACTTTAAATGATCTTGTATCCTATGACTCAAAACACAATGAGGAAAATGGAGAAAAGAATCAGGACGGACCGGATTATAATTACAGCTGGAACTGCGGGGCGGAAGGGCCAAGCAGGAAAAAAGCTGTTACAGAACTTCGAAAACATCAGATTTATAATGCGTTTTTCCTGTTACTTCTTTCACAAGGAACACCATGTATACTGGCAGGAGATGAATTCGGTAACACCCAAAAGGGCAATAATAATGTTTACTGCCAGGACAATTCTGTCGGATGGACGGACTGGCGGGGGCTGGAAAAGAAAAAGATGTTACATGATTTTGTTAAAAAACTGATTTTATTTAGAAAAGAGCATGATCTTCTGACACCCGAGAGGGAACTTCAGGGGATTGATCTGAGTTGCTGTGGCGTTCCTGATGTATCGTATCATGGCGAGGAAGCTTGGCAGGTGCCGAAAGAAGTATCAAGCAGACAGCTTGGAGTATATTACAGTGGAGCCCGGACGAAGAATGCGGATTGCTATGTGGCATATAATATGCACTGGCTGGAGCACGTATTTGCGCTGCCGGCGTTGCCTAAGGGATATGGGTGGTATGTAAGAGCAACGACAGATCGTGGAATTCTGGATTACCCGGAACTTTTAAAAGACCAGAAAAAAGCAGAGTTAAAAGAGAGGTCGATCGCGGTGTTTACGGCGGACCGGATTGTGGAGGTTGAGACGAAGAAAAATGAAAGCATTACAACACTTACAGACGATCAATCATCATAAATATCTTGTTATGAAAGAATGTTTTGAAGTAGGACTTTATAAGCAGGGCCTTCTTCATGATATGTCAAAATATTCTCCGACGGAGTTCCTTGTGGGATGTAGGTACTATCAGGGAAATCGAAGTCCGAATAATGCGGAAAGAGAAGCAACCGGATATTCCTGGGCATGGCTTCATCATAAAGGACGGAATAAGCATCATTATGAATACTGGATTGATTATAGTGTGATACCGGGGGAGGGCATGGTTGGTTTGAAAATGCCGCTTCGGTACGTGGTAGAGATGTTCATGGATCGTATTGCAGCTTCAAAGACTTACCAGGGAGAAGCATACAGAAACTGGCATCCATTGGAATATTACGAAAAGGGTGCGGCAAGACTTGGAAAAATGATTCATCCGGATACGGCAAAACTTTTGCATGAATTGTTAGAGATGCTGGCCGAAGAAGGAGAGGAAAAAACTTTTTCATACATTAAGCATGTACTGCTGAAACAGAAGAAATATTAACAGTTTATGCAATAGTTCAAAAAAATTAAAAAATTTCAAAAAAACTGTTGACAGAATAACAATTCTCATGTATTATATATCTTGTCTTCGCGAGAGAGCAAAGATGAATGCGGAAGTGTCGGAACTGGCAGACGAGCAAGACTAAGGATCTTGTAAGCATTGCGCTTGTGTGGGTTCAAGTCCCATCTTCCGCAGTTACCTTTCCTGATAGGAAGGTGAAAATTACATAATGAATGCGCGGAAGTGTCGGAACTGGCAGACGAGCAAGACTAAGGATCTTGTAAGCATTGCGCTTGTGTGGGTTCAAGTCCCATCTTCCGCATTCATCATTAGAAAAGGACTTTCATTTATATGGAAGTTCTTTTTTTGCTTCTATATTCATAATACCCCAATATATCATTATACACGAAAAAGTCAATAAAAAAAGAAAAAAATTAAAGGAAAGCAAAAAGTTTTGTCGAATAATAATAATGAGGAGATTCAAAATGTATTATTCTGATGAGATTATTGAAGAAGTAAGATCAAGAAATGATATCGTAGATGTGATATCTACTTATGTAAAACTGCAGAAAAAAGGAAGCTCATATTTTGGCCTGTGCCCGTTTCATAATGAAAAGTCTCCTTCTTTTTCTGTCAGCAGACAGAAGCAGATGTATTATTGCTTTGGATGCGGGGCAGGAGGAAATGTATTTACATTTCTGATGGAGTATGAGAATTATACATTTGTTGAAGCGTTGAAATATCTGGCAGACCGGGCAGGAGTGGAACTTCCGGAGGAAGAGTATTCCAGAGAAGCAAAAGAACGTGCGGATACCAGAGCGATACTTCTGGAGATCAACAAAGCTGCAGCACAGTATTATTATATACAGCTTAAGAGCAGCCGGGGTGCGGTCGGACTGGAATATTTTAAAAAGCGTAAGCTTAGTGATGAGACCATTAAGGCGTTCGGTCTGGGTTATTCGAATAAGTACAGCGATGACCTGTATCGGTATCTGAAGTCCAAAGGGTATAAAGATGATATGATTGCCAAGGCGGGATTGATCAGCATTGATGAAAAGAACGGGGTGTATGACAAGTTCTGGAATCGTGTGATGTTTCCGATCATGGATGTCAACAGCCGGGTGATCGGATTCGGCGGCCGTGTTATGGGCGATGCAAAGCCAAAATACCTGAACTCCCCGGAGACAATGATCTTTGATAAAAGCCGGAATCTGTATGGCCTGAACCGGGCAAGGCGTACCAAAAAGCCATATTTCCTTTTGTGTGAGGGCTATATGGACGTGATATCATTGCATCAGGCAGGATTTACCAATGCGGTTGCATCACTGGGTACAGCACTGACACCGGGACATGCTGCACTGATTCACAGGTATGTACAGGAAGTGTATCTGACTTATGACAGTGACGGGGCCGGTACAAGGGCGGCATTAAGAGCGATGCCAATCCTGAGAGATGCCGGAATCACAGCAAAGATCATAAGAATGGAACCGTATAAGGACCCGGATGAATTTATTAAGAATCTGGGCGCAGAAGCATTTGAAGAGCGAATTGCAAGTGCGAGAAATGTATTCATGTACAGTCTGGAAGTCCTGGAGAAAGACTATGATATGAATTCACCGGAAGGAAAGACGGAGTTCATGAAGGAGACGGCAAGAAGGCTTACACAGTTTGAAGAAGAAATTGAACGTAATAATTACATAGAAGCAGTGGCAAAGGTCTATCATGTTGGATTTGAAGAGCTTCGAAAACTGGTCGGTAAGATGGCGGTACAGACAGGACTTGCAAAGCCTGCAGAAAGACCGAGGGAGATACAAAATAACAGGAAGAATAAAAAAGAAGACGGAATTTTAGTATCCCAGAAGGTGTTGCTTACATGGTTGATTGAAAGTGAAGAGATTTTTCACCAGATTGAAAAGTATATTACACCGGAAGATTTTTCGGAAGGACTTTTCAGAAAAGTGGCAGAACTTTTATATGAACAGTATGAAAAACATGAAGCCAATCCGGCGCAGATTATGAATCATTTTACAGATGAAGAGGAACATCGGGAAGTGGCAGGACTGTTCCACACGAAGATCAAAGAACTGACAACGGTGAAGGAGCAGGAAAAGGCACTGCAGGAGACAATTCTGAGAGTCAAGGAACACAGCATTGAAGAAGCAACAAAGAATCTGGATCCTACAGATATTCAGGGATTGCAGCGCCTGATGAATGAAAAAAGAAAGATGCAGGATCTTCGGACACTGCATATTTCCATTAATTAAGGATAAAATATAAACAAGCAATGAGAGGATGGACATTACATGGACGAAAATATTGTAAAATTCCAGGAAAAATTAAGAGAACTTGTATCACTTGGAAAAAAGAAAAAGGGAATCCTGGAGATTCAGGAAATTAATGATTTCTTCTCTGATATGGAACTGGATTCAGATCAGATGGAGAAGGTATTTGATTACCTGGAAGCAAACAACGTTGATGTGCTCAGAATCAGTAATGACGATGATGATATTCCGGATGAAATCGTAATGTCAGACGAAGATGATATTGATGTAGAGAAGATTGATCTTTCGGTACCAGATGGAATCAGTATTGAAGATCCGGTACGTATGTATCTGAAGGAAATTGGAAAGGTGCCGCTTTTGTCGGCAGAAGAAGAAGTTGAACTGGCCAAAAGAATGGCAGATGGGGACGAGGAGGCAAAGAAGAGACTGGCAGAAGCAAACTTGCGTCTGGTAGTAAGTATTGCAAAACGATATGTTGGTCGTGGCATGCTGTTCCTTGACCTGATCCAGGAGGGAAATCTGGGACTGATTAAGGCAGTAGAAAAGTTTGATTATCATAAAGGATTTAAATTCAGTACTTATGCTACGTGGTGGATCAGACAGGCTATTACAAGAGCAATCGCAGATCAGGCAAGGACAATCCGTATTCCGGTTCATATGGTTGAGACAATTAATAAACTGATCCGCGTATCCAGACAGTTACTGCAGGAACTTGGGCGTGAACCTACGCCGGAAGAGATTGCAGCTGAACTTGATATGCCGGTAGAAAGAGTAAGAGAAATCCTTAAGATTTCTCAGGAACCTGTTTCTCTGGAAACACCGATCGGTGAAGAAGAGGACAGTCATCTTGGAGATTTTATTCAGGATGATAATGTACCGGTACCGGCAGAAGCGGCAGCCCAGACACTTCTGAAAGAACAGCTTGACGAGGTTCTGGATACTCTGACAGAAAGAGAACAGAAGGTATTGCGATTAAGATTCGGTATGAACGATGGACGTGCACGCACACTGGAAGAAGTTGGAAAAGAATTTGACGTTACCCGTGAACGTATCCGTCAGATTGAGGCGAAAGCGCTCAGAAAGCTCCGTCATCCGAGCCGCAGCAGAAAATTAAGAGATTATTTAGATTAAGAAAAGAGGCGCCTATGGAACTATCAAAGAGACTGCAGGCAGTTGCAGATCTGGTGACAGAGGGCGCTTCTGTTGCAGATATCGGTACAGATCATGGTTATATTCCTATTTATCTTATAGAACACAATATAGCCGGAAAGGTGATCGCACTCGATATTAACAGAGGCCCGTTGGAGAGAGCCAGAATGCATGTGGTCGGACATGGACTGAAAGGGAAAATAGAGACAAGACTTTCGGACGGACTTGAAAAAGTGCTTCCGGGAGAAGTGGATACAATGATCGCTGCAGGCATGGGTGGAGGACTGGTGATTAAAATTCTGACAGAAGGATATCCGGTAGTAGAAATTTTGGATACAATGATCCTGCAGCCGCAATCTGAGATTGGTAAGGTGAGAAGATTTTTAAATGAACATAATCTTCAGATTACCGAGGAAAATATGGTTGAGGAAGATGGAAAATTTTATCCAATGATGAAAGTCATACACGGAAAAAAAGAAGAATATACAATATGTGAATATACATATGGCAAACGTCTGCTTTTGGAACAGCATCCTGTCCTGAAAAAATATCTGGACAGAGAGATGCAGATTAAAGAGAGTGTATTTCAACAACTTTTTAAACATCAGAACAGTGCAAGTGCTGCCGAGAGAATGGAAGAACTGAAACAGGAAATCATACTGACACAAGAGGCTTTAAAGTATTACGAGTAGAAGAAAGGGAGTATGTAAGATGTTGTGTAAAGATGTAATGTATGAGATTGAGAAAGAATATCCGCTTAATTATGCGCTGTCGTGGGACAATGTAGGACTTCTGGTGGGAAGAGATGATAAGGAAGTAAAAAGGATTTATATTGCATTAGATGCCACAGATGAAGTAATAGATGAAGCTGTCAGGACAGGAGCAGATATGTTGATTACACATCATCCGATGATATTTTCACCGATTAAGAGAATCCATAATCTGGATTTTGTCGGAGAACGTATCTTAAAACTGATACAGAACGATATTTCTTATTATGCTATGCATACGAATTATGATGTACTGGGAATGGCAGACCTTTCCGGGGATAAGATGAATATGAAGAATGCAGAAATTCTGGAAGTAACTGCAGAAGGGGATATTGGGAAAGAAGATGAACCCGAAGGGATCGGAAGAGTATCTGATCTTGAGACACCGATGACTCTCAGAGAATGCTGTGAAGATGTGAAGTCTGCATTTCATCTGGGGGCAGTAAAGGTATTCGGTAATCTGGAAGAAAAAGTAAAAAGAATAGCAATCTGTCCGGGTTCCGGTAAAAGTGTGATTCAGGCGGCACTGGATAAGAATGCGGATGTTCTGATCACAGGAGATATCGGACATCATGAAGGAATTGATGCGGTAGCCCAGGGACTGGCAATCATCGATGGCGGACATTATGGGATTGAACATATCTTTATTGAAGATATGAGACAGTATCTTGAAAAACATCTCAGTGAGGTTGAGATTGTTGCGGCACCGATCAGTCATCCGTTCCTGATCGTCTGATTCCATACATAACCCGGAGAGAAGAAATGAGGTGCAGGTATGAATGAAGTTTTTTATACAGTTCAGGTAGGGGACTGTGACAGAAAGTTTCGGGAAGGAACAACATATCTGGATATTGCAAAAGAATATCAGCATGAATATGAGCACGATATAGTATTAGTATTTGTTGATGGAAGGTTACAGGAATTATTTAAAACATTAAAAAAAGACTGTAAACTTGAGTTTGTGACGACTGCAGATTCGCTTGGATATAAAGCGTATCGCAGAAGTATGAGCCTGATGCTCGTAAAAGCGGTATATGATGTGGCAGAACATAAGAATATCGATAAAGTCCGTATTCATTATTCTGTAAGTAAAGGGTATTATTGTACGATAGAAGGCAATATAGAACTCACACAAGAGTTTCTGGATAAGGTAGAGAGACGGATGAGGACAATGGTAGAAAAGAATCTGCCGATTCAGAAAAAAAGTGTGCATACAGACGATGCGATTGCAATGTTTGGAGAGCATGGGATGCATGACAAAGAACGATTGTTTCATTATCGAAGGGTATCACGTGTGAATATTTACAGTATGAATGAATTTGAAGATTATTATTATGGATATATGGTTCCGAGTGCCGGATATTTAAAATATTTCAAATTATATTTGTATGATGAAGGGTTTGTAATTCAGATGCCGACCCAGGGTGAGCCGGAAAAAGTACCTCCGTTTGAACCACAGAACCAGCTGTTTCATGTGTTACAGGAATCAACGAAATGGGGAGATGCTCAGGGAATAGAAACGGTAGGTGATTTGAACGATAAAATTACCAGAAGTGATGTGAATGAACTGGTACTGGTACAGGAAGCGCTTCAGGAAGAAAAAATAGCGCAGATTGCGGAACAGGTCAGAGTACGTTCGGATGTTCGGTTTGTACTGATCGCGGGGCCGTCTTCCTCCAGTAAGACAACGTTTTCTCATCGTTTGTCTGTACAGCTCAGGGCGAATGGACTGTGCCCGTATCCAATTGCAGTGGACAATTATTTTAAAGAACGTGAAGAGACTCCGAAAGATGAGAATGGCAATTATGACTTTGAGGGGCTGGGAGCGGTAGATGTAGAACTGTTTAATCGTCAGCTTCAGGAACTTCTCGATGGAAAAGAAGTGGTAATACCAGAATTTAATTTTGTCACGGGACACAAAGAATATAAGGGCAGACCGAAAAAGTTAAAGGAAAATGAAGTGCTTGTAATAGAAGGAATTCATTGCCTGAATCCGGAATTAACCAGAAATCTTCCGGATGAGAACAAGTTTAAAATATATATCAGTGCACTCACGCAGCTGAATATTGATGAACATAATCGGATTCCGACAACAGATGGGCGTCTGATCCGCAGAATTGTCCGAGATGCGAGAACGAGAGGAACTTCTGCAAAAGAAACTATCCGTATGTGGCCGTCTGTACGAAAAGGTGAGGAGTGTAATATATTCCCATATCAGGAGGAAGCGGATGTGATGTTCAATTCTGCATTGATTTATGAACTGGCAGTATTGAAACCATATGTAGAAGCACAGCTTTTTGGAATTGAAAGAGAGTGTCCGGAATATCTGGAAGCGAAACGCTTGTTAAAGTTCCTGGATTATTTTGTAGGGATCGGAAGCGAGAATGTGCCGGCAAATTCACTTTTAAGGGAGTTTATCGGTGGCGGATGTTTCCATGTATAATGTATAAAGTATAAATGCAAAAGAACCTGTCATCGTCAGCTTCTTTTGCATTTTTTGGTATAACAAAGTATGCAAGAGAAGTTGCCGGTGGCAAGTTCTATGTATCAACATGCGTTCGGAAGAAGCAGTCACCTATTAAAGATAAATATTTTTGAGATATTCAATACGCGAAGTCATATTCTGCATCAGAAGATCTGTAAGTGTAATTGCAGCCATGGATTCCACTACAACAACCGCACGTGGAACGATAACCGGATCATGTCGTCCAGAAATAGCAATTTCGATGTTTTCTCCGGCAGTGTTTACTGTTTTCTGTGGTTGGGAAATAGAAGGTGTCGGTTTGATGGCTGCACGTAATATAATGGAACTTCCATCGCTGATACCGCCGAGAATCCCCCCACTATGGTTGGTCTGCTTCAAAACTTGTCCGTTTTCGGAGATGAAAGAATCATTGTTGATACTTCCTTTGGAAGATGTAACAGAGAATCCATCACCGATTTCTACACCTTTGACAGCCCCGATTGACATAACGGCTTTGGCGAGGGAAGCATCCAGTTTGTCAAAAACGGGCTCCCCGACACCTGCGGGCATACCTTCAATAATACATTCAATCAGACCGCCGGACGAATCCTGATCAGAAATACATTGTTCCAAATAGGCAGCTGCCTGCTGTGCGTATTCCGAATTTGGCATATAAAGGCGGTTTTCATTAATTACAGAATAATCATAGGCATCGGAAGGAATGGATACAGGACCGATTGCTTTGGTATAGGTAGTAAGTTTTATTCCAAGACATTCAAGAATGCGGGAAGCGACAGCTCCGCCGGCAACGCGTCCAATAGTTTCTCTTCCGGAAGTACGTCCGCCGCCGCGATAGTCGCGTAAACCGTATTTTTTATCAAATGTATAATCGGCATGCCCCGGACGATAGCAGTCTTTGATATTGCTGTAATCATGAGAACGCTGATCGTTATTACGGACTACGAGAGAAATAGGTGTTCCGGTCGTATACCCTTCAAAAACGCCGGAAAGAATCTCGACTGTATCCGATTCTCTGCGGGCAGTAGTGAATTTGCTTTGACCAGGTTTTCTGCGGTCAAGAAATGCCTGTATATAATCAGTGGTGAGAGGAATCCCGGCGGGACATCCGTCTACGACGACTCCGAGAGCCGGTCCATGGGATTCACCCCAGGTTGTGATCCTGAATAAAGTTCCAAAAGTTGATCCTGCCATATCTGTGTCTCCTTAGTTCGTATGTATTCGGTCATAAAAGATTGTGTTATTATATAAAATATATTATATAAAAAAAGCATCGAAGCCGCAATCATAAATTATTTATAAAATATCTTGTGAAAAAATTTGGATTTTATCTGTACTTTTCTATATATGCATATTATAATTAGAAAGCATGAACTTTATTATAAGCAGGTAAATTTCATTGTAGAGGAGTTAGAATTAATGAGCATTAGAGAAAAACATACAGATAAAATGGAAGAAATATTAGAGAAAGAAATGTATGCGGATGAGGGATTTTCAGAAATTGATGAAGAGGATCAGAGACCTGAAACACAGAAAGTAATGAAACAAGAAAGAAGACAACAAAGAAAAAACAGAAGAAAAAACTGGAAATTGCGTAATAAGATAGCAATTGTACTTTCGCTGATCGTTTCGGTCATTGCAATTGGTTATGTGGGTACGGCAGTATTTTACAGTACACATTTCTTTTCAAAGACTGTCATTAATGGAATAGACTGTTCGAATAAGAATGTAAAACAGGTAGAGGAATATCTGGAGAAAGAAGTTGCAGATTATAAACTGACATTACTTGAAGCCGATAATAAAACAGAAGTAATTGAAGGAAAAGACATATCATTAAAGTATGTACCCGGAAAACAGGTAGAAAAACTGATAAAAGGACAGAATCCGTTCCTGTGGATCGAGTCGTTATGGAAAGGCCGCAATATGAAGGCAAAGATCGGGGTAGAGTATGATGAAAGCGCATTAAAAACGCAGATTGCAAATCTGGAATGCATGAAAGAAGAGAATCAGATTGCACCGGTTAATGCACATCCGGAATTCAAGACGGACAAATTTGTGGTTGTACCGGAGACGGATGGTACAACGATCAAGACTGAAGAGTTCCGTAAGGCAGTAATAACCGCAGTGAACGGGGCAAATGAAAAGCTTGATCTTTTAAAAACAGGCTGCTATGAAAAGCCGGCTTACACATCAGATTCCAAAAAGGTAACAGAAGCCTGTGATGCAATGAACAAATATCTTGGAGCAACGGTTACCTATGATTTCAAACCGAATACAGAGGTTGTCGATTCTTCTATGATATCTAAGTGGGTTAAAGTTGACGATGATATGAATGTGACATTCGATGAAAGTGCTGTGAAAGAATACGTTCAGTCACTTGCAGCAAAGTATGATACAAAGGGAAAAGAAAGAACATTTACATCAGCAAGCGGTAATACCGTTACGGTTTCGGGTGGAAGTTACGGATGGAAGATTGATCAGGAAGCAGAGTACAATGCGCTGATCGCGAATATTCAAAAAGCGGAAACAGTAACAAGAGAGCCCAATTATTCAAGCCGTGCAGCAAGTCATGATGGAAATGATGTGGGAAATACTTACGCAGAGGTTAATCTGACAACACAGCATATGTATTATGTAAAAGATGGGCATATTGCTCTGGAGACAGATGTTGTAACGGGAAATCCAAATAAAGGAAATGCAACTCCGACCGGTGTCTATTCGCTTGCATATAAAGCAAAAGATCAGACGCTTAAGGGAACGAAAAAGGCAGATGGTACTTATGAGTATGAGACGCCTGTAAAATACTGGATGCCGTTTAACGGAGGTGTCGGTTTCCATGATGCATCATGGCAGCCTACATTTGGAGGCAGCAGGTATCAGACAAATGGATCACATGGATGTGTAAACATGCCGCCTGAGATGGCCGGAAAATTATTCGAACTTATTTCGGCAGGAACACCGGTGGTAGTACATAATTAGAGAAAAAGGAAATATAATCATGTATGAATTAATCAAAAAAGACGGCCTTGCAAAAAGAGGACGGCTGCATACGGTACATGGGGTCATCGAGACCCCCGTGTTTATGAATGTCGGTACGGCAGCTGCAATTAAAGGGGCTGTGGCAACTACGGATTTGCAGGAGATAAAGACGCAGGTAGAATTATCAAATACTTATCATTTACATGTGCGTCCGGGAGACGAAGTGGTAAAAAAATTGGGCGGACTTCACAAATTTATGAATTGGGACAAGCCGATTCTTACCGATTCGGGCGGATTTCAGGTGTTTTCACTTGCGGGACTGCGCAGAATCAAAGAAGAGGGAGTGTATTTCAATTCCCATATTGACGGACATAAAATATTTATGGGGCCGGAAGAGAGTATGCGGATTCAGTCGAATCTGGCATCTACGATAGCGATGGCATTTGATGAGTGCCCGTCGAGTGTAGCTGACAGGGAATATATAGAAAAATCTGTGGCGCGTACGACCAGATGGCTTGTACGATGTAAAAAAGAAATGGAACGCCTGAATTCGCTTCCGGATACAATTAATAAGCATCAGATGCTTTTTGGAATCAATCAGGGCGGAGTATATGAAGATATCCGTATCAAACATGCGGATGAGATTTCAAAACTGGATCTGGATGGATATGCGGTTGGCGGACTGGCAGTCGGTGAATCGCATGAAGAGATGTACCGGATCCTGGATGCAGTTGTTCCCCATCTTCCAGATCATAAACCGACTTATCTGATGGGAGTCGGAACTCCGGTGAATATTCTGGAAGCAGTTGACAGAGGCGTAGATTTCTTTGACTGTGTGTACCCAAGCAGAAATGGAAGACATGGACATGTGTACACGAATCATGGAAAACTTAATCTGTTCAATGCCAAATTTGAGCTGGATGACAGACCGATTGAAGAAGGATGCCAGTGTCCGGCATGCCGCAATTATTCAAGAGCATATATCAGACATCTGTTAAAAGCAAAAGAAATGCTGGGAATGCGTCTGTGTGTGCTTCATAATCTGTATTTCTATAATACAATGATGGAAGAGATCCGTGATGCAATCGATCATGACTGTTATAAAGAGTATAAAGAGAGAAAAATTGCCGCTGTAACGGGCAAGAATGAATAAAATAATGAAAAAAGCATAAAAAACCTTGCTGAATGTGAGGTTTTTGTGTATGATAGCAATAGTGTTTAAAGATGAGTAGGAGGAAAAGAGATGTTTTCATTAGCAGCACAGAGCTCCAGCGGTACAAGCTGGGTTATTTTAATTGTTGTATATGCAGTTATTTTCGGAGGATTCTACATGATCTTCATGAGACCTCAGAAGAAAGAACAGAAGAGAGTTCAGGCAATGATCAACGAGATGGAAGTCGGAGATACAGTACTGACAACAGGCGGATTTTACGGTGTACTGATCGATATCAGTGATGAAGATGTAATCGTAGAATTCGGAAGCAACAAGAACTGCCGTATTCCAATGCAGAAAGCAGCAATCGCACAGGTTGAAAAAGCATCTGCAGAATAAAATGCAAAAGAATGGAGAATCTGTATAATGTGCAGGTTCTTCTTTTTTATACAAAAATATGTAAGAGGGATCAGAATGCCAACGTCAGTTCCTCCACATCTTTTAGTGCCCAAAAGGTAAAATTGTGCCTGGAAAAATGCGAAATAAAGCGATATTGTTCGTATAAATATACACAAATTGCACAAAATTGCATACAAGGGCGATTTTGAAAACGATTATCAGAATAAGCCTTGATATTTTCTTCACGAAATGGTATACTGACGGCGCACAAGAAAATGAAAGATAGGAAAGGGGAACAAAAAGATGGCACATTTTGAGCAGTGGGCTGGTTTTAAAGGAAAAGAATGGGTGAACTCAGTTGACGTTCGCAGCTTTATCCAGGAGAACTATACACCATATGAAGGAGACGAATCCTTCCTGGAAGGACCAACAGAAGCAACCGATACATTATGGGGTAAGCTTCAGGAACTTCAGAAAGAAGAGCGTGCAAAGGGCGGCGTTCTTGATATGGAAACTGAAGTAGTATCTGGTCTTACAGCATATGGCCCAGGATACATCAGTGAAGAGACAAAGGATCTTGAGAAGGTTGTTGGTCTTCAGACAGACAAACCTCTGAAGAGAGCTTTTATGCCATACGGTGGAATTAAGATGGCTGAGCAGGCTTGTACAACTTACGGTTATCAGCCAAGCGAAGAACTTCATAAGATCTTTACAAAATATCATAAAACACACAACCAGGGAGTATTTGATATTTACACACCTGAAATGAAGAAAGCAAGACACAACAAGATCATCACAGGTCTTCCGGATACATACGGAAGAGGACGTATCGTTGGTGACTACCGTCGTGTAGCTCTTTATGGTATCGACTTCCTGATCGAGAAAAAACAGTATGACTTTGAGCGTTATGCAAGACACGGAATGAAGGGAACAGACTTCCGTCTTCGTGAAGAGCTTGCAGATCAGATCAAAGCTCTGAAAGAAATGAAAGAAATGGCAGCTGTATATGGCTATGACATTTCACAGCCGGCTAAAGATGCTCACGAAGCAGTACAGTGGCTGTACTTCGGATATCTTGCAGCAATCAAGACTCAGAACGGAGCTGCAATGAGTGTTGGACGTATCTCTACATTCCTTGATATCTATATTGAAAGAGACTTAAAAGCTGGAAAGATCACAGAAAAAGAAGCTCAGGAATTAATCGACCACATGGTAATGAAATTCCGTATGGTTAAGTTCGCAAGAATCCCATCATACAACGAACTGTTCTCAGGAGACCCTACATGGGCAACACTGGAAGTTGGTGGACTTGGACAGGACGGACGTTCTATGGTAACAAAGAACGACTATCGTTTCCTTCACACACTGAAGAACATGGGACCTTCACCAGAACCAAACCTTACAGTACTTTACTCTTCAAGACTGCCAGAGAACTTCAAGAAGTTCGCAGCTCTGATTTCGGTAGAAACAAGCTCAATCCAGTATGAGAACGATGATGTTATGCGTCCGGTATGGGGCGATGACTATTCAATCTGCTGCTGCGTATCTGCTACAGAGACAGGTAAAGAGATGCAGTTCTTCGGAGCTCGTGCAAACCTTGCTAAGTGTCTGTTATACGCTATCAACGGTGGTGTTGATGAAAAGAACAAAGTTCAGGTTGGACCTGCTTACAGACCAATCACATCTGAGTACCTTGACTTCGATGAAGTAATGGAAAAATACGATGCTATGATGGAATGGTTAAGCAAACTGTATGTTGATACACTGAACATGATCCACTATATGCATGACAAATACTACTATGAAGCAGCTCAGATGTCACTGATCGACACAGATGTTAAGCGTTCATTCGCAACAGGTATCGCTGGATTCTCTCACGTAGTAGATTCACTTTGCGCTATCAAATACGCTAAGGTTAAAGCTATTCGTGACGAAGACGGAATCACAAAAGATTTTGAGATCGAAGGAGACTTCCCAAGATACGGTAACGATGATGACCGTGCAGATGACATGGCTATCTGGCTTCTGAAAACATTCATGCACAAACTGAACAAGTGCCACACATACAGAAATTCTGTACCTACAACATCAATCCTTACAATTACTTCTAACGTAGTATATGGTAAGGCTACAGGATCTCTTCCAGATGGAAGAAAAGCAGGAGAACCACTTTCACCAGGTGCTAACCCATCTTACGGTGCAGAAAAGAGCGGACTTCTTGCATCTCTTAACTCTGTTGCTAAGCTGCCATACGAGCTGGCTCTGGATGGTATTTCTAATACTCAGACAATCAGCCCAAGTGCACTTGGACACACAGATGACGAGCGTAAAGAAAATCTTGCACGTGTAATGGACGGATACTTCGATCAGGGAGCACATCACCTGAACGTTAACGTATTTGGTACAGACAAACTGGTTGACGCTATGGAACACCCAGAGAAACCAGAATACGCTAACTTCACAATCCGTGTATCTGGATACGCAGTTAAGTTCATCGACCTGACTCGCGAACAGCAGTTAGACGTTATCGCAAGAACTTGCCACGATCATATGTAAAAGCTATGAGCTATGCATCAGATGAGACAGATGTTATAATCAAGCTTGCTTGAATTATGATATCTGGATCAGACGATATACGGCGACAGCCGTCAGCGAGATGAAGCAAAGCGGAATCGAGCTGCGCATGGCGGAGTACATGGCGAATTACATGTAATAAATAAGAAAAGGAGCAAAACTATGACCCAAGGATATATTCATTCTTTGGAAAGTTTCGGCTCCGTTGACGGTCCAGGTGTCCGGTATCTGATATTTACGACCGGCTGTGCAATGCGCTGCCAGTTCTGTCATAACCCGGACACATGGAACATGAATTCAGGGACTCTCTACACAGCAGATGAACTGATTGATAAAGCCTGGAAATACCGCACTTACTGGGGAAGTAAGGGCGGTATTACCGTCAGTGGAGGCGAACCGCTTCTGCAGATCGATTTTCTGCTGGAGTTGTTCCAGAAAGCCAAAGAAAGAGGAATCAACACGACACTGGATACCTGCGGGAATCCATTTACAAGAGAAGAGCCATTCTTCAGTAAATTCCAGGAACTTATGAAGGTGACAGATCTTGTGATGCTAGATATCAAGCATATTGATGACGAACAGCATAAGATCCTTACCGGACAGACGAATAAGAATATTCTTGATATGGCAAGGTATCTTTCTGATACCGGAAAACCAGTCTGGATCCGTCACGTCCTGGTTCCGGAAAGAAGCGATAAAGACGAGTATCTGCACAGACTTCATGACTTTATAGAAACACTTGATAACGTAGAGAAAGTTGAGGTTCTTCCATATCATACACTTGGTGTATATAAATGGAAAGAACTGGGAATCCCGTATCAGCTGGAAGGCATTGATCCGCCATCGAAAGAGCGTGTGGAAAATGCGAACCGGATTCTTGAAACAGCGAAATATCATGCATAGAATCTGCCGCTGGCAGTTGTATACTTTGGTATCTACAGGACCTGCCACTGGCAGCTCTTTACGAATGCATGGCAATAAAAATTACGGAGCACATAGAAATATGTGTTCCGTAATTTTTTTGTTATACCAAAGTATGCAAGAAAAGTTGCCAGTGGCAAGTTCTCTGTATCATGCAATTGTAAAAAGCTTCCGGTTATCAAAGAGATTGCAAGAATGTATCGAGTGGATAGAAATCAACAAAGTGTACAAGAAATATGATAAAAAGTCTTTTTTAGTATGTAAAATGTAGCAATTTGTCAATTTAGCCAATTAAAGTCTTGAAACATGCATAAAAATACGATAATATTATTTTTATAGATTTTTACCGAAGGAAGGAAGAAGAACTATGAATCTTAAAATTGGTGTGATTAAGGGAGACGGAATTGGCCCGGAGATTGTAACGGAGGCAATGAAAGTTCTGAATAAAGTTGCAGAAGTATATGGACATACCTGTGATTATACACAGTTACTCATGGGGGGAGCATCCATTGATGTTCACGGAGTACCGCTTACAGATGAGACGATCGCCGAGGCAAAAGCATGTGATGCAGTTCTGATGGGTTCCATCGGAGGAGATGCAAAGACATCTCCATGGTACAAGTTAGAGCCATCCAAGAGACCGGAAGCAGGACTTTTAAAGATCAGAAAAGCGCTGAATCTTTTCGCAAACTTAAGACCTGCAGTGCTTTATGATGAACTGAAAGGTGCATGCCCGCTGAAAGAAGAGATTACAGAAGGCGGATTTGACATGATGATCATGAGAGAGCTGACCGGCGGTCTGTACTTTGGAGAGAGAAAGACAGAAGAAGTAAATGGTGTAATGACAGCACAGGATTCTCTTACATATAATGAAGAAGAGATTAGACGAATTGCAAAACGCGGATTTGATATTGCAATGAAACGCCGTAAGAAAGTCACAAGTGTAGATAAAGCGAATGTACTGGATTCTTCCAGATTGTGGAGAAAAGTAGTAGAAGAAGTTTCAAAGGATTATCCGGAAGTAACAGTTGAAAATATGTTGGTAGACAACTGTGCAATGCAGCTTGTAAAAGATCCGAAACAGTTTGACGTTATCCTTACAGAGAACATGTTCGGAGACATTCTTTCAGATGAAGCAAGTATGGTGACAGGATCGATCGGAATGCTTGCAAGTGCCAGCTTAAATGAGACAAAATTCGGCTTGTATGAACCAAGTGGTGGATCTGCACCGGATATTGCAGGAAAAGGAATCGCGAATCCGATCGCAACCATCCTTTCAGCAGCAATGATGCTCCGTTTCAGCTTTGATCTGGACAAAGAAGCAGATTCGATCGAAGCAGCTGTTTCAAAAGTATTAAAAGACGGATATCGTACGATTGATATTATGTCGGACGGAAAGACTCAGATTGGTACAGAAGAGATGGGAAGTCTGATCGCAGCAAACATTCAGTAATTGTCTGCTGCATAGAATTACGGATTTACAGAGTTATATAGAAGAAATTGAATAGAAAGACAACAGGAGGATAAAAAAGAATGAGAAGTGATACAGTAACAAAAGGAAAACAGCAGGCGCCTCACCGCTCGCTGTTCAATGCACTCGGACTTACCGAGGAAGAGATGAACAGACCACTGGTCGGTATCGTATGTTCATACAATGAGATCGTACCTGGACATATGAATCTGGATAAGATCGCAAATGCAGTAAAACAGGGAGTTGCCATGGCAGGCGGTACACCGATCATGTTCCCTGCAATAGCAGTCTGTGACGGAATCGCAATGGGACATATCGGAATGAAGTATTCTCTGGTAACCAGAGACCTGATCGCAGATTCTACAGAGGCAATGGCAATGGCACATCAGTTTGATGCGCTTGTTATGATCCCGAATTGTGATAAGAACGTACCGGGACTTCTGATGGCTGCGGCAAGAATCAATGTTCCAACTGTATTCGTCAGCGGAGGACCGATGCTTGCAGGACATGTAAAAGGACAGAAGAGAAGTCTTTCCAGCATGTTCGAGGCAGTAGGAGCAAACGTTGCAGGAACGATGTCAGATGCAGATCTGTGCGAATTCGAGAACAAAGTATGTCCGACATGCGGATCATGTTCAGGAATGTACACAGCGAACAGTATGAACTGTCTGACAGAAGTACTTGGTATGGGACTTCGTGGAAATGGAACAATTCCGGCAGTTTATTCAGAAAGAATCCGTCTTGCAAAGCATGCAGGTATGAAGGTTATGGAACTTCTTGAGAAGAATATCCGTCCAAGAGATATCATGACGAAAGAAGCAATCCTGAATGCACTTACGGTTGACATGGCACTTGGATGCTCTACCAACAGTATGCTTCACCTCCCTGCAATCGCACACGAAGTAGGAATGGATTTCGAGATTGATTTTGCAAATGGAATCAGCGAAAAGACACCGAACCTCTGCCACCTTGCACCGGCAGGCCCGACATACATGGAAGATCTGAACGAAGCCGGCGGTGTATATGCAGTTATGGCAGAGCTGAATAAGAAAGGCCTTCTGCATACAGAATGTATGACAGTTACAGGAAAGACCGTTGGAGAGAATATCGAAGGCGTGGTCAACAAAGATCCGGAAGTAATTCGTCCAATTGATAATCCATACACACCAACAGGCGGGCTTGCAGTATTAAAAGGAAATCTTGCGCCGGACGGAAGCGTTGTAAAACGTTCCGCTGTTGTAGACGAGATGCTGGTACACGAAGGACCTGCAAGAGTATTTGACTGTGAAGAAGATGCAATTGCAGCGATCAAAGGTGGTAAGATCGTTGCCGGTGACGTTGTCGTTATCCGTTACGAAGGACCAAAGGGAGGCCCTGGAATGCGTGAGATGTTAAATCCTACATCTGCAATCGCAGGTATGGGACTTGGCTCAAGTGTAGCGCTGATCACAGACGGACGTTTCAGTGGTGCATCCAGAGGGGCATCTATCGGACACGTATCTCCGGAAGCAGCTGTTGGTGGACCAATCGCACTGGTAGAAGAAGGAGACCTGATCCAGATCGATATTCCGAACCTTTCTATTCATCTGGATGTATCCGATGAAGAACTTGCGAAGAGAAAAGCAAACTGGACTCCGAGAGAACCAAAAGTTACAACCGGATATCTTGCAAGATATGCGGCAATGGTTACTTCTGGAAACAGAGGAGCAATTCTCGAAGTTCCAAAAGCAAAATAAATCATGACAGGGGAATGAATGGTATGCAGTTAACAGGATCACAGATCGTAATTGAGTGTTTGAAAGAGCAGGGCGTCGATACCGTATTCGGTTATCCGGGCGGAGCGATTTTGAACGTATACGATGAATTATATAAGCATAAAGATGAGATTACACATATCCTTACGTCACATGAGCAGGGTGCTGCTCATGCGGCAGACGGATATGCAAGAGCGACAGGAAAAGTCGGTGTATGTCTTGCAACCAGCGGACCGGGTGCAACAAACCTTGTAACCGGAATTGCAACCGCATACATGGATTCGATTCCGGTCGTTGCAATTACCTGTAATGTAGGAGTATCACTTCTGGGAAAAGACAGTTTCCAGGAGATCGATATTGCAGGTGTTACAATGCCAATCACCAAGCATAATTATATTGTAAAAGATGTCAATAATCTGGCGGATACGATACGTAAGGCATTCGTGATAGCCAAAGAAGGAAGACCGGGACCGGTCCTGATCGATATCCCGAAAGATGTAACTGCGAACAAAGCAGAATTTACAGCACAGGAACCAAAGGTTGTAAAACCATCCGAAAATATCTGTGAAAAAGATCTGGAAAGTGCAGTACGTATGATCCGGGAGTCAGAGAAACCATACATATTTGTCGGTGGCGGAGCGGTATTATCAGGAGCCAGCAAAGAATTATATGAATTCGTAAAGAAGGTAGATGCTCCGGTTACCGATTCCCTGATGGGAAAAGGAGCATTCCCGGGAACAGATCCGTTATATACCGGAATGCTCGGAATGCATGGAACAAAGGCATCCAACTACGGAGTCAGTGAATGTGATCTTCTGATCGTCGCAGGAGCAAGATTCAGTGACCGTGTAACAGGAAATGCAAAGAAATTTGCCCAGAATGCAAAAATCTTACAGTTTGATGTAGATGCTGCAGAGATGAATAAAAATATTCTGATCACAGAAGGTGTGGTCGGTGATCTGAAAGTCGTTCTTCAGAAGATGAATGAGCGTCTGGAACAGCAGGATCACAAGGCATGGGTAGAACAGATCATGTCTTACAAAGAGAAATATCCGATGACCTATCATCCGGATGTGCTTAGCGGACCGTTTGTTGTAGAAGAGATCTACCGTCAGACAAATGGTGAAGCAATCATTTCGACAGAAGTCGGACAGCACCAGATGTGGGCAGCACAGTATTATAAATATACAGAGCCAAGAACACTCCTTACCTCAGGAGGACTTGGAACCATGGGATATGGTCTTGGAGCTTCACTTGGAGCCAAGGTCGGAAGACCGGAAAAGACCGTTGTCAATATCGCAGGTGACGGATGTTTCCGTATGAATATGAATGAGATCGCTACCGCGGCACGCCATAATATTCCGGTGATCCAGGTAGTGATTAACAACCATGTACTTGGTATGGTCCGCCAGTGGCAGAACCTGTTCTACGGACAGCGTTACTCGGCTACTGTACTCAATGATGCCGTAGATTTTGTAAAACTTGCAGAAGCTATGGGAGCAGAAGGAGTACGTGTGGCAACCCAGGAAGAATTCAAAGAAGCATTTGCGAACGCGTTAAAGAGCGGACATCCGGTGGTGATCGACTGCCAGATTGACAGTGATGACAAGGTATGGCCGATGGTTGCCCCTGGCGCCCCGATCAATGAAGCTTTTGATGAAAAAGACCTGGAAGCAAAAAATGCAGAATAGTAAAAGAAAAAAGTAAAGGAAAGTGGAGGAACAACAATGAGCAGAGTGTACAATTTTTCAGCAGGCCCGGCCGTATTGCCGGAAGAAGTATTAAAAGAAGCAGCAGCAGAGATGTTAGACTATCAGGGCTGTGGAATGTCGGTTATGGAAATGAGTCACCGTTCATCGGTGTTCCAGGAGATTATTGAGACAGCAGAAGCCGATATCCGTGAACTGATGCATATCCCGGATAACTATAAAGTATTATTTTTACAGGGCGGAGCGTCTCAGCAATTTGCCATGATTCCTATGAATCTGATGAAGAATAAAGTGGCTGACTATATCGTAACCGGACAGTGGGCGAAAAAGGCAGCCAAAGAAGCAGAAAAATACGGAGAGGTCCATGTGATCGCATCTTCCGAAGATAAGACATTTTCTTATATTCCGGACTGCTCAGACCTCGATATCTCTGAAGATGCAGATTATGTATATATCTGCGAGAATAATACGATTTATGGTACGAAGTTCAAAGAGCTTCCGAATACCAAAGGAAAGACACTGGTGGCAGATGTATCATCCTGCTTCCTGTCTGAACCGGTAGATGTGTCAAAATACGGCGTGATCTACGGCGGTGTTCAGAAAAATGTCGGACCTGCAGGTGTTGTGATCGCAATTATCCGTGAGGATCTGATCACAGATGATGTATTAGAAGGTACACCGACTATGTTGAAGTATAAGACGCATGCAGATGCCAAGTCTTTATACAATACACCACCGGCATATGGAATCTATATCTGTGGTAAAGTGTTTAAATGGCTGAAAAAACAGGGCGGACTGGAAGCAATCAAAGAGCGCAATGAAAAGAAAGCAAAGATTCTCTATGATTATCTGGATGAAAGCAAACTGTTCAAGGGCACGGTTGTTCCAAAAGACCGTTCGCTTATGAATGTTCCGTTTGTAACAGGTGATAAGGACCTGGATGCAAAATTCGTGAAAGAGGCAAAAAAAGCCGGATTCGAGAACCTGAAAGGACACAGAAGTGTCGGCGGTATGCGTGCAAGTATCTACAATGCGATGCCGATCGAAGGGGTAGAGAAACTGGTAGAATTTATGAAAGCATTTGAAAAGGAGAATCTGTAATCATGTATAAGTATCATAATCTGAACCCAATTTCACAGGTAGGACTGGATGAATTCACAAAAGACTATGCACCTGTAAGCACACCAGAAACAGCAGATGCGATCCTGGTAAGAAGTGCGGCAATGCACGAGATGGAATTTGCACCGGATCTGAAAGCTATTGCAAGAGCCGGTGCGGGTGTGAATAATATTCCGCTTGAGAAATGTGCAGAACAGGGAATCGTTGTATTTAACACACCGGGAGCCAATGCGAATGGTGTAAAGGAACTGGTAATTGCCGGTATGCTTCTTGCTTCCAGAGATATCATCGGCGGTATCAACTGGGTACAGGAGAACGAAGAAGACGGGAACATTGCCAAAGATGCAGAAAAAGCCAAGAAAGCATTTGCCGGACAGGAGCTGGAAGGCAAAAAGCTTGGTGTGATCGGTCTTGGTGCAATTGGAGTTCTGGTTGCAAATGCGGCAACACATCTTGGTATGGATGTATATGGATATGATCCGTATGTATCCGTAGATTCTGCATGGAGACTGTCAAGAAGTATCCATCATACAACAAATGTAGATGAAATTTATGAAAACTGTGATTATATCACGGTGCATGTACCGGCACTTGACAGTACGAAAGGCATGATCGGAAAAGATGCACTGGGTCTTATGAAAGAAGGAGTGATCGTGCTGAACTTTGCAAGGGATGTACTGGTAGATTCCGAGGCAATGGTAGATGCACTTGTAGCTGGAAAAGTAAAACATTATGTCACAGACTTCCCGACACCGGAAATCGCAGGTGTCAAAGGCGCGATTGTAATTCCTCATCTCGGAGCTTCTACAGAAGAGTCCGAAGATAATTGTGCGAAGATGGCAGTCAAAGAAGTGATGGATTATCTGGAAAATGGTAATATCAAACATTCCGTGAACTATCCGGACTGTGATATGGGACTGAGAGGCGATAAGACGCGTATTCTGGTATTACATCACAATGTGCCGAATATGATCGGTCAGATATCAGCGATCCTTGCCAAAGACAATATGAACATCGCAGACCTTACAAATAAGAGTAAGGGAAAATATGCATATACGATGATCGATGTAGATTCTGAGGTGCCGGATGGTGTTGTAGAGGAATTAAAACAGATTGGTGAAGTGTTACGTGTACGTGTCATATGTTAAATAAAACTTAATAAATTTGTAAGAATCCCTTAATTGCGAAATATGTCGAATTAGAGTATCCTAGGATTATGCAATGATATGAAATCTGGGGGGATACTAGGGATGGATAATACAGAAATTCGAAGAAGACGAAGGAATCGGAGAAGAGTAAGAAACATTCGGGTGGGTCTTACTCTTTTTACTATTTGTATAGTTGCGATTGCAATACCGGTAGTAAGAGGAATCCTGCGAAAACCGGCGCAGATAACCATACAGGTGGCGGATGTAGAGATTAAGCAGGGAGAACAGCTTCCGGCTTATTCGGCGGACATAAAGATCCGGGATAAAGATAGAAACAAATTAACAAAAGATTATACAGCAGAAGATTTCGCTAAAGATCTGAAAAAAGGAAAGAATATTACATTTTTAAGCAAAGCGGATGCGAATACAGAAGGAACGTATGTGATCATTGCGAAATTAAATTCCAATATTAAAAAAAATCTGGAAGGAGACTGGAAAAAGAAGGTACAGGTTACAATAAAGAACGGAACATGTAAGGTAAAGAATCCGACTGGTGTATGGGAAGGAAATAAATTTAAAAAATACGATGGAACATATATAACATCGGATTTTGTGGTATCAAAAGGAAATACATATTATTTTGATTCAGATGGAAAGAAAGTAACCGGCTGGCAGATGATAGAAGGTGCACTTTATTGCTTTGATAATAAAGGAATTATGCAGAGATCCGGCTGGGTGGCCAAAGATGATGGAAAGGCTTATCTGACAGATGAAGGAAAAGCACTGACCGGCTGGCAGACAATCAATGAAAAAGAATATTATTTTGATTCCAAAGGGATTGTAGCAACGGGAGAGGTAAAGATCGGACTTGAGAAATGCAAATTCAACGAAAAGGGTGAGCTGATTTCGAAAGAAAAAGTAGCAATAGATCCGAAAAAGCCAATGATCGCACTTACTTTTGATGACGGTCCGGGTCCAAGAACGTCAGAACTTCTGAATCAGTTGAAAAAGTATAATGCGCATGCGACATTTTTTATGCTTGGAAAAAATGTGAAATTATATCCTGATGCTGTAAAGCAGATGCTGAAAGACGGAAATGAACTGGGAAATCATTCATATGATCACCAGCAGCTGACAAAGATTGATGGTGCGGCAGTAAAAAAAGAAGTTGATGATACGAACCGGAATATAAAAAACATTTGTGGAAGTCCGGCAACGCTGCTCAGACCTCCGTATGGTGCAATCAATGATACGGTAAAGTCGAATGTGGGCATGCCAATGATTCTCTGGAATGTAGATACACTGGACTGGAAGACAAGGAACACGCAGAGCACGATTGACAGTGTAATGAAGAATCTGAAAGATGGGGATATTGTACTGATGCATGATATTCATAGTCAGACGATTGACGCAGCACTGGAACTTATCCCGAAACTTGAAGAAGAAGGTTATCAGCTTGTAACGGTTTCGGAAATGGCTGCGGCAAAAAAACAAGATCTGAAAGACGGAACGGCTTACAGTGATTTTACAAATTAAACAAAAGAACCTGCCAATGGCAGGTTCTTTTGTTATCACAGTATGCAAGAGAAGTCGCCGGTGGCAAGTTCTCTGTATTTTTACAAAGTACCGTTGTGTTTCTCAAGAAGACGGTGAATCTTCTCAGTTGGATCCATAACTTTTCCGATACTGATGTCATGATTCATAGAATCAATGATCAATGCAATGAATTTACTCATGTCTGCAATCAGGAAATAAGGTTTTTCCTTTGCTTCGGCAGGAAGATAAGTAAGATTGGTAGTAATCACACGGTCGATATATCCTTTTTCATAATATTCATCGAATTTCTCGAATCCGTCTGTAAAAAGTCCGAATGTAGTGCAGACAAATACGCGGTTTGCTCCACGGTCTTTAATCTGTTTTGCAACATCGAGCATACTTTCACCGGAAGAAATCATATCATCAATGATGATCGCATCTTTTCCATCAAGATGTTCACCTAAAAATTCGTGAGCGACAATCGGGTTTTTACCATTTACAACCGTTGAATAGTCACGACGTTTGTAGAACATACCCATATTCACGCCCAAAACGTTAGAGAAGTATACAGCACGCTGCATAGCTCCTTCGTCCGGACTGATGATCATTAAGTGTTCTTTGTCTACTTTAAGATCCGGCTCAGCTTTTAACAATGCTTTCATGAACTGATACGGAGGATTGAAACTGTCAAATCCGTGAAGTGGAATGGAATTCTGAACACGTGGATCGTGGGCATCAAATGTAAAGATATTAGATACACCCATATCGATCAGTTCCTGAAGTGCGAGGGCACTGTCCAGAGACTCACGTTTGGTACGCTTGTGCTGACGGCTTTCATAGAGGAAAGGCATTACAACGTTGACACGGCGTGCTTTTCCGTTAGCAGCAGCAATGATTCTTTTTAAATCCTGAAAATGGTCGTCCGGTGACATATGATTTAAATGACCATTTACAGAATAAGTAAGACTATGATTGCAGACATCTACCATGAGGAAAAGATCTGCCCCACGGATAGATTCTGTCAGAAGTCCTTTGGCTTCTCCACTTCCAAAACGTGGACACGGACAATCGATCAGGTAATTGTCACGCATGTAATTATAATATAATGGTGAATCTGTGTTCTTGTCCATTGTGCTTTTTCTGAATTGTACAATGTAATCATTTACTTTTTCACCAAGTTCGCGGCATGATTCCAGAGCACCGATTTTAAGTGGTGCAACAGGAAGACCGCTTTCCATTAATTTGATATTTGGCATAATAAAAACTCCTGTGTATTTTATATGATAAGTTACTCCTAATTATTTATATCACTTTTTCTATAAAAAGGTCAACTACTGATTGGACTATTTGACAAAGGTAATGTATAATAGTATCGTTAAGTGACAAATATAGAATGAAATATAGAGGAGAGTTAAGATGAGTAAACCAGTAGTTGCTATTGTGGGAAGACCAAATGTCGGTAAGTCGACCCTTTTTAATGTACTGGCGGGAGAGATGATTTCGATCGTCAAAGATACGCCTGGAGTAACAAGAGACCGTATCTATGCCGATGTTACATGGCTGGATAAAGAATTTACTATGATCGACACAGGGGGTATTGAACCGGAGAGCAAGGACATTATCCTTTCTCAGATGAGAGAACAGGCACAGATTGCCATTGATACTGCAGATGTGATTATTTTTATCACAGATGTAAGACAGGGGCTTGTAGATGCAGATTCCAAGGTTGCGGATATGCTTCGAAGATCCGGGAAACCAGTTGTACTGGCTGTGAATAAAGTTGACAATTTTGATAAGTTCATGCCGGATGTATATGAATTCTATAATCTGGGAATTGGTGATCCGGTGCCGGTATCGGCTGCTTCCAGACTGGGAATCGGTGATATGTTAGATGCAGTGATCGCACATTTCCCGGAACATGAAGCGGAAGAAAAAGAAGATGAACGTCCGAGAGTGGCAATCGTAGGAAAACCGAACGTAGGAAAATCTTCTATCATTAACAAGTTGACAGGAAAGCAGCGTGTGATCGTATCTGACGTAGCCGGAACGACCAGAGATGCAATTGATACAAACGTTAAGTATAACGGAAAAGATTATGTCTTCATTGATACTGCCGGACTTCGAAGAAAGAGCAAAATTAAAGAAGAACTGGAACGTTACAGTATCATCCGTACTGTAACGGCGGTAGAACGTGCAGATGTAGTACTGGTCGTGATCGATGCGACAGAAGGTGTCACCGAACAGGATGCCAAGATTGCAGGTATTGCACATGAAAGAGGAAAAGGTATCATTATTGTTGTAAATAAATGGGATGCCATTGAAAAGAATGACAAGACCATGAGAGAGTATGAGAATAACGTACGTCGTGTGCTTTCATTCATGCCATATGCAGAGATTATGTATGTGTCAGCAGAGACAGGACAGCGTTTGAACAAATTATATGATATGATCGATATGGTGATCGAGAATCAGACACTGCGTGTTGCGACCGGTGTCCTGAACGAGATTATGACAGAAGCAGTTGCGATGCAGCAGCCACCGTCAGATAAAGGAAAGAGATTGAAACTGTATTACATTACACAGGTAGCGGTAAAACCACCATCATTCGTAATTTTTGTAAATAATAAAGAACTGATGCACTTTTCTTATACCAGATATCTGGAGAATAAGATTCGTGAGGCCTTTGGATTCCGTGGTACAGCTTTGAAATTCTTCATCAGGGAAAGAAAGGAAAAGGATCAGTAATCATGGAACGGTTGATATGTGTGCTTGTCGGATATGTGTTCGGACTGATTCAGACCGGATATCTATACGGGAAAAAGAATGGTGTTGACTTAAGAAAAAAAGGAAGCGGAAATGCGGGAACAACAAATGCACTCCGTACTATGGGATGGAAAGCCGGAGGAGTTACGCTGCTGGGAGACTGTTTTAAATGTGTTGCGGCAGTAGTGGTTGTACACATGATCTATGGGAAGACTCATACGGATATGATGCCGTTACTTTCTATGTATGCAGGAATGGGCGTGGTTCTTGGACATAACTATCCATTTTATCTGAAGTTCAAAGGTGGAAAGGGAATTGCGGCAACGGCAGGACTTATCATCAGTACAACAAATATATGGATCGTACTGATCTGTCTTGCAGCATTTATTGCAATCGTCGCAACAACAAGATATGTATCACTTGGATCTATGACAGTTGTTACGATTTATCTGATCAGTGTGATTGTATATGGTCAACACGGAGGATTTCATGTGGAAAATGTAGCGTATCTGCATGAGATGTATGGGATTGCAACATTTTTGATGATACTGGCATTCTGGAGACACAGAGCGAATATAAAGAGACTTTTAAGCGGCACGGAAAATAAGATCAGTGTCGGGGGAAAAGATAAAAAATAGTCAGAGACGATAAAAGAAAGGACAGGCTCTTATGGCAAAAGTAAGTGTGATCGGAGCCGGAAGCTGGGGAACAGCGCTGGCACTGCTTTTATATAAAAACGGACATGATGTGACAGTCTGGTCATATCAGGAAGAAGAAGTCCGCATGCTGAGTGAGAAGAGAGAACATGTGAGTAAGCTTCCTGGAGTAAAGATTCCAGAGGGAATATTCTTTACCGCGGATATAAAAGAGGCAGTAGAAGAAAAGGATGTAGTTGTACTTGCAGTACCGTCAATCCATGTAAGAAATACCGCAAAAAAGATCAATCCATATGTAAAAGATGGACAGATCTTAGTGGATGTAGCAAAAGGAATAGAAGAAGATACGCTGATGACTCTGTCTCAGCAAATTGAAGAAGAGATACCGCAGGCAGATGTGGCGGTCCTTTCCGGACCAAGTCATGCCGAGGAAGTAGGAAGAGGCCTTCCCACGACGGTCTGCATTGGAGCACATACAGAGGCGACTGCAAAGTATTTACAGCAGCTCTTTATGAATGAAGTGTTCCGTGTATATATTAGTCCGGATATTCTGGGAATTGAGCTTGGTGGATCGCTTAAGAATGTTATTGCACTTGCGGCAGGAGTTGCAGATGGCATGGGATACGGAGATAATACCAAAGCAGCATTAATTACCCGTGGAATTGCCGAGATATCAAGACTTGGTGTAAAGATGGGAGGTGCGGCTGAGACATTTGGCGGTCTGGCAGGTATCGGAGATCTTATTGTAACCTGTGCAAGTGTACACAGCCGTAATCGCAAAGCCGGATATCTGATGGGACAGGGTAAAACTATGAAGGAAGCCATGGATGAAGTTAAGATGGTGGTAGAAGGCGTATATTCTGCAAAGGCAGCGGCAAAGCTCGGAAAGAAATACAATGTATCACTTCCGATTATTGAGGAAGTAAATAAGGTACTGTTTGAAGATAAGAGTCCGAAAGAAGCGGTAAATGAACTGATGCTGCGTGTCGGAAAAGCAGAACACACAGCTCTTCCGTGGGAATAATAAAAAGATTAAGCAGATATGATATAAAAATAACAGAGACGAAAGTTTTTTAACAATCTTTCGTCTCTGTTATTTTTTACAGGTCTGCGTGTTCGGTTACGTATTTTTTAAAGTCCATGATAACAGGCGCCTGATAAACATTCTTTAAAGTAGCCATATAAAAGAGTCTTTCCCAGGAAGGCTTTTCGATTTCGATAATGGATACAGGCATATAGGAAAGAACCGGCATCTTTGGAACAACTGCGATACCGAAGCCTGCACCGACAAGACCGGCAACTCCCTGGTCTTCTTCCATAGAGTAGGCAATTTGCGGATAACCTCCGCATTTTTTAAACAATTTGTCAATGACATGTCTTAAGCCGCTTCGCTTGGAAAATGCAATGTGCGGATAAGCAAGTGTATCTTTCAGATCAATAGAGCTGCGTCCTTCCAGTGGATGACCTTTGGGTACGATCAACACCAGTTCCTGCTTTGCGACAGGTGTGAATTCAATCAGCGGCTCATTGTCCATCATAGAGCAAAATGCGATGTCATATTTCCGGTCTTTTAATCCCTGAATCATATCAGAAGTAAGACCTGTGGAACTATGAAAATAAAAATCAATTTTTTTATCCGGCGTAGAATCCAGAAATCCTTTTACGAAATTGGGAACAACGGTACTGCTTAGAGCACGAAGTTCCACGATATCGATACGACCTTCGCCACGACCTGTCATCTGAAGCTTGTTAACGCTGGAATCAATCATATCCAAAGCCTGTTCAACATCAATAAGAAAAGCCTGTCCACATTTGGTAAGTGCTACATTACGGCCCTCCTTCTCGAAAAGTTTTACCCCTAGTTCCTTTTCAAGAGATGCAATAGCATGACTCAGACTTGGCTGAGTGATGGCAAGAATTTCAGCGGCTTTTGTGTAATGCTCCAGATGGGCCAGTGTGGCAAAATATCTTAGATGATACAGATTCATAAAGCCGGCCCCCTTTCTTTCGTTATATTTATATATGTTTATATCTTATCATGAACGGAAGGTAAAAACCTATGAATAAAATCTATAAATTAAAATAAAATAACTAATTTGTTTTTTATTTAACAAGGATATATAATCAAACCATAGCAAATATTACTAGATTGAACATTGAGAAAAAAGGGAATCTGTTCAATTTTAACAATGGAGGTAGAATTATGTCAAAAAAGAATCCAATCACAGTAAGTTCATGGACACTTGGAGATCAGTGCAAATTTGAAGATCGTGTTATCGCTGCAAAAGAAGCAGGATACGAAGGAATCGGTCTTCGTGCAGAGACTTATGTTGATGCTTTGAATGAAGGACTTCATGATGAAGACATTCTTGCAATTCTTGACAAACATGACATGAAAGTAACAGAAGTTGAGTACATCGTTCAGTGGTGTGAAGAACATCGTTCATACGAGCAGAAATACAAAGAGCAGATGTGCTTCCATATGTGTGAACTCTTCGGAGTTGGTCATATCAACTGTGGACTGATGGAAAACTACTCAGTAGAATATACAGCTCAGAAATTAAAAGAACTCTGCCAGAGAGCTGGAAAATATATCATCGGTGTTGAGCCAATGCCATACAGTGGTATTCCAAACCTTCAGAAAGGCTGGGAAGTTGTAAAAGCTTCTGGATGTGAGAATGCAATGCTTATCCTTGATACATGGCACTGGGTAAGAGCTAATCAGCCATATGACATCCTGACACCGGAAATCGCTAAGAAAGTTATTTCTATCCAGATCAACGATGCTTACGAGAGACCATACGCAGATTCAATCTTAAGAGATGAGTCAATGCATGATCGTCTTGCACCTGGAACAGGAGCAAAAGACACAGCCGGATTTGTTAAGATGATCAAAGATGCCGGAGTTGATCCAAAGGTTATCGGTGTAGAAGTAATTTCTGATGAGATCCTTGGAAGAGGACTTAAAGAAGCAGCTGCTTATACATATGAAAATACAGAAAAAGTATTAAAAGAAGCTTGGCCAGAAATGGTTGACTAATTTAGAAAACACATTTGATCAAAAGAGAGAGGTAAAAAAATAATGAAGTTCAAACATATGTTTTCTCCGATTCAGATCGGACCAATGACAGTAAAGAACCGTTTCGTAGTACCACCAATGGGAAACAACTTTGCAAAAACAGATGGAACATGGAGCGATGAGTCTGTTGCATACTATGCTGAACGTGCAAAAGGTCAGTTCGGTCTGATTACAATTGAAGCAACAGTAGTTCATAAAGGTGCAAAGGGCGGCCCAAGAAAACCTTGTCTGTATGATGATAACAGCATCGAGAGCCTGAAGAAGATTACCGATGCCTGTCATGCAGAAGGTGCTAAGATTTCTATTCAGCTTCAGAATGCAGGTCCGGAAGGAAATGCTAAGAATGCAGGAGCACCAATCCAGGCGGCAACATCTATTGCAGCAGCTGATGGAAGAGATATTCCGGAAGCAGTTCCTACAGAGCAGGTATATGAGCTCATTAAAGGATACGGAGATGCAGCAGTCCGCGCAATGAAGGGCGGAGCCGATGCAGTAGAAATTCACATGGCACATGGTTATCTTGTGAATTCTTTTATGTCACCAAGAACGAACAAACGTGTAGACGAATTTGGTGGAAACTTCGAAAACAGAATGAGATTTTCCCGTCTGATCGTTGAAGAAGTAAAGAAGAGAACAGAAGGTAAAATCGCAGTTCTTGCACGTATTAACAGTACAGAAGATATGTTTGGCGGTCTGGATAATCACGATATGTGTGCAATCGCTTCTTATCTTGAAGACTGTGGAGTCGATGGACTTCACGTATCACGTGCAGTGCATCTGAAAGATGAATATATGTGGGCTCCAACAGGAATTCATGGCGGATTCTCTGCAGAGCTCGTAGCAAATATCAAAAATTGTGTATCCGTTCCGGTTATCACAGTCGGACGTTACACAGAGCCACAGTTCGCTGAACAGATGGTAAAACTTGGAAAAGCGGATCTGGTAGCATTCGGACGTCAGTCACTGGCTGATCCTCATACTCCGGAAAAGGCTCAGGAAGAAAGACTGGAAGATATGACACCTTGTATCGCATGTCTGCAGGGATGCGTTGCCAACATGTATGCAGGTAAACCTCTTTGCTGTCTGGTAAACCCAGTACTTGGACGTGAAGTTGAGGGACTTCCGAAAGCGGAAAAAGCAAAGAAAGTATACGTTATCGGTGGCGGTGTAGCAGGTATGTGTGCAGCATTCACAGCTAAGAGACGTGGACATGATGTAACATTATTTGAAGCAACAGATAAACTTGGCGGAAACATGAGACTGGCTGCTTACCCGCCGGGAAAAGGTGACATCACAGGTATGATCAGAAGCTATATCGTAAAATGCGAAAAAGCCGGCGTAAATATCAAGATGAACACAAAAGTAACAGCTCAGATGTTAAAAGAAGATACACCGGATGCTGTTATCCTCGCAACAGGATCTGAAACATTAGTTCTTCCATTTATCAAAGGTATCCATAATCCTGATATCGTATATGGTGTGGACTGCCTGGAAGGAACACGTCCGGTAGGACATAAAGTTTTAGTTGTAGGTGGAGGTATGGTAGGTGCCGAGACAGCAGATTTCCTTGCTGAACAGGGACATGAAGTATCTGTTATCGAGATGAGAGATGCGATCGGACCAGACGTAATCCACGAGCATCGTATCTTCCTTATGGAAGCCTTCGAAAAATACGGAATCGAGCAGATTACAAGCGCTGCTGTATCTGAAATCTTCTCAGATGGAGTAAGCTACAAGAATGCAGCGGATAAGTCTGATGAGACTATCTATGAAGCAAGAGGATTCGATACTGTAGTTCTTTCTATGGGATTCAGCTCCCGTTATACACACCGCGATGGTCAGAATGTTGTATATGACTTCGCTGATGAATTAAAGGACATCGTTCCGGAAGTTCATGTAGTAGGTGATGCAGTAAGAGCACGTCGTGCACTGGATGCTACAAAAGAAGCTTATGATGTGGCATTAAAACTTTAATCATTATATATAGAAATTGTAAGAAATGTGTATGTGACAGCTCGTAGTATGCGGGCTGTTATGAATAAAAGAAAACCAGGAGGGTTAAGATCATGGAAAAAAGAATTTCCGGACATACAGGCTTAATGGCATTATTTGGAACACCAGTTGGACATTCAGGATCTCCTGCAATGTACAACTTCAGCTTCCAGCATGATGGCTTAGATTATGCTTATATGGCATTTGATGTAACAGAAGAGGAAATGCCAAAAGTATTCGAGTCTATTCGTTTATTAAATATGCGTGGTGGTAACTTCACTATGCCATGCAAGAACATCGCAGCACAGCTGGTAGATAAGCTGTCACCTGCAGCTGAGATTATCGGAGCCTGCAATGTATTTGTTAACGATGACGGAGTGATCACAGGACACATTACAGACGGTGTCGGATTTGTTAAGAATCTGGAACTCAACGGAGTACCTGTAAAAGACAAAAAGGTTGTTGTTCTTGGAGCAGGCGGAGCTGCTACAGCAATTCAGGTTCAGCTGGCACTGGACGGAGCAAAAGAAGTAAATATCTTCAATATTAAAGATAAATTCTTCGAAAGAGCAGAAGGAACAAAGGCCAAATTAGCTGAAAAGTGCCCAGAGTGTGTAGTTACAGTAGACGACCTTGACGACAAGGCAAAACTGGAAGAAGCAATCAAAGCATGTGATATTCTTGTAAATGCTACAATTATGGGAATGAAACCACACCAGGATGTAACACTGGTAGATAAATCATTATTCCGTAAGGATCTGGTTGTTGCAGATACTGTATACAGCCCGGAAAAAACAAAGATGATCCTGGAAGCAGAAGAAGCAGGATGCAAGGCAATCGGCGGAGTAGGAATGCTTCAGCAGCAGGGAGCAGTAAACTATGGGCTGTTCGTAGGAAAAGAAATGCCGCTTGCTGAGTATCAGGAATTTCAGAAAGCACAGGCAAAATAAAACAACTTGATAAAGGAGAATGAGGGAATGAAAGCAAAGAAATATTTATGGTCTATCATCTGTGTATATTTTTGCTATCTGACACATGGTATTCAGGCAATCATTTTAAGCCAGAATAATGTGAATTTCGCAAAACAGTGGGGATTCAATATGTCAGATCCGCAGTCGGCAGCATATGCAGCAGGACTTGCAGCAGTAAGTACCGCAGTAGCATGGACTGGATTTGGTAAATTCGTAAGCGTATGGATCGGTGGAGAGATCTCAGACCGTGTCGGACGTAAGAAACTGATGATCGGTGGAGCAGCGTTATATATTATCTGCTTCCTTGGATTCTTATTTACTAAGAATGCACTGGTTGCTTCTGTATGCGGTTTTGCATCTGGAGTTGCAACTTCTGGATTCTGGGATGCTTCAGGATATCCTGCAGTACAGGAAGCTTATCCGGCAGCACCTGGATCAGCACTTGTAGGAATCAAATTCTTCGTTTCACTGTCAGGTATGGTATATCCACTTCTGGTTGTACATAACGCAAACAGCGGAAACTGGAAATTAAATGTTATGATTCCGGTAGTTATGTCAATTATCTGTCTGGTACTTGCAATTATCGCACCATTCGTATATGATGATCAGAAGAAGGCATCAGAAGGAACTGATGGCAAATCAAAAGATGCAGTGCAGGCAGAGATCGATGCAGCGAAAGCAGCAATGCTTACAAAGCCAGGGAAATTTGTAGTATTTCTGGTAATGTTTTATGCATTCCTTTGCATGGCAATCATGTATGGTGCTCAGCAGTATACAAAAGCGTTCGGATTATCCGTATGTGGACTTTCTGAGATGCAGGCAGCAGGTATGACTTCTATCTATACGATTGGTTCTATCTGTGCAGTACTTTTCTGGGCATTCATGATGGCTAAATTAAAATGGAGCCCGCTGAAAGTTGTCTTGATTGATTCTATCTGTACTGCAGTAGCACTTGCAGGTGTTCTGTTTATTCATCAGGTAGCAATTATCTACATTGCAATTGCAATGTTAGGATTCTTTGCAGCAGGTGGTGCTCTTCAGACTGGTCTTGCAGTGGTTCAGTTATTCAACCCGGGACCAAAGGGAAGAAACACAGGTATTTATTACACATTTATGGGTGCAGCAAGCTACCTGATTCCGGTAGTAGCAGCACAGCTTACAAAAGCATCTGGTGAGGCAAATGCAGTATACAGCCTCATGATTATGTTATTAGTATTTGCAATCCTTGCTATTTTAAGTTCCCTCTACTTAGTAGCACAGCACAAGAAAATCTTCGGAAAGAGTGCATTGTAAAATATAATCAAGAATACAGAAAACCTGCCACCGGCAACTTTTCTTGTATATTTGGTATAAAAAGGGACTGTTGTTCCGAATAATGACGGATAGACAGTCCCTTTCTTTTAACATGGTATTGTTAAAAAAAAGACATTCATAGAAAATGTCGAAGAAATAGAGGAAAATACAGGTTATTCCATAGATATTTTTTATGGAATAACTGATATTATGTTATAGTAAATTTTTGATTCCTGAAGCATACGAAAAAATTGTATGTAAAAATTATTAAAACGAAGGAGGACGCTCAAAGATGAGTCCGAAAAAAGCAAAAAGAGCTAATGAACTTCCTTATATTCCTCTTGGACCATTTCAGTGGAGAATTCCTGGAATCCATTACAGAGTAGAATATGTGGAATTTTTTCAGGGTCTGATCCTTGGCGCTACAGCTTTAAGTTCCATTCCGTACCTGACTGATAATCTTGGACTTCCATATGAACTTGCATGGAGCTGTGTCATCATTGAAGTATTTATGTATATGCTTCATGGATGGTTAGGAGATCCGGTAGTCCCGGGATGGATTACTCCGACACTTCCATTTACCCTGGCGTATTTAAATGGGTTTGAAAAAGGACCAGACAGAATCCAGGCGATGATCGCATTGCAGCTTCTGGTCGCATTTGTATTTATATTTATGGGAATTACGAAACTGGCAGACAAATTTGTAAATGGTGTGCCAAATTCAATTAAAGGTGGTATCCTGATCGCAGCACCGATTACGGTATTGCAGGGACAATTATCAGATGGAAGCCAGCTTATGACGGCACCGGTAGCAACGCTTGCCGGTACATTATTACTTGCATTTTTAAGCTTTTCACCGTTCTGTGAAAAGAACAGAAGTAAATATAAGATATTAGATATTATGGCAAAATACGGCAACTTGTTCCCATATCTGATCGCTATGGTGGCAGGAGTTGCGCTTGGAGAATTATCAAAACCTGTATTAGAACTTGGAACAGTCATCAGAATTCCTGATTTCAGTAATATATTCCATACAGTCAGTATCTTTGCGGTAGGTTTTCCGCCGCTTTCGAAATTTATCAGTGCCATACCTCTGGCTTTGATCTGTTATGTACTGGCGTTTGGAGATTTTGTTACATCGAAGACGCTGGTAGAGGAAGCGCAGGAGAGCAGAAGTGATGAATATATCGACTTTAACTCAAGCAGATCTAATCTGATCAGTGGCTTAAGAAACCTGATCCTTGCAATTTTTGCACCATTCCCACCGCTGGCAGGACCGTTATGGGTTGGAATGACCGTATCAGTAGCGATGCGTTACAAAGAAGGAAAGAAAGCAATGAAATCATTGATTGGTGGAATGAGTTCTTTCCGTATGGCGACATTTATCAGTGTTATCCTGGTACCGATCGTATCTTTCATGAAACCAATCATGGGAGTCGGATCAGCAATTACATTATTGTTCCAGGCTTATGTCTGTGCCAGAATTGGTATGGAATACTGTCAGTCTAACACAGATAAGAGTATTGCAGGTGTTATGGCAGCGGTATTGGCGTTCAAAGGATCCGGATGGGCATTGCTCGTCGGCTTTGCAATGAACCTGTTACTTTCTAATATGGATTTCCAGAAGAAAAAACTGGGAGTGCTTACAACAGAGGAACTGGATCAGGTAGATGCCAAAAGAGATGAAGAAGCGCAGAGGCTTCTTACACAGAAAAAACAGGGATAAAAAATATGTGCCTGTGTTATGTTGTGTGGCAGGATAATATATTAAAATAAATGTAATAAATATAAAATGAGGGCCTGTGGGAATATCCATGGGCCCTCTCTCTTTTTTCGTTTTTTACAATGCATCGTGCACAATCTGAAGTGCCTGATGTAATTTTTCTGCTCCGATCTGTCCAGGTGCAGAAGCCTGTGCTCCGGAACCAAATGTCAGACAGGAACCAAATGCCTCGCAGGCAATACGGCTGATACTTCCAAGTCCAGCCATAGACATGGTGATGATCGGTCTGTCGGCATAGTCTGATGCCATCTCTTCAGTAGCAGAAAGAAGGGTCAGAACATCTTTTTTGGTCTGTGGCATAACAGCCATTTTAGGAATATCGGCCCCCATATCCTGCATTTTGCGGAGACGGTAAATGAGATCAGATTTGGCAGGTGTTTTGTCAAAATCATGATTAGAGGCAATGACCTTTGCACCGGAAGCGTGGATTGCATCAATCATCTCCCGTACAGTGTCATCTCCTGTAAAGATCTCTACGTCAATAATATCAGCATTGCCGGTTGCTGCAACTGCTTTGTTAAGTTCGGCATATTTTTCTGTGGACATTGGATGTACGCCGCCTTCTTTGTCTGTACGGAAGGTACAGAGAAGAGGAGTATCGCCCATTACATCACGAAGTTCTTTGACGAGTTCTGTGACTTTTGCAATATCTTCAACATCTTCGTACCAGTCCATCCGCCATTCCATCAGATCCATATGCATGTCAAGATATGTACGGGTAAGGGAAAGGATGTCTTCTTTTGCCTTTCCGACATTAGGAATGCAGATTGCCGGAATTCCATTTCCGAGTTCCAGATTTCTTACTTTTACAGTGTTCATAGAAAAATTCTCCTTAATCTTCATAAACGTAGGAAATTCCCAGTTTTTCTTTCATGTATTCACTGTCCACACGCTTGCCGAGGATCAGTTCGATAGCTGCAATTGCCTGGAAGAGCATCATGCCCTGTCCGTTCATTGTTTTACATCCGGCGTGTCTTGCCATTTTCAACATTGCTGTTTCGTGTGGGGCGTAGACAACGTCTGTGACGATAAGATCAGGACGGAAGAAAGAAGGATCAGGAATATAAGTGATTCCTTCGAGTGGCTTCATTCCAACGCCTGTGGCATTTGTGAAAAGATAAGAAGAATGCATCTCTTCTTTTAATTTATCCAGATCTTCTAGAGGGTAGAATGTTGCTTTACAATTGGTATTTTCGTTAATTTTCTTTACCGTATCGAGTGCATTCTGTTTGAACTTGTCATCTCTTGCGAAGATAGACATCTCAGCAACACCATCCAGTGCAGCCTGGATCTCAACAGCAGTAGCAGCTCCGCCGGAACCTACAATTGTTACTTTCTTTCCGGTAGGGTCAATGTCATTGTCCTTTAAAGACTGTACATAACCGATACCGTCTGTGATGTGTCCGACCAGGTAGCCGTCTTTATTGACGATGGTATTTACCGCACCACAGAGTTTGGCAGCCGGAGAGATTTCATCCAGATACTGATGTACGATTGTCTTATTTGGCATAGAAACATTGGCACCACGCATCTTCAGTGCGCGTAAGCCCTTGATTGCATCTTCAAGTTCAGGTGCATCTACTTCAAATGCAAGATTTACAATGTCAACACCTAGCTTTTCGTAAGCTGCATTATGTGTTGCAGGTGACTGCGAGTGGCGGATTGGATAAGCCAGAAGACCGATTAATTCGGTGTGTCCGGTAATCTGATGTCTTTCCATAATAAGAATCTCCTTTTTGTAATAAAACTTTATCTTTGCTTATATTTTAACAAATTACAGATGCATAAACAAATGCTAAACAGATACGGAAATGATAGAAAATGACTATTGATCTGTAGTGAAAGTTCTATAAAGAGCGAAGAAGTGCATATACTTTAACAGCACAACGGGAAGGAGCAGGGAAAGTGGACACAGAACAGTTATATAAAGATATAAAAGCGAGAACAAACGGAGAAATCTATATCGGCGTTGTCGGACCGGTAAGAACAGGAAAATCGACATTTATCAAACGCTTTATGGATGTAATGGTGTTGCCAAGAATGGAAGATGAACATAAGAAAGAGCGGACAAGAGACGAACTTCCTCAGTCTGCGGCAGGCAAGACGATTATGACAACAGAGCCCAAATTTGTACCGAAAGATGCTGCAGTGATACGTCTGAACCAGGATGTTGAAGTAAGGATCCGTCTGATTGACTGTGTCGGATATATGGTAAAGGGTGCTTCGGGACACGAGGAGGCCGGGCATGAACGTATGGTAAAGACTCCGTGGTATCAGGAAGAAATACCATTTACCAAGGCAGCGGTGATTGGTACACAAAAAGTGATTCATGAACATGCAACGATAGGAATCGTGGTAACAACCGATGGAACGATTACAGATATTCTGCCGGAAAATTATGAAGATGCGGAGGCACGGACTATAAGAGAACTTCAGTCTATCCGAAAACCATTTGTAGTACTGGTGAATTCAAAAAAACCACATGGCCAGGAGGCTAAGGAGAAGGCAAAAAAACTGGAAGATACATATGGAGTTAAAGCAATGACCGTAAATTGTGAACAAATAAAGGAAGAAGATATTTATCGGATTCTGGAGGCCGTTTTGTATGAATTCCCGATATCTGAGGTACAGTTTTATATACCGAAATGGGTGGAAATGCTTCCGGTTACACACAAGATCAAACAGGACCTTCTGGAACATATACAAAAAATCCTCGAACACCTGGAAGAGATCAAAGATGCGGCAGCTTTAACCGGAAGACCGGAAAGTCCATACATAAAAGACTGGTATGTAGAACAGATACAGATGGATACAGGCTGTGTTATCATTCAGATCCACATGTATGAAAAATATTATTATGAAATGTTAAGTGAGATGACAGGAACTACGATCACAGGCCAGTATGATCTGATAAAGACGATGCAGAAACTTTCAATCTTAAAGAATGAATATGAAAATGTAGAAGATGCATTTACTGCAGTCCGGATGAAAGGGTATGGAGTAGTCAGTCCGACAAAAGAAGAGATCGTACTGGATGAACCAGAGATTATCAGACAGGGAAATAAATATGGGGTGAAAATTCATTCGCAGGCGCCGTCCATTCATTTGATCCGTGCTAATATAGAGACGGAGATAGCCCCGATTGTTGGAAATGAGCAGCAGGCGAAAGATTTGATCCAGTATATTAAAAATGAGGAAAAAATGGAAGGAGGTATCTGGAAAACCAGTATATTCGGAAAGACAGTAGAAGAACTTGTCATGGACGGGATGAAGAATAAAATGGCAGTTATTAATGACGAAAGCCAGGAAAAACTTCAGGATACTATGCAAAAGGTTGTGAATGACAGTAATGGAGGCATGGTGTGTATCATTATTTAGAATTATGACTTAAAATTCAAAAAACACTTGAAATATAGAATAGAATGTGTCTATAATATGAATTAGGAATTGGTAAAGGGGCCATACTCGTCAGGGTGTGGTCTCTTTTTTTTACCATAATAGACAATAAGAATCTGGAGGATGATAAAAATGAAAGATTACACGTTCAAAGTACCGCAGGATATTGTATTTGGTGTAGGCTCTTTAAAAAGACTGCCGGAGCTTCTTGAAAAAAGCGGATCTAAAAAGATGATGGTAGTATCAGACAGAGGACTGGAGAAATTAGGAGTCATACAGAAAGTGCTGGATATTGTGGAGGCAGAAGGTATAGAAACAGTAAGTTTCCTTGATATTCTTCCAAACCCTACAGTAGATATGGTAAATGCGGCGACAAAGGTATATAAGGAATCAGGAGCGACAAGTATAGTTGCACTTGGAGGAGGAAGCCCGATGGATGTTGCCAAGGCAGTAGGTGTTCTGGCAAGATACGGCGGATCCATTACAGAGTATGAAGGTGCACATCTTGTTCCGGGACCGATCGAACCAATCATAGCAATCCCTACTACAGCAGGTACCGGAAGTGAAGTTACGGCGTTCTCCGTTATTACAGATACCTCCAGAAATTATAAATTAACGGTTTTTAGCTATGAATTACTTCCAAAATACGCACTGTTAGATCCGGAGATGATCATGTCTGTACCACCGATGGTTGCGGCTTCATGTGGAATTGATGCACTGATCCATGCATGGGAAGCATATACATCACTTGGCGCTTCACCGTTTTCTGATGCAATGGCAGAAAAAGCAATGGAACTGATCGGCGGTAATATCCGTAGATTTGTGGCAAACAGAAAGGACGAGGAAGCTGCATGTGCAATGATGTCAGGAAGTATGTTTGCGGGAATTGCATTTGCTTGGGCAAGACTTGGAGATGTACATGCCATGTCACATCCGGTCAGCGCATTCTTTGGTGTACAGCATGGAGTGGCCAATTCAATCCTTCTTCCGGTAATTGTAGAATATAATGCGCTGGCAGATCATGGACGTTACGAAAAGATTTACAATTATATCAGCGAAGAAAAAGAGCCGGTGAAAGATTTTAAACCGGAAATGCTGGTAGAAGAAATCAAGAAACTGAATGCATCTCTGGGAATTCCAAAAACACTTTCCGAGGTCGGTGTAACCGAAGATAAGATTCCACAGATGGCTGCAGATGCGATGAAGAGTGGAAATATTGCGGCTAATCCAAGACAGACAACATTAAAGGATGTGGAGATGTTGTACCGCAAAGCTTTATAGTATGATATTTTATTGATTCTGTATGTGTAAGATTGCATTATTTTCATAAAAGGGTTAAAATATAAAAGTATATGACTATCACAAATGAACGTTGGAGGTACGATATGAGAGTAGCAATTATTACGGCAAATACAGATATATACAAAGGAACGAAAGCGAATGAAAGCGGGGAAGCAGTGAAGCTTGTGGCAGAAGAAGCTGGACTTGAAGTTGTCTTTATGCGGGCACTTCCACTGGACAGAGAAGTATTGTCAACTGTTATGAAGCGCATGACAGATGGAAAAACAGCAGATCTGATCCTTACAACAGGCGGTGCGGGATGTAATCCAGGTGACTGTACACCAGAAGCAACAATGAATATTGTAGACAGACCGGTACCGGGGATTCCTGAAGCAATGAGAGCGCATACTATGAAACTGACAAGACGCAGTATGCTGAACAGAAGTGTGGCCGGAATCAGTGGAGATACACTGATTGTAAACCTTCCGGGAAAAGCACAGGCAGTAAAAGAAAGTCTCAGATTCTTACTTCCGGAACTTGTGCATGCTGTAAAGGTTATCAAGGGAGAGGCATAAAGAATGAAGATCACGTACCTGGATCACAGCGGTTTTGCTGTAGAATACAAAAAATATGTATTGATCTTCGACTGGTATAAAGGTAAACTTCCTGAATTTGATTCGGAAAAAGAAATTTATGTATTTTCCAGCCATTCACATTATGATCATTTTGACCGGAAAATATTTGAGCTGGAGAACATATATCCGAACGTAAGATATGTACTGTCGGCAGATATTACAGAAAAGCCGGTCCCTTCAAAGGTATGGTTTGTTATTGCCGACAAAGAATATCGGATTGGTAATCTGAAAGTACAGACACTTCATTCTACGGATGCGGGTGTAGCATTTCTTGTGTATGTAGATGATAGGATTATTTATCACGCAGGAGATCTGAACTGGTGGCATTGGGAAGAAGAAAGTGAATATTATAACGAACAGATGCGGATGGATTATCAGAAAGAAATCCATAAATTAAAAAATATACGGATTGATGTAGCATTTGTTCCGTTAGATCCAAGACAGGAAGAGCAATATTACTGGGGACTGGATTATTTCATGAAGCATACAGATACAGAACTGGTCTTTCCGATGCATATGTGGGGACACTATGAAGTTTATGAGAAACTTATGAATAATCCGCAGGCAGAATCCTATAAAGAACATGTAATGCATGTAAAGGTACCAGGACAGGTATTCGAATTGCCATAAGTCTGAAAGAAATTGTCTGATTATGAAATCGGAAAAAAGGTTTGTTATTTTGAATAAATAGTGCTATAATAATAAACGCTTTTGAAAAGTGCAAGTAAGACAGGTAATCGCAGCTGCAGATGCCGAAAGGCAGCAGGTGAGGAAAGTCCGGGCTTCACAGGGCAGGATGCCGGATAACGTCCGGTGGAGGCGACTCCAAGGATAGTGCAACAGAAATATACCGCCAGGATATAATTCTGGTAAGGGTGGAAGGGCAGTGTAAGAGACTACCGCCTTGCTGGTAACAGCAGGGGCATATGTAAACCCCATTCGAAGCAAGACCGGATAAAGACAATGTGGCGGCCCGTCACGTCTTAGGTAGGTTGCTTGAACCCATTGGTAACGATGGGTCTAGAAAGATGATTACCCAACGACATAACCCGGCTTATCGTTTTGCTTGCAATTTGAATGAATATAAAAATACCGTCTGATATTAATTATCAGGCGGTATTTTTTGCTTTATTTGCGTCTTCCGTCATATTTTTCTTCGCAGTATTTACAGCGGTAAACTTCTTTTTCAGGATCTGTAAGTACGAAGACATGATCCAGTCCCTGCTCAATCGAAGTGATGCAGCGAGGATTCTTGCAGTGAATCACGTTGCGGATTTCGTGAGGCAGATGGAGAGCTTTTTTGTCTACGATCTCAGAATTTTTTATAATATTTACGGTAATGTTATGATCGATAAAACCGAGGATGTCCAGATCCATAAAGTCGATCGGACACTCAATTTTCATGATATCTTTCTTTCCCATTTTATTACTCTTTGCATTTTTTATGATTGCAACGCAGCAGTCCAGTTTATCCAGATGCAGGTATTTATAGATATCCATGCTTCGCCCTGCCTGGATATGATCCAGAACAAATCCTTCTTCAATACGTCCGACAGTTAATGTATTTTTTACCATTGTTATCTTCCTCCTAAACTTCAATTCCCAAAAGTGTAAGTATCAGTGCCATACGGATGTAAACACCATATTGTACCTGTTTGAAATAAGCAGCTCTTGGGTCATTGTCTACTTCTGTGGCGATTTCATTTACCCTTGGGAGTGGATGGAGAATATACATATCATCTTTCGCAAGCTCCATTTTCTTGTTGTCCAGGATGTAGAAGTCTTTCATACGTACATAATCTTCTTCGTTGAAGAAACGTTCTTTCTGAACACGGGTCATGTAAAGAATGTCCAGATCAGGAAGGGCATCTTCCAGTCGTACTACCTCTTCGTAAGGAATATTCTGACGGTCTAATACATCGTTCTTGATATAGCTTGGAAGCTTTAATTCTTCCGGTGAGATCAGAACAAAACGGATCCCCGGATAACGTACCAGTGCATGGATCAGAGAGTGTACGGTACGGCCGAATTTCAGATCGCCACATAATCCGATTGTCATATTATCGAGTCGACCTTTTAAAGAACGGATTGTAAGCAGATCTGTAAGTGTCTGGGTCGGATGCTGGTGTCCACCGTCACCGGCATTGATCACCGGAATTGTGGCATGCTGGCTTGCAACCATAGCGGCACCCTCTTTTGGATGGCGCATTGCACAGATATCTGCAAAGCAGGAAATTACACGAATCGTATCTGCTACACTTTCCCCTTTGGAAGCAGAACTTGAATCTGCAGATGAGAAACCAAGAACGCTGCCACCCAGATTGATCATAGCTGCTTCATGGCTTAATCTGGTACGTGTGCTCGGTTCATAGAAAAGAGTGGCAAGCTTTTTGCCTTCACATGCGTGTGCATATTTTTTCGGATTTGCCTCGATATCTTTTGCAAGATCCATTAAATTGTCAAGTTCTTCCACAGAAAAATCCAGTGGACTTAATAAGTGTCTCATGTCAAAACCTCCTGTTTTATAAATAAGTTAATAAATCATCGACAGATTTTCTCTTAGGTGCATCAGGATCAATATCAGGATATCCGATGGCGATGAGAGCAGCAAGCTCCTGATCTTCCGGAATATGTAAAAGATCGGTGATGCCGTCTTCATCCCAGATGCCCATGATTACAGTTCCAAGACCAGCTTCGTGAGCGGCAAGGCAAAGTGTCTGACTTGCAACACCGACATCGAACATCTGCCAGCGGTCTTCTTTTTTGGTGCTGTAGGAACCGTCGCGTTCAAAACCGCAGCGCCCTTTTTTGAAAGTAACTGCAATAAGCATTGGTGCCTGCTTTATAATTTTTGCGTTGAAATCTGGAGTGTAATCAGTAACGATTTTATCAAGAATAGAAGAATCTTCGATTGCGATATATCGAGTGATCTGAGTGTTCTTCCAGGAAGGAGAATAAGATGCTGCACCGATCAGGGATTCTAAAGTTGCGTGATCTACAGGATCAGGCTTGAATTTGCGAATGCTTCTTCTTGTTTTGATACATTCTAAAGTATTCATGGTTTTACCTCCGTTTTCAAATCTCTCATACATCATATAATATTTAACGATGATTTTCAATGTCTTGAAAAATTTTTCGATGATTTTTTTAAAGCAGGATGGGTAGATTTTATTTTTGGAATGTATTATAATTTAATAAATACGCAGATTTCCTGCATAATATACAAAAAGGAGAGAGTAAATGACATCATTGGAAGAACTTAGAACGCAGTTAAGTGATGTTGATGATCAGATTACGGATCTTTATGAAAAGCGAATGAAGATTTGTGAGGATCTCGGGACCTGTAAGATTAAAAATGGTTATAAAACATTTGACCGTCAGCGTGAAAAGAATAAAATAGCAGAAGTGATGGGAAAAGTTTCATCAGACTTTAATAAAAAAGGAATCGGAGAAGTATATGAACTGCTTCTTGCGATCAGTAGAAAATTACAGTACAAGCAGCTTGTAGAAGCAGGTGCACTTGGAAGACTTCCGTTTATCGGCATTGATTCACTGGATAAGGATACAGCAAGGGTAGTATTTCAGGGAACAGAAGGGGCTTACAGTCAGGCGGCAATGGAACATTATTTTGGAAAAGGATGTAACAGCTATCATGTACATACATTCCGAGAGGCAATGGAGGCAATTGAAGAAGGCGCGGCAGATTATGCAGTACTTCCGATTGAAAATTCAACAGCGGGAGCAGTGAATGAAATCTATGACCTTCTGGTAGAATTTGAAAATTATATTGTCGGAGAGACGATCATCCCGATCAAAAATACATTGTCAGGATTACCGGGAACAGATATATCTGAGATTGAACGTGTATATTCCAAGGCGGAAGCACTTATGCAGGCATCGCATTTTCTGGGAGAACACGGGGACTGGCAGCAGATCAGTGTAGCGAATACCGCACTTGCTGCAAAGAAGATACTTGAAGACCAGGATAAACATCAGGCGGCTGTATGCAGTGCTTATGCGGCATCCGTATACGGACTTTCTGTGCTTGCAGATAGTATCAATGATGAAAAGAATAATTCGACCAGATTCATCGTTATCACAAACCAGAAAGTATTCTTAAAAGATGCGAAGAAGATAAGTATTTGTCTGGAGCTCCCTCATGAAAGCAGTTCTCTTTATCATCTGCTTTCACATTTTGCGTATAATGATCTGAATATGACAAAAATTGAATCCCGGCCGATGGAAGGAAAAAGCTGGGAATACCGCTTCTTTATTGATTTCGAGGGAAATCTTGCGGATCCCGCGGTGAAAAATGCAATCAGGGGACTTCGTGAAGAGGGAAGAAATTTAAGAATTCTTGGAAATTACTAGGCATAGCAGGTCGGATATAAAATTGGAGGAATGACAAATGAGAACAAATGAGTTGATGTTATATAAACATATGGAGGAAGGACAGATCCTTCAGGATATGACATTCTTAATGGAGAATTATCAGAATGATTACTATAACATGGAAGATATGAAGGGACTGTTATATGATGCGGTCAACGAGATTCTGGAGATGGCTGTAAGCCACGGATTCGAGGGAGATCTCTGGCATAATTATCTGACTTACCTGATGGCAAGTCATGAGAATGCTTACAGTACCTCCTGTGAGATCGTAGGACCGGTAGACGGAAGTATCAACCAGGTTGCACTGCATGATTTTGAAATCTTCAAAGAATTATTTGATTATGACTTTGCAGATCTGGAGAATGTGATGGGTGTTGACTGTATCTCTATGTTACATGATTATGTCGGAACCAGCGGACACGGAAGTGTGTTCAATCAGAGAATCCGCGACCGTATCTGTGATCTGAGCAAAGCACTTGCAGAAACTGAGACCGCGGTAGAATTCAAGGATATCATGACACAGTTCTACAAGGAATTCGGTGTAGGAAAGCTAGGACTTCACAAAGCGTTCCGTATCGCACATACAGAAGAAGGGGCATTGATCGAGCCGATCACGAAGATCGCACACGTACATTTGGATGATCTGGTCGGATATGAGATTGCCAAGAAAAAGCTGATCGATAATACAAAAGCATTTGTAGAAGGCAAGAAAGCCAATAACTGTCTGTTATTCGGTGATGCCGGAACAGGAAAATCGTCTTCCATCAAAGCAATCCTGAATCAGTATTACGATCAGGGACTTCGTATGATCGAAGTATACAAGCACCAGTTTAAGGATCTGAATGATGTGATCGCACAGATCAAGAACCGTAATTACAAATTCATCATTTACATGGACGATCTTTCTTTTGAAGAGTTTGAGATCGAATATAAATACCTGAAGGCAGTGATCGAAGGCGGACTCGAGAAGAAGCCGGATAACGTACTAATCTATGCAACTTCGAACAGAAGACACCTGATCCGTGAGACATTCAAAGATAAAGAAGACAGAGATGAAGAACTTCATACAAATGATACTGTTCAGGAGAAGCTGTCCCTGGTGGCAAGATTCGGTGTTACGATCTACTTTGGAAAACCGGATAAGAAGCAGTTCCAGGAGATCGTACGTGAACTGGCAAAGAAGAACGGAATTGATATGCCGGATGATGAATTATTGCTGGAAGCAAACAAGTGGGAATTAAGCCACGGAGGATTATCCGGAAGAACCGCCCAGCAGTTTATCGATTACCTGGCAGGAACCAGATAAGATTTGAAAAAAGATCTTACAACCGGAAATGTGACAAAGACAATGCTGCTGTTTGCAGGTCCTATGATCTTGGGAAACCTGCTGCAGCAGTGTTATAATATTGTGGACATGCTGATTGTCGGAAGGGCGCTTGGGGCGGGGGCTCTGGCGGCAGTAGGTTCGGCATACAGTCTGATGACATTTCTGACTTCGGTGCTGATCGGAATGTGTATGGGAAGCGGATCATTATTTTCTTATTCAATCGGAAAACGGGATACGGCGCGGCTGCAATATGAAATGACGGCATCATTTTCCTTTATTGGAATCGTGACGATCGTGATGAACATTGTTGTGTTTGTGTGTATGAAACCGATCCTGAATATTCTTCAGATACCGGAGGACATTTATGGAATGATGCAGGAATATGTATGGTATATATTCTGGGGCATCTTTTTTGTTTTTCTTTATAATTACTTTTCATTTCTGCTAAGAGCGGCGGGAGATTCGGTGGTGTCACTGGTATTCCTGGGAATTTCTTCGGGACTGAATATTGTGCTGGATCTTGCACTGGTGTATGGAATCCGTATGGGAATCAAAGGTGCGGCGATCGCGACAGTCATATCCCAGATTGTATCCGGGATTGGAATCTGTATTTATACATGGATGAAAATGCCGGAATTACGTTTTTCCCTGCGGCCGGAAAGAATAAAGGAAAGCCAAAGTGTAATGGGAGAAGTGGTGCGCTATTCGGCTGCGTCAAGTATCCAGCAGTCAGTGATGAATTTTGGAATCCTGATGATACAGGGTCTGGTCAACAGCTTTGGAACCGCAGTCATGGCGGCATTCGCAGCGGCTGTGAAGATTGATTCATTTGCTTATATGCCGGCGCAGGAATTTGCAAATGCATTTTCTATCTTCATTTCCCAGAACCGGGGAGCCGGAAAGGAAAAAAGAGTACAGAAAGGTGTCCGTAGTGCTGTAACGGTATCAGCGGCATTCTGTATCTGTGCGTTGGTGCTGATCTACTTTGGAGCCAGATATCTGATGCTGGCATTTATCGACGGCAGTGAGCATGAGATCATCCGCGTCGGGATACAGTATCTGCATATCGAAGGAGCATTTTACTGTGGAATCGGTATTCTGTTCTTGTGGTATGGGTATTACAGAGCGGTCGGAAGACCGGAGATGTCGGTGGTGCTGACGGTGATCTCGCTTGGAACGAGAGTGCTGCTTTCTTATACACTGGCACCGATAAAGTCGATTGGAGTGATTGCAATCTGGTGGTCAATTCCGATTGGATGGTTCCTGGCAGACGTGACAGGATATGTCTATTTGCAATATATGAATAAGAAGGCAAAAATGTGCAGGAATTAATCCTGCACATTTTTTATATTCGATATATCAGAATCGATGACGAGTGAATAGTTTGTATAGTAAACGACGAATCCCGGTTTTGCACCGTTTGGTTTCTTAACGTGTTTTTTCTGAATGTAGTCGATCTCTACTTTGTCAGCACCACGATTCTTAGAATAGTAAGCGGCCAGACGACCTGCTTCTTCAAAGGTACGGTCCGGAAGTTCATCCCCGCCGCTTTTGACGATAACGTGAGATCCCGGAGCACCCTTTGCATGGAACCACCAGTCATTGCCATTGGCAAAAGAAAAAGTAAGTTCTTCATTTTGCAGGTTGTTCTTTCCAACGTACATATCATAACCATCACTGGAAATGTAATGCATTGGTTTGCTGGTCAGTTTAACTTTTTTCTTTGTATGTTTTCTGCGGATATAGCCGCTCTGCATCAGTTCCTCTTTGATCTGGGCAAGATCCGCTTCGCTCAGAGCAATGTCAAGTGCGTTGCTGATAGATTCCAGATACTGGATATCATCGGCAGTTTCCTGGATCAGCTCCGTCAATGCTTCAAATGTACGCTTCTGTTTGTTGTATTTTGCAAAATAACGTTGCGCATTCTCGCCCGGAGTCTGTGTCGGATCAAGCGGGATAGTAATCTCTTCGTTGGTATAATAATTCAGGGCAGTCAGTTCTTTTGATCCCGGTTCCAGATTATAGCCGTAAGTATTGATCAGTTCTCCGTAAACTTTATATTTGTCACGCTTTTCCGTTCCCTTTAACTGCTTGGACTGAAGATCGTATTTTTTGCGGTTCCGTTCCAGTGCTGTCTGGACAACGTGCCGGAGATCTGCACTTTTCTGATGGATTCTGGTCAGTGTGTTACGTGTGGAATAATACGTATAGAGGACTTCCGAGATGGAAAAGAACTCTTTTTTTGTATATTCGTTAAAATGTGTGACCGGAAGGGCGCTGAATTCCTTTGGTGCATTTCCATTATAATAAATAGAAGGATGGAAATTTCCCTGTCTTACGTCCTCCATATAATAGGTAAACTGACGGTACAGATGTGTCAGTACATCTTCGGAAAGATCATGCGCCGTCATGGAAGAGTCCACACCTGCAAGATAACAGATCTCTTCGGCAATGACCGGGCTGATACCTGTCATGCTGGAATAGATTGCTTTGGATACCGGCATCGGTTTTGCAAGGATTGCCGAAATGAATTCTTCCTGCGTAGCCGTCATCGGATTCTTTTTCGACATCGTATCCGGAATAAAGTAATCGCGTCCCGGCAATACTTCACGTACCGAACTCATCTGTGCAGAGACGTGCTTGATACTGTCGATGATGCGTCCGTTCAGATCACAGAAAATAATGTTGCTGTGTTTTCCCATGATCTCGATGATCAGTTTTTTCCTGCACAAGTCACCCATCTCATCCAGATGCTCAATATCCAGGTGGATGATACGCTCGAGTGACGGCTGGGAGACTGCGGTGATCCGTCCGCCTCCGATATGCTTGCGCAGAAGCATGCAGAATCCAGGAGCTGTCATCGGACTTGGTTTGTTCTCGTTGGTTAAATAGATAAGTGGAAGAGAAGCACTGGCAGAGATATAGAGCCTTTTTTGTCCTTCATTTCCTTTTATTGTTAAAAGCAGTTCGTCATTTTCTGGCTGGGCGATCTTGGAGATACGTCCGCCGACCAGAGTATGTTCTAATTCCTGAACGACTGCTGCGACTGTGATTCCGTCAAAAGCCATACAAAGACCTTCCTTTCCTTACAGAATTTCATATTTGTCTAGTATAGCATAGTTGACGAACTTTGCCAAATGTCTTATAATAAATGCTGGTTTATTTTAAATAATGAATAAGAAGAGGATCATATCATGATTAAGAGTATGACAGGATTCGGACGCTGCGAAGCGGCTGATGAGGAACGTAAATTCACGGTTGAGATGAAGGGAGTGAATCATCGTTATCTGGATGCCAATATCCGTATGCCGAAGAAGCTTAATTTTTTTGAAAGTGCCATTCGAAGCCTTTTAAAGGAAAGTGTTCATCGTGGAAAGGTGGACATCTTTATTACATATGAAGACTTTTCAGAGAGTCAGGTCTCTTTAAAATACAATGAGACACTGGCAGCAGAATATCTGGAAAAGTTTAAAATGATGGAAGAAAAATTCTCACTGGAGAATGACATCCGTGTATCCACATTGTCCCGTTATCCGGAAGTCCTCACAATGGAAGAGAAGATGGATGATGAAGAAGAACTGTGGAAAGGACTTAAGAAAGCACTGGATGGTGCGATCGCACAGTTCGTACAGACTAGAACCGTAGAGGGAGAGAATCTGAAGAAGGATCTGATCGCGAAGCTGGACGGTATGCTTGAACTGGTCGGACAGATTGAAGAACGTGCACCGAAGATCATTGCGGAGTACAGAGAAAAGCTAGAAGGAAAAGTAAAAGAACTTCTGGAGGACACACAGATCGATGAGGGACGGATCGCATCAGAGATCGTGATCTTTGCGGACAAGATCTGTACCGATGAAGAAGTGGTACGTCTGAGAAGTCATGTGGAACATATGAAGGCAACCCTTCAGTCTGATGACAGTGGAATCGGACGTAAGCTTGATTTCATTGCACAGGAGATGAACCGTGAAGCGAATACGATTCTTTCGAAGGCGAATGATCTGGAGACTTCCAATATCGGAATCGAACTTAAGACAGAGATTGAGAAAGTCAGAGAGCAGATACAGAATATTGAATAAATCAGATTGTTAAGAAGATTAAAAGAGGGTATCGAAATGAGAGAAAAAGGGATTCTGATCGTTGTATCAGGTTTTTCAGGTTCCGGTAAGGGAACCATTATGAAAGAGCTGTTAAAACAGTATGATAATTATGCATTATCTATTTCCGCCACCACCAGAAATCCGCGTCCGGGAGAAGAAGACGGACGGGAATATTTCTTCAAAACTGTAGAAGATTTTGAAAAAATGATTGCGAAAGAAGAACTGATAGAGTATGCTAGGTACGTGGATAATTACTATGGAACGCCGCGTGCATATGTAGAGGAGCAGTTAGAGGCAGGAAAAGATGTGATTCTTGAGATAGAAATTCAGGGAGCGTTGAAAGTAAAAGAAAAATTCCCGGATACACTGCTTTTGTTTGTAACACCGCCGAGCGCAGAGGAACTTAAGAGCCGTCTGGTGGGCCGTGGAACAGAGACAATGGACGTGATCGAATTCCGCATGAACCGTGCGAAAGAAGAAGCACTGGAGATGGATCAATATGATTATCTGATCATAAATGATGACTTGCAGGAATGCGTAGAAGAGATGCATCAGATCATCCAGGGTGAGCACAGAAGAAGTTTCCGTAACGCTGAATTTATAGAGCATATGAAAGAAGAATTGAAAGGAGAATAAGTGTATGTTACATCCATCTTACACAGACTTAATGAAAGTAGTAAATAAAGACGTTGAAGAGGGCGAAACAAAGGTAGTTAACAGCCGTTATTCCATCGTTATGGCTACAGCAAAGAGAGCAAGAGAGATTATTGACGGATCTATGCCGCTCGTTGATGCAAAGGTTGGCGAAAAGCCGCTTTCTATTGCAATTGATGAGATGAATCAGGGAAAGATGACGATTATTGCACAGGATGAAGAGGAAGAAGAATAAAATCTGACACCTTAAGGATCCGTTGCAGACGGATTCTTTCAGACACATTGCTGACTGAGATACAAAAGGCAGATGCCGCAAGGTGTCTGCCTTTCTTGAACTGGATATAGCAAGATAGCAAAGATGTGTGTCGAATAGAATGCATACTGCAAAAATCAGAAATAAATAAAAAGGAGAACCGAATGAATATATTTTTCGTATCACTTGGCTGTGATAAGAACCTGGTAGATTCAGAGGTCATGCTTGGACTTCTGGATGCGAAAGGATACCAGATTGTTGATGATGAGACACTGGCAGATGTTATGGTGATTAATACCTGTTGTTTTATTCATGACGCAAAAGAAGAAAGTATCCAGACGATTCTGGATATGGCAAGATATAAAGAAGAAGGAAGATTAAAGGCATTGGTTGTAACCGGATGTCTGGCACAGAGATATAAGCAGGAGATTATTGATGAGATCCCGGAAGTTGATGTAGTGCTTGGAACGACTTCGTATGATAAGATTGTAGAAGCAGTAGAAGAAGCACTGGAAGGTAAATCAGAAGTAGAACTTGCCGATATCAATGCGCTGCCGCTTCCGGAGACAAAGAGACTTGTGACGACCGGAGGTCACTATGCATATCTGAAGATTGCAGAAGGCTGTGACAAACACTGTACATACTGTATTATCCCGAAAGTCCGTGGAAATTACCGCAGTGTACCGATGGAGCGTCTGATCAAAGAAGCACAGGAACTGGCTGACCAGGGCGTAAAAGAACTGATCCTGGTTGCACAGGAGACAACGGTATATGGACAGGATATTTACGGTGAAAAATCCCTGCATAAGCTTCTGAAAGAGTTATGTCAGATCAAAGGAATCCGCTGGATCCGCCTTCTGTACTGTTATCCGGAAGAGATTGATGACAATCTGATACAGGTAATGAAAGAAGAACCGAAGATCTGCCATTATCTGGATCTCCCAATCCAGCATGCAAGCGATGCGATCTTAAAGAGAATGGGAAGAAGAACTTCCAAGCAGCAGCTGATCGATACGATCACAAAACTGAGAAAAGAGATTCCGGACATCGCACTTCGTACAACGTTGATCACCGGTTTCCCAGGGGAGACACAGGAGCAGCATGAAGAAGTAATGGAATTCGTAGATGAGATGGAATTTGAAAGACTGGGCGTATTTACTTATTCGCCGGAAGAAGATACTCCGGCGGCGACCATGCCGGATCAGATCGACGAAGAAGTAAAAGAAGACCGTCAGGCAGATATTATGGAGCTGCAGCAGGAGATTGTATTCGATCAGGCAGAAGATATGATCGGAAAAGAAGTACTGGTTATGATCGAAGGAAAAGTTGCCGATGAGAATGCATATGTCGGAAGAACTTACCGCGATGCACCGAATGTAGACGGACTGATTTTTGTAAATACCGATGAAGAACTGATGACTGGTGATTTCGCAAAAGTGAAAGTTACCGGAGCAGCAGAATATGATTTGATAGGAGAGTTGATATAATGAATTTACCAAATAAGTTAACTGTTTTAAGAGTAATCATGGTTCCGTTTTTTGTATTTTTCATGCTGACAGGCGTGGGCGGAGCTGCAAACAAATGGATCGCATTGATTATTTTCTGCGTGGCAAGTCTTACAGATATGCTGGACGGAAAGATCGCCAGAGCCAGAAATCTTGTAACCAATTTCGGAAAGTTTATGGATCCGCTGGCAGATAAACTGCTTGTATGTTCGGCTATGATCTGCATGATCCCGCTTGGAAAACTGCAGGCATGGTTTGTAATCGTAATTATTGCAAGAGAATTTATCATCAGCGGATTCCGTCTGGTAGCAGCAGACAACGATATTGTGATCGCTGCAAGCTACTGGGGAAAATTCAAAACGGTATCCCAGATGTTCATGCTGATCCTTCTGATCGCAGATCTTGGCGGTGCATTTAACATGATCGCACAGGTACTGATCTGGGTATCTCTGGTACTTACAATCGTATCTTTGATCGATTATATTGCAAAGAATGTACAGGTACTGACACAGGGCGGTATGTAGGTTCAGAAGAAATTTGTAAAAAAGGCAGATAAGGATTCTTTTGAAAGAAAACAGGTCGAAAGAGATATGAGAAGGTTCTTCTTCGGGAATGGTATTTCCCAGAGAAGAACCTTTTGCAAATTGTGCCAAAAAAAGAGAAAATTCCATATAAAAATGTAGAGAAAAATCAATTGACGAATGTCGAAATATATGAGAAAATAAATACAAGTATGGATGTTAAAGAGATAACAAACCTTACGATAAGCAAACTTACATAGTTGAAAGGAGTTTTAAAATGATTTATTCACAGGAAGTAGAAATGATGTGTCCGGTAGCTCAGGGTGCAAACCACGGACCAGCTCCGATTCCGGAAGAAGCAAAATGGGTTCAGGCTAAGGAAATTAAAGATATCTCTGGTTTTACACATGGTGTAGGCTGGTGTGCTCCTCAGCAGGGTGCCTGTAAATTAACACTGAATGTTAAAGACGGTATCATCCAGGAGGCTCTCGTTGAGACTATCGGATGTTCAGGAATGACACATTCAGCAGCTATGGCTTCTGAGATTCTTCCAGGAAAAACTATTTTAGAGGCATTAAACACAGACCTTGTTTGTGACGCTATCAATACAGCAATGCGTGAGTTATTCCTGCAGATCGTATACGGAAGAACTCAGAGTGCATTCTCTGAAGACGGACTTGCTATCGGAGCCGGACTGGAAGACCTCGGAAAAGGACTTCGTTCACAGGTTGGTACAATGTACGGAACATTAGCTAAAGGTCCTCGTTACCTTGAAATGGCAGAAGGATATGTAACAGGTATCGCTCTTGATGAGAACGATGAGATCATCGGATATCAGTTCGTAAGCCTTGGAAAATTTACAGACTTCGTAAAAGCTGGAGACACTCCAAACGAAGCTTGGGAGAAAGCAAAAGGACAGTACGGACGTGTTGCAGATGCAGTTAAGATCATCGACCCACGTAAGGAGTAATCTCAATATTTTAAGGTAATTTAATCAGGAGGATAAATTAATGGCTTTATTTGAATCATATGAAAGAAGAATTGATAAAATCAATGAAGTATTGGCTGGTTATGGTATTTCTTCTATCGAAGAAGCACAGCAGATCACAAAGGATGCCGGACTTGATGTATACAATCAGATCAAAGGTATTCAGCCAATCTGTTTTGAAAATGCATGCTGGGCATACATCGTAGGTGCAGCAATCGCAATCAAAAAAGGATGTAAGACAGCAGCAGAAGCTGCAGCAGCAATCGGAGAAGGACTTCAGGCTTTCTGTATTCCTGGATCAGTTGCTGATCAGAGAAAAGTAGGTCTTGGACATGGTAACTTAGGAAAGATGCTTCTGGAAGAAGATACAGAGTGTTTCGCATTCCTGGCTGGTCATGAATCATTCGCAGCTGCTGAGGGTGCTATCGGTATCGCAGAGAAGGCTAACAAAGTTCGTAAGAAACCTCTTCGTGTTATCCTGAACGGTCTTGGAAAAGATGCTGCAAAGATCATCTCAAGAATTAACGGATTCACATATGTTCAGACAGAATATGATTACTACACAGGAGAACTGAAAGAAGTACAGAGAATCTCTTACTCTGACGGACTCCGTTCTAAAGTTAACTGCTACGGTGCTAACGACGTACGTGAGGGTGTTGCAATCATGCACAAAGAAGGCGTAGACGTATCTATCACAGGTAACTCTACAAACCCGACACGTTTCCAGCATCCAGTTGCAGGTACATATAAGAAAGAATGTATCGAGCAGGGCAAGAAGTACTTCTCAGTAGCATCAGGCGGTGGTACAGGACGTACACTTCACCCGGATAACATGGCTGCAGGTCCAGCTTCTTACGGTATGACAGATACTCTTGGACGTATGCACTCAGATGCACAGTTCGCAGGATCTTCATCAGTACCAGCTCACGTAGAAATGATGGGACTGATCGGAGCAGGAAACAACCCGATGGTTGGTATGACTGTTGCAGTTGCTGTATCCGTTGAAGAAGCAGCTCAGGCTGGTAAATTCTAAGGAATGGATTAAAATCAAGCTTTGTGGTATGCTTGAAAGTAGTATGAAAAATAGAATTATTTGACTATTGCTTGACAGCATACATTTGACAACTGTTAGATGAAAAAAGAGGATAAATATCAAATCTCATTTAGTTGAGTGACAGATATTCATCCTCTTTTTTGCTACATTTTTTCGGGCTTTTCGTAACCTTCCGCCATTTAATTCTTCAGGCATTCGATACCCACGGAATAAAAGTTAGGAATCCTTTCCAGTGAATGTAGAGGATTCCTAACTTTTATTCCGGTCCGGGTAACCGTCGTCTGATGTATTAAATCTCCAATTATTTATTCAAATTCTTATTCGCCGTAGAAAGCATCAACTTCAGTCGATTCAATTGGTTAACTTCACTTGCACCCGGATCGAAATCAATCGCTACGATATTAGATTCCGGATAGCGTCTGCGAAGTTCTTTGATAACTCCCTTACCTACGACATGGTTCGGCAGGCAGGCGAATGGCTGTGTACACACGATATTTGGTGCACCACTGTGGATCAGCTCTAACATTTCTCCTGTAAGGAACCATCCTTCACCAGTCTGGTTACCAAGAGATACGATGTCCGAAGCCATCTTTCCAAGATCCTGGATCTTAGCAGGTGGTGTGAAGTGCTTGCTGGCCGCAAATGCTTCGGTTGCCGGAGCACGGAACCATTCCAGAGCTTTGATACCAAGATTAGCTGTTGTGGCTTTTTTCTTTTCGAATCCAAGCTTTTCCACCTTGAAGTTCTGGTTGTAGAAGCAGTAGAGCAGGAAGTCCAGAAGATCCGGAACAACTGCCTCGGCTCCTTCGCTTTCCAGAAGATCTACCAGGTAGTTGTTGGCTGCCGGAAGGAATTTGACAAGGATTTCTCCAACGACACCAACACGAGGTTTCTTTATATCAAGTAATTCGATGTTATTGTCAAAGTCTTCAATGATCTCACGGCAGAGACGTTTGAATTTACGCCTGCTCGGGTAGCCGTTTGATACAAAGTCCTGGCATACCTTTACCCATTTTCTGTGCATTGCATTGACAGAGCCTGGAACAGCCTCATATGGACGCAGACGGTATACACACTTCATGAAGATGTCACCAAATACTGCACCATAGATACCTCGTAAGATCAGGTTCGGAGTCAGTTTGAATCCTGGATTATCCTCCAGACCACTTAAGTTGATGGAGATGACCGGAATGTGTCCGTAACCGGCCTTCTTAAGGGCACGGCGGATGAATCCGATGTAGTTGGAAGCACGGCATCCACCACCGGTCTGACTGATGATCACGGCAATCTTGTGTGTGTCATATTTACCGGAAAGGATAGCTTCCATGATCTGGCCGACTACCATCAGTGACGGATAGCAGGCATCGTTATTTACATATTTCAGTCCTACGTCAACGGCCTGTTTGTTGTCGTTCGGCAGAACCTGAAGGTTATATCCGGATGAATTAAATGCAGGCTCCAGAAGCTCGAAATGGATCGGAGACATCTGCGGGCAGAGAATCGTGTAATTCTTACGCATCTCTTTGGTAAATGCAACCTTTTTGATGGCGGAGGATTTGATCTCACGTTTATCTCCGCGCTTTTCTCGGACTCGGATCGCAGCAAGCAGTGATCTTACACGGATTCTTGCGGCACCTAAGTTGTTAACCTCGTCGATCTTAAGAGAGGTGTAGATCTTGTCAGAATCGTTCAGGATGGATGCAACCTGATCGGTTGTAACAGCATCCAGACCACATCCGAAAGAGTTTAACTGGATCAGATCCAGATTATCTACAGTCTTTACATAGTTTGCAGCAGCATACAGACGGGAATGATACATCCACTGATCCATAACATTTAATGGATGCTCTGCAGGATTTAAGTGGGAGATCGAATCTTCCGTCAGAACTGCAATATTATAAGAGTTGATCAGTTCCGGGATACCATGGTTTACTTCCGGGTCGATGTGGTACGGACGTCCTGCGAGAACGATACCACGGTTGCCGGTTTCATTTAAGAATTTGATTGTCTCTTCACCTTTTTTCTGCATATCTTTTCTGCATGCAGCGAGTTCTTCCCATGCAGTATGAGTTGCTTTTTTGATCTCATCTGCCGGGATGTGGAACTTCTCGGATAATTCTTCAACCAGTCGGTAAGAAATCGTATCTTCACTGGCAAATGAGATGAACGGATGAAGGAAATCAACCTCTCCGTGTACGATCGCATCAATGTTGTTCTTGATATTTTCCGGGTAGGAAGTTACAATCGGGCAGTTGTAATGATTGTTGGCTTCGGCAAATTCATTCCTTTCATATGGAATACTAGGATAGAAGATCGTCTTAATGCCATTGTTGATCAGCCATTGTACATGTCCGTGTGCCAGCTTCGCCGGATAACACTCGGATTCACTCGGGATGGAATCAATTCCCAGTTCGTATACCTTGCGGTTGGATACAGGAGAAAGGACAACCCGGAATCCCAGTTTATTAAAGAATGTGAACCAGAACGGATAATTCTCGTACATGTTCAGTACACGAGGGATACCAATGAGTCCGCGAGGAGCATTTTCCTCTGCCAATGGTTCATAATCAAAATATCGTTTTAATTTATATTCAAATAAGTTCGGAAGCTTGTTTGTTGTTTTCTGTTTTCCAAGACCACGCTCACAACGGTTACCTGTGATGAACTTACGTCCGCCGCTGAAATGATTGATCGTCAGACGGCAGTTATTCGTACATCCCTTACATTTGGTCATGGTAGTAGAATATTCCATGGCTTCAATGTCTTCAATGGAAAGCATGGTTGTGCCTTCGCAGTCAACGTAACGCTCACGTGCGATCAGTGCAGCACCGAATGCGCCCATGATACCGGCGATGTCCGGACGAATTGCTTCGCAGTTGGCGATCTTTTCAAAGCTTCGCAGTACGGCGTTGTTGTAGAAGGTTCCTCCCTGAACAACGATGTGTTTACCGAGTTCAGATGCATCGGATACCTTGATAACCTTAAATAATGCGTTCTTGATTACAGAATAAGCAAGACCAGCTGAAATATCAGCAACCTCCGCACCCTCTTTCTGAGCCTGCTTTACTTTTGAATTCATGAAAACAGTACAACGGGTACCAAGGTCAATCGGATTCTTGGCAAATAATGCTTCGTGAGCAAAGTCTTCGACGGTATAATTCAGTGATTTCGCAAATGTTTCAATAAAAGAACCGCATCCGGATGAACACGCTTCGTTTAACTGCACGCTGTCAACAGTCTGATTCTTGATCTTGATACATTTCATATCCTGGCCGCCGATGTCGAGGATACAGTCTACGTCTGGCTCAAAGAAAGAAGCGGCGTAGTAGTGAGAGACGGTCTCGACCTCTCCTTCGTCCAACAAGAGAGCGGCCTTGATCAGCGCCTCGCCATATCCGGTAGAGCAGGAGTGGACAATTTCCACGCCTTCCGGCAGTTTGCTGTAAATGTCTTTAATTGCAGAAATCGTTGTACCAAGCGGATCTCCATCGTTATTATGATAGAAAGAATATAATAAAGTACCGTCTTCGCCGACCAGGGCTGCCGTGGTTGTTGTAGAACCTGCATCGATACCGAGGAATGCTTTTCCCTGATAAGTTGCAAGATCTTTGACTGGCACCTGATGTTTTGCGTGACGTTCCTCAAATTCCTTAAAATCTGCTTCCGTTGCAAACAGCGGCTCCATACGGTCTACTTCGAATTCCATCTTGATTTTTCCTTCCAGACGGCGTTGCATATCGATGAGTGCCACGTCCAGATCTTTCTTGGAATTCAGAGCAGATCCGACTGCTGCAAACAGATGGGAATGTGTCGGGGCGATGATGTGTTCATCGTCCAGCTTCAGTGTACGGATAAATGCTTCGCGCAGCTCAGAGAGAAAGTGAAGCGGTCCTCCGAGGAATGCGACGTGTCCGCGAATCGGTTTACCACAAGCCAGTCCGCTGATCGTCTGGTTGACAACTGCCTGGAATATAGAAGCAGCAAGGTCTTCTTTGGCAGCACCGTCATTAATCAGAGGCTGGATATCTGTCTTGGCAAATACACCACATCGTGCGGCAATGGTATAGAGAGCTTTATAATTTTTCGCATATTCATTCAGTCCGGAGGCATCAGTCTGTAAAAGAGAAGCCATCTGGTCGATGAAGGATCCTGTACCACCGGCACAGACGCCGTTCATACGCTGCTCTACATTACCACCTTCAAAGTAGATGATCTTGGCATCTTCCCCGCCAAGCTCGATAGCAACGTCTGTCTGAGGTGCATAGTCCTGAAGAGCAGTTGATACGGCGATAACTTCCTGTACGAATGGTACTCCAAGGTGTTTCGCAAGTGTCAGTCCGCCGGAACCGGTGATGACCGGTGATGCATGGACAGGACCTAATTTATGTATCGCTCTTCCTAACAAATCGGAAAGAGTTTCCTGGATGTTAGCGAAATGCCTCTCATAATCAGAAAATACCACTTCATTATTCTCATCTAATATGGCAATCTTTACGGTCGTAGAACCGATGTCGATACCAAGTGTGTATAATTCCTTTTGATTCATATTATGTAACTCCTTATCATGTTAAAATATATGTCTTTCTTCTTATTAAATGCATTTTGCTTAATTGTGACCTGTAACATTATACGACAAAAGTGGCCAAAAGACAATTAACAAATGTTGAAGATATGTTAAAAAGAGATGAACTTTACTTGGCATAATTGACAAATATCTTTCAGGAAGGTAGAATATCTACAGTGTGAGAATAAACATAAAGGAGCAGTTATATGAACAATTGGTTAGACAAACTTGAACGGAAATTTAGCAGATATGCGATTCCAAATCTCATGACTTATATTATAATATTATATGCAGCCGGATTTGTGCTGAATCTGATCAATCCGACGTTCTATAGCCAGTTCCTAAGCCTGGATGCCGGTAAGATTCTTCAGGGGCAGATATGGAGAATCGTTACGTTTATTATCCAGCCTCCATCTGACAGCCTGATTTTTATTGTATTCGTACTGTATCTCTATTATATGATAGGGAAGCAGTTAGAGGCAGCGTGGGGGGCTTTTCGTTTTAATCTGTATTTCTTTTCGGGAATGCTCTTTATTGTAATAGGAGCCATACTGGCATTTTTACTGACAGGCGCTGTGTTACCGATGGATACATGGTATCTGAATCTGTCGCTATTCTTTGCATTTGCGGCACTCTACCCGGATATCCAGCTGTTATTGTTCTTTGTCATACCGATCAAGATCAAATGGCTGGCGATGCTGGATGGTCTGTATTTTGTGTATGCGATCGTACAGGCTTTTCTTCCGGCCTACGGCGGAGGTGTCTATGGCATATATTATAAGGCGAATGCACTTGCTGCGTTCATCTCGATCCTGAACTTTATCATTTTTTTCTTAAGTTCACGGAATATGAAGCCGTATTCACCGGGCCAGATGAAGAGAAAGAATGATTTCAAGCGCAAGATGAGACAGGCAGAAAGACCGGTGAATGTCTATGCAAATGGAGCAAAACACAGATGTGCAGTCTGCGGAAGAACAGAAATGGATGATCCGAATCTGGAATTCCGGTATTGCTCAAAATGTAATGGCAATTATGAATATTGCCAGGATCATTTGTTCACACATACACATGTTAAATAACTAAGAGAGGAATAGGGAAAATATGAAAAAAACAAAGATTATCTGTACAATGGGACCAAATACCAACGATGAATCTCTGATGAGAAAGTTAGTCCAGAATGGAATGGACATCGCAAGATTTAACTTCTCTCATGGTGATCATGAGGAGCAAAAAGGTCGTATGGATATGTTAAAGAAGATCCGCGAGGAAGAGAACAAACCAATCGCGATCCTTCTGGATACAAAAGGACCTGAGATTCGTACAGGTGTATTAAAAGACGGAAAGAAAGTACAGCTTGAAGCAGGCGAGACATTTACCCTGACAACAGATGAGATCGTAGGAGACAATAAGATCGTATCTATTACATATAAAGGTCTGGTAGAAGATGTCAAAGCCGGAAGCACAATCCTGATCGATGACGGTCTGATCGAGCTGAAGGTAAAAGATAAAAAGGGCAATAACATCAACTGTGAAGTTGTCAATGGCGGTGAACTTGGAGAGAAGAAGGGTGTTAACGTACCGAACGTAGCAATCCGTCTTCCTGCTATCACAGACAAAGATCGTGACGATCTGAAATTCGGTGTAGAACAGGGCGTAGACTTTATCGCTGCTTCTTTCGTAAGAAATGCAGAATGTATCCTGGAGATCAAATCATTCTTAAGAGAATGTAAAGCTCCATATATTCCGGTTATTGCTAAGATTGAAAACTTTGAGGCAATCAAGAATATCGATGAGATCATTCGCTGTGCAGACGGAATCATGGTAGCCAGAGGTGATCTTGGTGTTGAGATTCCTGCCGAAGAAGTTCCATACCTTCAGAAAACAATTATCCAGAAATGTAACGATAACTTCAAACCGGTTATCACGGCTACACAGATGCTGGATTCAATGATGCGTAACCCACGTCCAACAAGAGCAGAGGTTACAGACGTTGCCAATGCGGTATACGACGGAACAGATGCAGTGATGCTTTCCGGAGAGACCGCACAGGGTAAATATCCATTAGAAGCATTGCAGATGATGGTTCACATTGTTGAGAATACAGAGGAACACCTGGACTATGATATGATCCTCAGAAAAGCTGGAGAACACAGACTTAAGAGCGCATCCAGCGCACTTGCACATGCGACGGTAACAACAGCAAATAACCTTCGTGCAAAATGTATCGTAACACCTACTGTATCCGGTGCTACAGCAAGAGTTGTATCTAAGTTCAAACCAAAGACAGGTATTATCGGTATCAGCCCAGATGAAGCAACGCTGAGAAGAATGCAGATCAACTGGGGTGTCAGGCCACTGAAATCAGTTGCAGTATACACAACAGAAGATATCTGTGATAATGCGATCGATCTGATCTGTGCAAAACAGCTTGCAGAAGCAGGAGATATGGTTGTGTTAACACTTGGAATTCCATCTACGAATGTATCTGAGAACAGAACCGTAAGCAATATGATGAGAATCGCTATGGTAGATGACAGAAAATAGAAGATTATAAATGAGCATGGCAATACAGAGAACTTGTCACCGGCAACTTCTCTTGCATACTTTGGTATAGAAAAACAGAAAGCAAAGGGGCTTGAAATATTCGGGTCTGAAGCTTTCTGTTTTTTTGATTGTTTTCCAGTTGTTTTTGAGAAAGATTCTCCTTGACATACAGAGAAAATTCACTTATAGTGTTCCTGTAGAGAACTACTAATGAACCCAGAGGTGAATGATTAAGATGGAACAGACATCATTTACAGAGCGCCTGATGGAATTCGGACTTACAAGACAGGAGGCAAGCATTTATCAGTGCCTGCTGACAGAGGGAAAGGTAACAGGGTATGAGGTTGCAAAACAGACAGGAATATCCAGGTCTAATGCATATAATTCTCTGGCAAGTATGACAGAGAAAGGTGCGGCATATCTTGTGGAAGAGGCAAGTACCAGGAAGTATGTGCCTGTCCCGCTCAACGAGTTTTGCAAGAATCGTGTCCGCAAGCTGGAAGAATCCGCAAGATGGCTGCAGGAACATATGCCATCGGAAAAAGCATACGCAGAAGGATATATTACGATCGAAGGCGCAGAGAATATACTGAATAAGATAAAAAATCTGTTATCGCAGGTAGATCAGAGAGTTTATATCAGCTGTACAAGAAATTATCTGTTACTTCTGATCCGGGAACTGGATGCACTGATGGAAGCGAGAAAAAAGGTTGTGATCATTACGGATCAGCCGGCAACTTTCCACAATGCAAAAGTATATCTCGGAGAGAGCAGAGGAATGCAGGTCGGAGTCATTGCTGACTCCAAATATGTACTGACAGGTGAATACGGAGAAGGAAGCATGAATACGTGTCTTTATTCCGGACAAAAAAACTTTGTGGAATTATACAAGACAGCACTTGCGAATGAGATAAAATTATTATCGATACGAGAGGAGAACAGAGATTGATGAAAAAAGAACCATTTGTAACAAAAGCACAGTTGGATGAGATAATCAAAACATATCCGACACCATTTCATTTATATGATGAAAAAGGAATGCGTGAGAATATGAAAGCCTTAAAAGAAGCGTTTTCATGGAATAAGGGATACAGAGAATATTTTGCAGTAAAGGCAACACCGAATCCATTTCTGATCAATATTTTAAGAGAATACGGATGCGGATGTGACTGTTCTTCTTATACAGAACTGATGCTTTCCGATGCGATCGGGGCAACAGGAGAGGATATTATGTTTTCTTCGAATGATACACCTGCAGAAGAATTCGTACTGGCAGATAAGCTGAATGCGATCATCAACCTGGATGATATCACACACATTGATTTTCTTGAAAAAGCAATCGGACATATTCCGGAGACTATCAGCTGTCGTTACAATCCGGGCGGAATGTTCAAGATCAGTAATGATATCATGGATAATCCGGGAGATGCAAAATACGGAATGACAACTGAACAGCTATTTGAAGCTTTCAAAATTCTGAAAGCAAAAGGAGCAAAAGAATTTGGTATCCATGCATTCCTTGCAAGTAATACCGTAACAAATGAATATTATCCGATGCTTGCGAAAGTACTGTTTGAAGTTGCGGTAAAACTTCAGAAGGAAACAGGTGTACACATCAAATTCATCAACCTGTCCGGTGGTGTAGGTATTCCTTACAAACCAGATCAGGAGCCGAATGATATTCGTGCGATCGGTGATGGTGTCCGCCGTGTATACGAAGAAGTACTGGTACCTGCAGGTATGGGAGATGT